>NZ_JAVTLI010000010.1:0-260848 GCF_032248435.1 Methylophilus sp. VKM B-3414 | reverse complement strand
TTGCTCATTTAATACTCCTATTAACCTCAAGTATGAGGCTAAAAAGTATCTAATGCAGCCGGGGCGATTCAACTACTATTTCCATAGTGATTCCAGTTTTAATTGTTGTTAACTACGCAATCTAAATTGAGTCTAACTGAATTTGAAAAAATATTAAATGGCATTTACCAACGTAGCAAATTCGTAACCAACCTATGATGAATGAAACTAATTTTATTTAACTGATACTGAAATGCATTGATATTCGGACGCTGCAAGTCATTGATTAGTTTATTAATTATAAAAAAACAGAATCCTGTTAATCCGTAGGTCCCTGGTTCGAGCCCAGGTTGAGGAGCCAAATAGAAAAAGGCCTTGCAGAGATGTGAGGCCTTTTTGCTTTTCTGCAGCATTGCGAAGCGCTTCGCAATATCGGATCACCTTATCCTGATGCATTCTTTATCTCTCTCTTTGTTTATTTTGCAAACGCCTGATCATTGCTGTTTGCTTCCAAAGGCTTTCCTGCGCATGTCAAACAAGAATAACCTGTGTGAGGAGGAATCACTTGGGGCGTTGGTCACTTGCTTGGTATGATGTGGTTTTTATATTTGTATAAATGTAATTGTGAACGTCTGTGCTGTTGTTTGTGCTTATGTGTTGCTGTTAACCAGCGCCCTTGTTTCGGAGGCTTCTGAAGAAGCGCTATTTCTTGAATCGGATGCTGCGCATAGTGACCGTGTGTTGAGAGTGCCTGAGCCTATGGTCTAGACCTGGTGCGACCGTTGGGGGTGAAGCAGGGCGATCTGGAGGTGAATGCGCTGGTGGATGTGAGTGCGGCGACCGGGGATGTCAGCTGGGCGCCTGAGCTTGAATATGGCCTGGCGGACGACATTGGGGTGGAGTTGGAATTGCCTATCGAGAATACGCGGCATGAACGCTATAAATTGGCCATTCAGCAGACGCTGCAGGTTTCCTCTGCGCGTGGCATGGCCACCGGTTGGCAGGCTTTTGTTGATATGCATAAACATAGTAAAGCTGTTTCTGTCGATGCAACCTATATTGTCGCCAAGCGATGGAATGAGCCATGGTCGTCGCTGAGTATGCTGGGACTGCGTGTACAGGATGTCAATCGGCGTGCCAGGGCTGACTATTTGCTTAATCACTCGGTGTTTTATGATGCATCGACGCGAGTGACCTTGGGCATGGAAATAAATCAGGAAATCAGCCGCGGCGGTACTTGGCGTTACCGATTGACGCCACAAGTGCATTACGATGCGAACGAGCGTTATACCTTGCAGATGGGCATGGCAGTCTCGACCTTGAACCCTGCGCAAAGCGCAGAAAAACTATGGAGCTTTAGGCTGATACGCTTGTTTTGAGCTTTAAACTGGTTTTGTAACAATTGTTGCGATGCAAAAGCAAAAAGCGCCCGCAGGCGCTTTTTGGTGAGTCTATTTGGGACTATCTTGTTAAACCTTAAGTGCGTGCTCGATGCGGTCTAATGCTTCGCGTAAGTTTTCCATGCTGGTGGCAAACGAGATGCGGAAGTAGCCTTCTGCGCCAAAGGCTGAGCCTGGGACCACGGCGACATTGTGCTCTTCAAGCAGGTATTCTGCCAGCGCCATATCGGTGGTTGCCTTGATTTTGCCAGCCTGGTGCAGGTTGGCAATGGCTTGGCGTGCATCCGGGAAGGCATAGAATGCGCCGCCTGCCATCAGGCAGCTCAAGCCTGGCATGGCGTTAAAACGATCCACCACATATTTGTGGCGCTCGCGGAAAGCCGCAACCATGGGCTTGATGCAGTCTTGCGAACCGCTGAGGGCTGCCTCGGCCGCATATTGCGAAATCGAGGTTGGGTTGCTGGTAGACTGGCTTTGCAGGATTTCCATCGCCTTGATGATGTAGGCCGGGCCTGCGGCATAACCGATACGCCAGCCGGTCATGGAGTAAGCTTTGGACACCCCATTGAGCACAATGCAGCGGTCTTTGAGGCCTGGTGCGGCATTGAGGATGTTGTGGAATTTTTCGCCGGTCAGGTTGACGTGTTCATACATGTCATCAGTTGCGACCAGCACATGTGGATGTTTGAGCAGCACCTCGCCCAGCGCCTTGAGCTCGTCCAGGCTATAGACTGCGCCGGTTGGGTTGGAAGGTGAGTTAAACATCACCAGTTTGGTTTTGCTGTTGATTGCTGCTTCGAGTTGCGCGGGCAGCAGTTTAAAGCCTTGCTCAATCCCGCATTCGATAATCACCGGTTTTGCCTCTGCGACCATGGCAATGTCGGCATAGCTGACCCAGTAGGGGGCCGGCACGATGACTTCGTCGCCTGGGTTTAACACCGCCAGGCACAGGTTGAAAATGGTTTGCTTGCCACCGACGCCAACAATTACTTCATTGACTGCGTAATCAAAGCCATTTTCGTTCTTGAATTTGTTGACGATGGCTTTTTTGAGGGCGGGAATCCCGCTCACAGGGGTGTATTTGGTGTACCCGGCGTCAATCGCTGCCTTGGCTGCATCTTTAATATGTTGTGGCGTGTCGAAATCTGGTTCGCCTGCCGCCAGGCCTATGATAGGGCGGCCCTCAGACTTGTATTTGGCCGCTTTGGCTGTAATGGCCAGGGTGGGCGATTCTTTAATGGATAACACGCGTGCGGACAGCACGTTGGCAGCAGCTTGGTTCAAGATCACTTCCTTGTTGGGTCGTATGCTTAATAAGCAGGCTGCGTATGCAGCCTGCAAAAAAATGAAAAACGCAATATTTTACGCAAAAACAAGCGGATAGGGAAGTGAAAGGCGCGCGCGAGGCGCGCCAGTTGTTTTAAGCTGGTCGCCCCGGGCGGGGCGGTGAGGCGAAAATGATGACAGGAAGATTTAACATTGTTTGCCGCAGCCGAGATAAGCCTGGTAGACAGGCACCAGGGTGGGATCTATTTGTTGTAACTGGCCCTCAATCTCATGCACGGTGTGTTGGTCGCCCAGTTTCTGGGCCATTTCACCACGTCTAAACCAGGCCTCAACAAACTGTTTGTCCAGTTTGACGGCTTGGCTAAAGGCGGAGGCGGCGACATCAAAGTGCTTGAGTGACATTTCTGCCAGCCCCAGACTAAACCAGGCATCTGGACTACTTGTTTCTTGCTGGGTCCAAAGCTGGCTGACTTGCGCCAGTGCGGGCCAATCTTGACGGGATTCGGGCACGGCAGCACGCATATAGTAGGGTTTTTTGTCTTCGTCTTCCTCCCACAATGCTTTGCCTGACACTGGAAAGATGTTACTGGCTGGCATTTTCTCCAGGGTCTCCAGCCACTCGACGGGCAATGCAAAGTGAATGCTGCCACCATTGCCTGCGGTTTTAAAGGTATTGATGCCCACCAGTTTGCCATCCATGTCAAACAAGCCGCTGCCGCTGGCTCCCATGAGGAACTTGGCGCTGCTGCGGATCATATTGCCGGCAGGCGTAGGATACAAACCCTGAATTTCACCAATAGAAGTGATCGGCGCAGGCACACCATTTGAGTGTCCAATCGCGGTGATTTCCTGGCCGCGACTCAAGGCCAGGCTGTTGCCGCGCGGGACTGGCTTGAAGGGCATATTGCTAGTGGTCACCAGACACAAATCATGCCAGGCATCTGCGCGTACGCTGGTGATTGGGTAGCTGTCTTCGCCACGGGAGACCCAGGGCTGTTTGGTTGCGCGCAAGACATGGCAATTGGTGACCACTGAATTGTCGCTGACCACCACGCCGGAACCATAGGCCATGCCACCTTCCTGGTTGTAGCCGCGGATCATGACCACACCAAAGTAAGCTTCCATCAGGGCTTGCTGATTGTAGGCTTGCGCCGCTGGTGTACCGAGTGCCAGAATGGCTATTAAAAGGAATTTCACGCGACCCCCAAAAGAATATGATTCATTGTGGTTTAACTGACTGGTACTTGCGATAAAAGTTCAGGCGCAAAGTAGTTGAGAAAATTGTAAATCATATGCCTGTCTGCGCAAAAGCAGTTAAAATAGAACGTATATTATTTATCCCATGCACAGACTGTTGTTGTGATCGTTACTTTCCCCGGTAGTAAATATGAATTACACCAGCCCTTTCCGCCGGCTGGGGATCAACCACAGGCAATTGAAAAATTGACGCAGGGGATTCATGACGGCCTCAAGTTTCAAACCTTGCTGGGGGTGACAGGCTCTGGCAAGACCTACACCATGGCGAACGTGATTGCGCGCACCGGCAAACCGGCGATTGTCATGGCACCGAATAAAACCTTGGCTGCACAGCTTTATAGCGAGTTCCGCGAGTTTTTCCCCAATAATGCCGTCGAGTATTTCGTCAGCTATTACGATTATTACCAGCCGGAAGCCTACGTGCCTTCGCGCGACCTGTTTATCGAAAAAGACTCCAGCATCAACGAACACATTGAGCAGATGCGTTTGTCAGCGACCAAAGCCTTGCTCGAGCGCGAAGATGCCGTGATTGTGGCCACTGTTTCGGCCATTTACGGTATTGGTGATCCAGGCGAATACCATGGCATGGTGTTGCATATTCATCAGGGTAAAAAGATTGCACAAAAAGACATTGTTGCGCACCTGATTGCCATGCAGTATGACCGCAACGACTTTGACTTTAGCCGGGGCTGCTTCCGTGTCCGGGGCGACATTATTGACGTGTTCCCTTCAGAGAACAGTGAAACGGCGGTCAGAATCAATCTGTTTGATGACGAGATTGATACCATTCAGTTGTTTGATCCGCTGACGGGCCAGATTTTTAACAAGATACACAATTTCCGTATTTTCCCGTCCAGCCATTATGTGACCGCGCGTGAAGCGACGGTAAGGGCCATGGAAACCATCAAGGAAGAACTGCGTCAGCGCGTCAGTTTTTTCCTGAGTGAAAACAAGCTGGTAGAAGCGCAGCGCATCGAACAGCGCACGCGTTTTGATCTCGAAATGCTTAACGAAATCGGCTTTTGCAAAGGCATTGAAAATTACAGCCGTCATTTGACGGGCCGCAACCCCGGCGACCCGCCGCCGACGCTGATTGATTACCTGCCCGCTGAAGCGCTGATGATCATAGACGAGAGCCATGTGACCGTGCCGCAAATTGGCGGTATGTATCTGGGTGATCGCTCACGCAAGGCTAACCTGGTGGATTATGGCTGGCGCCTGCCCTCGGCCATGGATAATCGTCCGCTCAAGTTTGAAGAGTTTGAGCGTATTATGCGGCAATGCGTATTTGTCTCGGCCACGCCTGCCAATTACGAAAAAGAGCATCAGCAGCAAGTGGTGGAAATGATTGCTCGGCCAACCGGACTGGTAGACCCTGAAATTACCGTCAAACCTGCCGATACTCAGGTAGATGATCTGCTCGGCGAGATCAAACGCTGTGTCGCCATGGGCGAACGCGTGCTAGCAACAACCCTGACCAAGCGCATGGCTGAAGACCTGACGGATTACCTGAGCGAACATGGCGTCAAGGTCCGCTATTTGCATAGCGATATCGATACGGTGGAACGCGTGGAGATCATCCGTGACTTGCGCCTGGGGGAGTTTGATGTGCTGGTCGGCATTAACCTGCTACGTGAGGGCCTGGACATCCCCGAGGTGTCGCTGGTGGCCGTGCTGGATGCCGATAAAGAGGGCTTTTTGCGCTCTGAGCGGTCATTGATTCAAACGGCGGGCCGTGCGGCGCGTAATTTGAATGGGCGCGTCATTTTTTATGCCAATAGCATCACACGCAGCATGAAACTGGCGATGGATGAAGGGGACCGTCGCCGCAAGATTCAATTGGCGTTTAACGCCGAGCATGGCATTACGCCCAAAGGTGTCACCAAGCGCATTAAAGACATCATTGATGGCGTCTATGATAAGGATGAGGCCCAGCGTGAACGCAAGGCTGCACAGGAACAGGCCAGCTATGAAAGCATGAGCGAAAAAATGCTGACCAAGGAAATCAAGCGCATTGAAAAAGCCATGCACGACGCGGCCAAAAACCTTGAGTTTGAAAAAGCGGCCCAATTCAGGGATCAACTCAAAAAGCTCAAGTTACAGGCCTTTGGTGCCGAAGTAGAAGATTTGAAATGAGCATAGTAAACACCTGTATTGGATCAATCGCTGCCGTGTGCACCACGTTAGCCTTTATCCCACAAGTTTTGCAATCATGGCGTACCAGGGATTTAAGCGGCATCTCGTTGCCGATGTACACCATTTTCACTTCTGGCGTGGTGTTATGGCTGATTTATGGTCTCTTGATCGGAGATTGGCCGGTGATTATCGCCAATGCGGTGACGGCATTGCTGGCAGGGACCGTTCTTTGCTTAAAGTTGAAATCTATATTAAAAATTTGAGTCACACCTTTATTCTTTTGTTATAACTATTTTTATTTATTAGGATACGACCATGAAAAAAATTACAAAAGCAGTCTTCCCGGTGGCAGGGCTAGGGACCCGATTTTTGCCAGCGACCAAGGCTAGCCCTAAGGAAATGCTGCCTGTCGTCGATAAGCCGCTGATTCAATATGCAGCCGAAGAGGCGATTGCCGCTGGCGCAACCGAGTTAATTTTTATCACGGGTCGCAACAAACGTTCGATTGCGGACCACTTTGACAAGGCCTATGAACTGGAAGCTGAACTCGAGGCTGCCGGCAAGCAAAAACTGCTGGATATCGTGCACAGCATTCTGCCCAAAGGCGTCAGCTGCGTGTTTATCCGCCAGTCACAAGCATTGGGCCTGGGACATGCTGTGCTTTGCGCCAAGCCTGTGGTCGGGGATGAGCCATTTTCAGTCTTACTTGCGGACGATTTGCTGGTTGGTGATGTATCCATCACCAAGCAAATGGTAGACATGTATGAAGAGCAGCAATGCTCCATTTTGGGCATTGAAACGGTTGCACCGGAAGAAACCAGCAGCTATGGTGTGGTGGATGCCGTGGCAAAAACCGATGACTTGCTCGAAGTGAAAGGCATGGTAGAAAAACCAAAACCGGAAGAAGCGCCTTCCAACCTGGCCGTGGTCGGTCGTTATGTGTTGAGCCCACGCATTTTTGAGTGCCTGGAGCACGTCAAGCCAGGCAAAGGCGGCGAAATTCAGCTGACAGACGGTATTTCTGCCTTGATGCAGTACGAGAAAGTCATGGCGTACCGCTACAAGGGCAAACGCTATGATTGCGGCAGCAAACTCGGCTTTATGCAGGCCAACGTTGAGTTGGGTCTCAAACATCCCGAAATCGCCGACAGCTTCAGAGCGTATCTGAAAACCCTGAGCCTCTAACGCGCATGGTTGCACCGCAGGATCAACCGCCGGCGCACTGGCTGGCGCAGTCGCAGGTGGTATTTACCGCAGAAGAGGTCAACGCCGCCATGGAGCGCGTTGCGTTACAGTTGCAGCAGCGCATGCAAGACCTTGCTAGCGAAAGCATCGTGTTGCTTTGCGTGATGCGTGGCGGCCTTTATCTGGCCGGTCAATTAATGGCGCGACTCAATCTGCCAGCACGAATAGACTACTTGCAGGCCAATCGCTATCACGGCACGGCTGGCCATGAAATTGTCTGGAGCAAGCAGCCCGAGTTAGACCTGCGTGACCAAACTGTGGTGATTGTGGACGATATTCTGGATGAGGGGATTACCTTGGCAGAAGTGGTGCGCTTTTGCCATGCGGCAGGTGCGCGCCACGTGCTCACCGCGGTGCTGACTGAAAAAGACAATGGCTTGCAAAAGCCATTGCAAGCCGATGTGGTCGGGTTGGTGGTGCCAAACCGCTACGTATTTGGCTGCGGCATGGACGTGTATGGCTGGTGGCGCAATTTGCCCGAGATTCGTGCTTTAATCTAGTCACCGCATGCATTGCACGCTGCTCTGCTCAATCCTGTTTTTTCTTAGAACGCATCCTTCTTCTTAAATAGATTTGCTAACGGAGAGGCGCGTTGCCTTTCCATTAGCAATTTATCAGGCTGATGCTCTGGCGCATGATCAATTTTTGCGCGGCGGGAAAATGCTTTTTTTCACCAACGCATGCACGCCCCAGTTGCCATCCACCACCTGCGTAATGCCAAAGTCAACCGCAATTGACATCAGTGAGATCGCCTCGTCTTCACTCAATCCTTGGGTAGTCATCAAGAAATCGCGCATTTTGCGGTAGGCATCGCGCAAGGCTAAATCGACCGAGGATTTGGCAAAAATACTATTCTGCGCATCTGGCCCCAAGTCCGCCAGGTAGTTTGGATAACTGAATCCATGAAGCAGCCATTCATCTTGCGTTTCCAGCAGTGGATATTTCAGGCTTTCCAGTGCCGTGCCGGGCAGGCTGGCTTTTTTATGCAAAATCAGCTGAAAAGTGCCGGTCAGAGAACACTCGATGGCCGTGCCACACAGCTCGGAATCGCCTTGTGACGCATGCGGATCGCCGACCGAAAATAAGCCGCCTGACACCGATACCGGGTAGTAGAGCGTGGCGCCTTTACCAATGCGCCAGTTATCTATGTTGCCGCCGGTGTAGTTGGGTGGAATCGAGTTGACCATGTCGGCTTCACTCGGCGCGACCCCCATGGTACCGAAGTGCGGACGGATAGGGATACGGACGTTTTTCAGTACATTGTGATTTTCTTTGATGGTTTTATGGTCGACCGGGACGCCGGGGTAGTCAATGATGGGGTGCACAATTCCGAATGGATCGATTTGTGGCGTCCAGCGGAAGTTATACACTGCGGATGCATAGTTTCTTTCCCCGGTCGCATCGACTTCATAAATGGTGATCACTTCACGTTTTTTTGGCTCCTCTATCGTGTCACCGTAATGAAACCCCCACCAGGCAGCAGCATTACTGCCAAAGGCCTTGCCCTTGTATAAGGGGTTAGCGCTGGGTCTGGGGGTGACATCCACAATGCGGACTTCCAGAATATCACCCGGCTCAGCCCCCTTAACTGCAATCGGCCCGGTACAAATATGGACACCTAAGCCACCCCCGGCACCCACTTTGGCATTCATGGCGCCTATTCCGCGACGGTCTACCCCCTTGCGTTTACTATCCCAGTAAAACACACTTTCTGCGCCCGCATCGCCTCTCACCATCCTTTCGGCATCATCATTGGCATGGTGAGTAAGCGTTTCCAGGGTCACATAGTCCCCAGACTCGACCTCAATTAACGGTTTGAGGGATTTACTGAAAAATCCCCAATGGACCGTTTTGTCATTGGCAGGGACATAAAAATGATTGGCGCGGCCCGTACCGACCTTGGGACTCTGGGCAAAGGCGTTTGACGACATGGTAATCCCCATCGCGCCAAGCGCGGCAGTGGTGCTGCCGACGGCAAAGGCATCTTTTAAAAAAGACCTCCTTGCCTCGTGAAACTCTTCTTTGATGTGTGCTTCATTACCTGGGGTAACGCCATGCTGACAACCGGGACTACAAGTATGCTCTGACATATTGAAAGACTCCACTGGGTTAAGAATGTGCAAGTGAGCTCGTTAACATGGCGCTGCTAGGCGTGATAGTCGTTGGCTCAAGGAACAAGGCTTGAGAGCGGCTGAACGACGAAATAAGAGGTGTGCATGCCGCCTATGGGGGGCTGGCTGAATATGGGGAAGTGCGCTTTATGACCTGTTACTCTTTTGCTCTGACCACCGATCTCGCGGGCTTGAAGAAAAGAGAAACAGAAGCGCTGATCACCATTGCACGGTTTACTGCCAAGCTTGTTTGCTACTATGCTCGCACCGAAGTCATCGTTGATTAATACGTTAAACAACGTAGTCGAGCTTGATGCAGTACCAGGCAGTTATTGATGCCATGGGGCTGTAGGATCAGTCAGGACGGGTCTTGCGCGCTTGCTAGAACTGTTGCGACGATCAGACGAGATCAAACATGACGCTTTAAATATATATATTTATCAATTATTTATCGAATATCATTAAGTATCTCAAAACATGAGCACAGCCATGAAGTTTGCTCTGTATACAAGCGTATTAAACCAAGAGCACTACGACGTATTGGTGGTGCCTGACATCGTTAAAACTTCGCGTGCTGCAAACAGCCGTGATGGAATTACCGGTGTATTACTGTTTGATGGCTTAAATTTCACGCAATATTTTGAAGGAGAAGCGGCCAGTGTCGATGCGCTGCGAGCGAATATCCTGCGTGATCAGCGACAATCAATTTGATATGGCTGCATGTCTTGCCGCGGCTGACTTTTCTGTAAACAGCTTCAAGCAAAAAATGAGTCGACTCGATGTCGAGTAGCGTGGTTGTTCTAAGCAAGTAGAATGAATGGGTGAACATTAAACAGGCGTGACTAAAATGTCATCGGAATCCAGCTACGGATTTCTCATGCCTGAGATGACTGGCGGAGAAGGAGGGATTCGAACCCTCGATACGCTTTCACGTATGCCTGATTTCGAGTCAGGTACATTCAACCAGCTCTGCCACTTCTCCGGGAGGTCTTGCGTAATCATTGCGATCAGCAAGCCTTGATAAGGGCGCTAGTCTACACTGTGGTGGCCTCGCGCTTCAACAAAAATATGCAAACAGTGTTACGCAACGGCTGATTTAGTTCAGCGGTAGCACCATCTGCACTACCAGGCCGGTTTCAGGGGCTGTCTTGTTGTTCAGTGTCATTTTTCCACCGTGTTTTTCAACAATCATTCGTGCAATGGCCAGGCCGAGGCCGGTGCCACCGGTCTGGCGGGAGCGGGAGTCCTCCAGACGCCGGAACGGTTCCAGCACGCTGGTTAGGGCAGATTCAGGAATGCCTGGGCCATTGTCCGAGACGGTACAGATGACTTGTTTACCTTTTACTTGAATGGATAAGGCAGGCGTTTTTGCATAGGCAATGGTATTGTTGAGCAGGTTGGTGAGGCAGCGTGTGAGCAAATGGGCAGAGCCCATGACGGTGATTGCCTGTTCGGGTAGTGTTTTTTGAATGGCTTGGCCTGCGTCTTCAAAGTCGTCACAAACAGCCGTTGCCAGGGCGGTGAGATCCACTTTGTTTTTGTGGATGTTTTCACCGCAGAGGCGCGCAAAATCCAGTCCTTCTCGGACCATTTCCTGGGTGGCGGTCAGGTCTTTGATCAGTCCCTGCTTGAGTTCTGGGTCTTTGACTTTTTCGAGGCGCAAGCGCAGACGGGTCAACGGTGTTTGCAGGTCATGCGCGATGGCCCCCAGAATAAAGCCACGCTCCTGAATATGCTTGAGGATGCTCCGTTGCATTTCATTAAAGGCTTTGGCGGCATGGCGGACCTCTGTCGAGCCTTTATTTTCTGGCAGTGGCGGGTGCTCGATATTATGGGCGAGCTGCAAGGCCGCATCGGCCAGTTTACGCAGGGGTCTGGTGGCTACGGAGGCGACGGTCCAAATGATCAGCAATAAGCCGAGGAAGGCCAGTAAAATGGCTAAAGGGTTGCGTTCGTGCGGTGGCGGTGGTCTATGGCCGCCATAGTGCAGAGTGATCACTATCGGTGTCTGGTCTTCAAGGTGGGTGTAAATGGCCAGACATTGCCCATGCGGACGAGGCGGCGGCGAGAAACCCATGGCAGACGGCGGCGGCAGTGTCATGCGGCGTGGAGCACAATTACTGAGGGGAACCAGGTCAATCATGTCTGCCACTTCTGGCACCAGCAAGGTATTCAAGTGCGCCAGTTCTGCGGGTAAGGCGGGCACCTGTGAAGGTTTGTTGGCGCCAATGGTGACGTGGCTGCCCATACGCTTAAACACGTCTTGAATTTCGACGCGTTTTTCGGGGACGGTGGCTTCAAGTATGCGCACCATGCTCTCAATGCGGTCAAAGGCAAATTGGTCGCGCATGCGAGATTCATTTTCTTTAAAGTCCCGCTGTCCCAGCATCCTGACCGTGGTGGCGGTCAATAGAATACCGATCACCGTGATCAGGAAAATACGAACCGACATGGTGCCTAGCCATTTTTTCATCATCTTGTGTATCCGGTCATTGAATGTCACACATTATTTAATGTAACGCACTTCGGCGGTGAGTAAATAGCCTTCGTTGCGTAGCGTTTTGATCATGGATGGATTCTTAGTATCCACTTCAAGTTTCTGTCTTAATCTACTGATTTGTAAGTCTATTGACCGGTCAAATGGACCCGCCTCCCGTCCATGCATTTCTTCCATGAGCTGATCACGGCTCAAGGTGCGGTTGGCATGCAGGAGCATGAAACGCAAGAACTTGAATTCGGCATTGGAGAGGGGAATGCGCGTATGCTGGCTGTCGACCAGGGTACGGTTTTGAATATCCAGAGTCCATTCGTTAAACTCAATGAAACGCAAAAGAGCGTGATCGGTCTGCCATTCGTGATCGGGTTTGCCTGCGCTCTCCAGCATCATGCGCGACCGTCTGACCACGCTACGGATACGCGACAGCAGTTCCAGCGGCTCAAACGGTTTGGCCACGTAGTCATCTGCCCCGGTTTCCAGGCCCATGATGGTATCCAGAGAGCTGGTTCTGGCTGTGAGCATGATGATGGGCAGGAGATGATATTTGCCGGACTCGCGCAGTTCACGGCAGAGCTCAATACCACTCCGCTGCGGCATGTTGATGTCGAGGATAATGACATCAGGCATGCGCTGCTGCAACGCTTGCCACATTTGTGCATGATTGCTGGCTTGTTGTGTGCTGAGTTGATTATCCTGCAAAAAGTCGCACAATAAATCACGGATGGCATCGTCGTCATCAACGACAAGCACATGGGTATCAGGATGGCCGTCAGTCATAAAAGTGTCTCGGACTTGCAAGGGGAGTATTTGAGCACAAAAACCGGCCATTGTGGCCGGTGAGTCTATGAAACGCGTTGAGTTTATTCACGCACAGGTTTTTCGTGATGCGCATTGGCATGATGCGGATGTTGCGGTAAGGCATTTTCATCAAATGCTTTCTTCTGTGCATCATTCAGCTGGGCATAAAATGTACGGATGGCTTTGGCACGTTCAGCCTGACGTGCATCACGCGCTTTATCCCAGGCTTCCATTTTGTCCAGGCGTTGCAAGGTATTCAGTTTGCTTAACTCTGCAAAGTCCGGATGTTCCTTGTCTTGCGGTTTGATCTGTGCCTGATAGGTTTTCCAGGCATTTTCCTGTGCGCTAGTGAGTTGCAAAATGGTATGCAATTTTTCCTGATGCTGTTCAAAGTGCTCCAGGCGCTGTGCTTGCCAGTTGGCAGGGTCAAATTTGCCTTTACCGCAATCATGGCCATGCTCGGCAAAGGCAGTTCCGCACACCAACACCAAAAGCCCCGCGAATACCAGTTTGTTCAGTTTCATGATGGATCCTTTCAATCACCATTGCGAATTTGCAATGATGATATTAAAACACCCGATTGTATCGGGTGTTTGTCAGGGGTGGTCAGCTGTGTAACGGAATGTATCGTCAGTTTTTAGGCAATCCCCTGGCTGGCTAAATAGTCTTCATAGTTGCCGGTAAAGTCGACAATGCCATCCGCCTTGATTTCGATAATACGGGTGGCAATCGAGCTGACAAACTCACGGTCATGGCTGACAAAAAATAAGGTGCCCTTGTATTTGTCCAGTGCCGTATTCAGCGCTTCAATCGACTCCATGTCCATATGGTTAGTCGGTTCGTCCATCAGCAAAACATTGGTTTTCGCCAGCATCAGTTTGCCGTAAAGCATGCGGCCTTTTTCACCCCCGGACAGCACTTTGACTGATTTTTTAGTGGCTTCGGTCGGGAACAGCAAACGGCCCAGCATGCTGCGCACGGTGTTGTCATCATCGCCTTGCTGGCGTTGCTTGGTCATCCATTCAAACAAGTCTTCACCTTCTGCAAACTCGTATTCATGGTCTTGCGCAAAATAGCCCAGCTTGGCTTTTTCTGCCCATTTGACTTCGCCATGCTTGGGCTGCAAATCCCCGGCCAGGCACCGCAAAAAGGTGGTTTTACCAATGCCGTTTTCACCAATGATGGCGACTTTTTCACCTGCTTCGAAGATCAATTCCACGTTGTTAAACAAGGGTTTGTCAAAGCCATGGCCGAGTTTCTTGAGCTCGACGGCATTGCGGTGCAGCTTCTCTTTGTCGTCAAATTCAAAGCGAATAAACGGATACTGGCGACTAGAGGGTTTAAACTCTTCGACCTTGATTTTATCAATCTGTTTGGCGCGGCTGGTTGCCTGCTTGGCTTTAGACGCATTAGCAGAGAAGCGACGGACAAAGTCCTGCAAGTCTGCAATCTGCTGTTTGGCCTTGGCATTGTCCTTGGCTTGCTGATTACGTGCGGCAATGCTGGCTTCCATGTAATCATCATAGTTACCTGGATAAGAGGTAATCTTGCCGTAATCCATATCACAGGTATGGGTACAGACCTGGTTTAAAAAGTGGCGGTCGTGCGAAATAATGACCATGGTGCAGTCACGATTATTGACCACATCTTCCAGCCAGCGGATGGTGTTGATGTCCAGGTTGTTGGTCGGTTCGTCCAGCAATAACACATCCGGATTTGCAAACAGGGCTTGTACCAGCAGCACACGCAACTTCCAGCCTGGGGCTACGGCGCTCATCGGGCCATTATGTTGCTCCAGGGGAATGCCTACGCCTAACAGCAATTCGCCAGCACGTGCTTCGGCAGTATAGCCGTCATACTCTGCAAACACGCCTTCCAACTCGGCGGCACGCATGTAGTCGTCCTCGGTGGCTTCGAGGTTGGCGTAAATCGCGTCACGCTCTTGCATGGCTTTCCACATTTGCTCGTGACCCATCATGACCACGTCCAGCACGCGCTGGTCTTCATAGGCAAATTGGTCCTGCTTCAAAAAGGCCATGCGTTCGTTCGGGTCCAGGCTGACGTTGCCACTGGTAGGCTCCAGCACCCCGGCCAGGATCTTCATAAACGTGGATTTACCACAGCCATTGGCGCCAATCAGACCATAACGGTTGCCATCACCAAATTTGACGGAAACATTTTCAAACAGTGGCTTGGAGCCAAACTGCATGGTGATATTGTTCGCAACTAACATGCAAGAACTCTCAATCAATAATTAAAAAGGTGCGCCTGCTTCAGGCATCGTAATAGAGCTAAAAACGGTTATAAATGACGACTTCATCCATGGCCAATTGGCCACCACGTGGCTTGGCTGCTTCGAGGGCTTTTCCTACCACGACAAACATCACGGGGACATGATCTTCAGGCAAGTTGATTAATTTGGACACAGCCTCAAAATCAAAACCATCCATCGGGCAGGTGTCATAGCCCATTTCTTTGGCGGCCAGCATCAAGGTCATGGCTGCCATGCCGCAAGAACGCATGCCTTCATCGCGTTGTGCCAGAGGTTGATCAGTGTAATAGCCGTGAATGGCCTTGACCAGGTAGTCACTGACCGGCTGTGGCGCGTTGACCCAGTAGCGGGCAGGGTCTTTTTCCCATGCCTTTAAATCCGCAGTCAGGATAATCAGCAATGAGGCATCTGTGACTTGTGCCTGGTTCCAGCTCACCGCACGGATCTGATGACGCAAGACAGGGTCAGTCACGACCACAAAACGCCAGTGCTGGATGTTAAAAGCGGTCGGGGAGAGCATGGCTAGCGACAAGAGTTGCTGGATTTCTGCCTCTGTCATGCGGTGTGCAGGGTCGTAGGCTTTAATAGAGCGGCGTTGTTCAATTGCTTGGGAAACGTTCATCGTGTTTTCAGTATTTAATGTCTAAAATATCCAGTGACAAGGGACCCGCAGGCCGTTGCCAGACCGTGGTGTCACCGACTTTACGGCCGAGCAGGGCTTTGGCCACGGGCGAAACATAGCTGACTTTGTGCTGCGCAATGTCTGCCTCGTCTTCTCCAACAATCTGGTAAGCCTGTTGCGCCCCCAGTTCGTCTTCTACGGTCACGGTCGCGCCGAAGAGCACCGTATGTTGCGGCTGTTGGACGGGATCCACCAGTTGTGCGGTTTCCAGCCGTGCGACAAAGTAGCGCAGGTCGCGGTCTATCTCGGCCAGCTTCTGTTGCGCGTTGGGATCTTCCTTGCGCGCACTATAGTGCAAGCGGTCAGCTTCCAGCGTTTTCACTGCCTGCTGCAATTGTTGCAAGCCTGCAGGCGTGACGTAATTGACATGCGCACTGATGGGGCGTTCCGGTAAATCGGTGCCCGCCAGTTCCAGATCGTCTTCTTTGACAAAGCCCCGGCTCATAGGTGAGGTGTGGATGCCTGCGTCATTTAAAAGTAATTCAGGCCCAGGGCCGCGCGCACTTCGCTCATGGTTTGAGCGGCGACTTCACGCGCCTGCTCGGTGCCTTCGCGCAGCAACTGCAAAATGTAGCCTTTGTCATTGGCCAGCTCCGCCCGGCGGGTACGAATGGGTTCCAGCATTTCCTGCAATACGGCTTCCAGGCGTTTTTTTACAATGCTGTCTGCCAGTCCACCGCGTGTGTAGTGCGCTTTTAACTCGGCGACCGCCGCTTTATCCGGGTCAAACGCATCCAGATAGGTAAAGGCAATATTGCCTTCCACATGGCCGGGATCTTCAATCTTCAAATGCAAGGGATCGGTGTAGACGCGCTTGACGGCTTTGGTGACTTCGTCTGCGCTTGCACCCAGATTAATCACATTGCCCAAGGATTTACTCATCTTGGCTTTACCGTCAATGCCAGGCAAGCGGCCGAGTTCAGGCACCAGCGCCTTGGTTTCGACCAGGATCTCTTGCTTGGTCTGAATGTTTTTATAGGTGCGATTAAAGCGGCGCACGATTTCATTGGTTTGCTCAATCATGGGAATCTGGTCTTCGCCCACTGGCACCAGCGTTGCTTTAAAGGCCGTAATATCGGCTGCCTGACTGACTGGGTAGGTGAGGAAACCGGCCGGAATGTCGCGCTCAAAATCACGCAGACGTATCTCTTCCTTCACCGTCGGATTGCGCTCCAAACGCGCCACAGTGACCAGGTTGAGGTAGTAAAAGGCCAGCTCAGTCAGTTCAGGCACTTGCGACTGGATAAATATGGTCGACAGCTTGGGGTCTATACCGACTGCCAGATAATCCAGCGCGACTTCCACCACGTTGCGATGCACCTTGTCGATATCATCCATATTGTCGGTCAGCGCTTGCGCGTCGGCCAGCATGACATACTGTTTGTATTCATGCTGGTATTTGACACGGTTGCGCAAACTGCCGACAAAATGGCCCAAATGCAGCGGGCCAGTCGGGCGATCACCAGTAAGGATGATGGATTTAGTGCTCATTTTTTGTTCTCAGTGTAGGCCGTCAGAATAGTGTTTAAAGCTTATTCCCACTCAATGGTTGCGGGAGGTTTGCCGGAAATATCATAAACCACGCGGTTAATGCCGCGCACTTCATTAATGATGCGGTTAGACACTTTGCCCAGCAGGCTATAGGGTAATTCCGCCCAATGTGCAGTCATGAAGTCGCTGGTGATCACGGCTCGCAATGCCACCACATAATCGTAAGTGCGGCCATCGCCCATCACGCCGACAGACTTGACCGGCAGGAACACAGTAAAGGCCTGACTGGTGAGGTCGTACCAGGTTTTGCCGCTGGCGGCATCCACGGTATTACGTAACTCTTCAATGAAGATGGCATCTGCACGTTGCAGTAACAAGGCATATTCCTGTTTGACCTCACCCAGAATGCGTACGCCCAAGCCCGGGCCAGGGAAAGGGTGGCGGTAGACCATGTCGCGGGGCAAGCCCAGCGCGACGCCCAGTTCACGCACTTCATCCTTGAACAGATCACGCAATGGCTCCAGCAGCTTGAGGCCTAATTGTTCTGGCAAACCACCGACATTGTGGTGACTCTTGATGGTGACCGCTTTTTTGGACTTGGCGCCGCCCGATTCAATCACATCCGGGTAAATGGTGCCTTGTGCCAGGAAGGTGGCGCCTTTGTGACCGGCACCGCTGGCCTTGAGCTTGGCGGCTTCGGCCTTAAACACTTCAACGAATTCTGCGCCTATGATCTTGCGCTTGGCCTCCGGGTCACTGACGCCAGCCAGTTTACCCATGAATTGTGCAGAGGCATCCACGCGGATGACTTTGGCATGCAGACGACCAGCAAACATGTCCATCACCATATCGCCTTCATTCAGACGCAGCAGGCCGTGATCGACAAAGACGCAGGTGAGTTGGTCACCAATGGCACGGTGTATCAGTGCGGCTGCCACGGAGGAGTCTACGCCTCCTGATAAGCCGAGAATGACTTCTTCATCGCCAACTTGTGCCTTGATTTTTGCAACGGCCTCGGCGATATAGTCACCCATGATCCAGTCTGCCTTGGCCGCGCAGATATCCAGCACAAAGCGCTCAAGCATGGCCTGGCCTTGCTTGGTGTGGGTGACTTCAGGGTGAAATTGCACCGCGTAAAACTTGCGGCTTTCGTCAGCCATGGCGGCGATGGGCGTGGTGTCGTTGCTGGCGATCACTTTGAAACCGTCAGGCAGTTCGGTGACCTTGTCGCCGTGGCTCATCCAGACGTCGATCAGGCCGTGGCCTTCTGCATTAGTGGCATCCTGAATGTCGCGGAACAGGGCTGAGTGGCCACGTGCACGCACTTGCGCGTAGCCAAATTCGCGTTTTGCACCTGCTTCAACCTTGCCGCCTAACTGCTGCGCCATGGTTTGCATGCCGTAGCAAATGCCCAGCACAGGTACGCCTTGTTCAAACACGGCTTGTGGGGCTTTGTCAGTTTCTTCTTCGTAAACGCTAGCATGGCTGCCAGACAAAATGATGCCGTCAGCACCGAAATTGCGGACAAATTCATCGGACACATCACAAGGATGAATTTCGCAGTAGACATGCGCTTCGCGTACACGGCGTGCAATCAGTTGGGTGACCTGGGAGCCGAAATCTAGAATCAGGATTTTTGAATGAGACATTTGTTTAGCCACAGAGTGCACAGAGGACACAGAGTCTTAGAGAAGTCATTTCTCTGTGATCTCTGTGTCCTCTGTGGCTTTGATTAAATGGATGAATTCGCGTTTATCAATACGGGTTAATCAATACGGTAATTCGGTGCTTCTTTGGTAATCTGCACATCATGCACATGCGACTCGCGCATACCGGCACTGGTGATTTGCACAAACTCTGCCTTGTTACGCATTTCTTCAATAGAAGCGCAGCCGACATAACCCATGGAGGCACGCAAGCCGCCCATCAACTGATGGATCACGGCAACGACACTGCCTTTATAAGGGACGCGGCCTTCGATGCCTTCAGGCACCAGCTTGTCGGCGTTGGCCGTGCTGTCCTGGAAGTAGCGGTCAGAAGAGCCTTTTTGCATGGCGCCTATGGAGCCCATGCCGCGGTAGGATTTGTAAGAGCGACCTTGGTACAACTCCACTTCACCAGGCGCTTCTTCAGTGCCTGCAAACATCCCGCCCAGCATGACGTTGTACGCGCCTGCAGCAATGGCTTTAGAAATATCGCCAGAGAAGCGAATGCCGCCGTCTGCAATAAATGGCACGCCTGATTTTTCAAGGGCTTTGGCCACATTGCTGATGGCTGTGATTTGCGGCACGCCGACGCCAGCCACGATACGGGTGGTGCAGATAGAGCCAGGGCCGATGCCCACTTTGACACAGTCAGCGCCATGATCCACCAAGGCCAGCGCGGCTTCTGCAGTGGCAATATTGCCACCAATCACTTGCAGTTTTGGATAACGGGTTTTAGCCCATTTGACGCGATCCAGTACGCCTTGTGAGTGACCATGCGCTGTATCGACCACAATGGCATCGACACCGGCTTCAACCAGTGCGGCAATGCGTTCTTCTGTGCCGTCACCCACGCCCACTGCCGCGCCGACGCGCAAGCGGCCTTTTTCATCTTTACAGGCCAGGGGGTGATCTGACGATTTTTGAATGTCTTTAACGGTAATCAAACCTTTGAGCTCGTAGTTTTCACCAATAACCAGCAAGCGCTCAAGACGGTGTTTATGCAGCAAGCCCATGATTTCTTCGCGACTGGCGCCCTCACGCACGGTGACCAGACGGTCTTGCGGGGTCATCACATTGCTGACAGCTTGATCAAGGTTGGTTTCAAAGCGCAGGTCACGGTTGGTAACAATGCCGACTACCTTGCCGTCTTGCAACACAGGCAAGCCTGAGATTTTTTGCTGTTGGGTGATATTCATCACCTCGCGCACACTCATGGCCGGGTGGATGGTGACCGGGTCAATGACGACGCCGGACTCGAAGCGTTTTACGCGGGAGACGCGAGAAGCTTGCATCTCTACCGACATATTTTTGTGTATGATGCCCATGCCGCCCAGTTGCGCCAATGCAATGGCCATGCGTGCTTCAGTGACGGTGTCCATCGCAGCAGATAGCAGGGGAATATTTAAGGTGATGCTCTTGGTAAGCTTGGTGCTGAGATTGACCTCGCGCGGCATCACATTCGAATGTGCGGGAACGAGTAAAACGTCATCAAAGGTAAGAGCTTGTTGCAACAAACGCATGTGAATTCCTTATCTCCAAAATATAATTATACCGATTTCACTTTGCCTTGACAAAGCGTTTTGCGTTTTTGCAGTTCTGTTTGCTGATGTCTGGCATGGTTTGTGCATGAGGCCTTTACTTAACCTTTTTCTAAGCAAGTGTGGGTTTATCAAATGAGAATGACGTTGAGATGGATGTTGATGCTGGGCTTGTGCTGGGCCATGCAGGCGGCTGCCGAGATTTATAAATGGCGCGATGAAAAAGGCATTATGAATTATTCGGATACGCCTCCTGTCGCCGGTCCATCCACGCAAAAAATCAAGGCGACGACGGTGCCAGCGGATACGCCACTGACGCGATCCGACGCCTATTCGCGCGAGCAAATGAATCCGGCCAAACAGAAAATGCCCGAGAACTCAGCCGGGCAGAATGCGTCCCCAGAAGCTGAAGCGCTCAAGGCGATGGAAGCGCGTCAAAAAGCCCAAAATTGTGCAGCAGCCAGAAGCAACTATCGCAACTATGCCGTGGGTGGCCGCATGCAGAATGTGAACGAGAATGGTCAGCGCGAATATCTGTCAGATGAGCAAATTCGTCAGGGGCTGGCAGCCGCGCAGCAAGAAATCGACGAAAATTGTCCACCCGAGTAAGTTATCTTGATGGTGTTGATCAGAAAGCCTGCAGTTTTGTCAGCGCGCTGAATGGTGCAATACGTAACTAACGGGAATTGGCCCGCTTGGCCGTGGCTGTTTTCTGTTTAGTGGCACGCTGACGGCGCATTTCTTTGGCGTTCGCAATCAGTGGGCGATAAATTTCTACCCTGTCCATCGCTTTTAGTGGCCTGTCGTGGCTGACTTTTTTGCCAAAAATGCCTAAGGGTAATTCTTTGCTTGCGGTCATCTGGTGTTGTTCCAGAATGCCGGACTGTCGCACGGCCGCGATTGCCGTGGTGCCTCGCGGCACCACGAGTGTGATCAGCGTTTGCGACGTTGGCAGCGCATAGACCACTTCTATATTGAGCATCCCGGTGAGTTCTTCAGGCATGGCTGGCGTGACCGGTTTGGTCATTACTTGAGTTGGAGCTTGCCAGCCTGTTTGACGAAGCTGTCGACGAAAGTGTTGGCAATATGGCTGAACACCGGCGCAATCATGCGTTCAATCAGGCCGTTGGCAAAGACATATTCAAGCTTGAATTCAATTTTGCAGGCATCTTCACGCAGTCTTATAAAGTGCCAGTGTCCACTCAGTTGCTTGAACGGGCCATCCACCAGCGTGATTTCCATGCGGTGCGGGAACTGTTTGTGGTTGCGTGTTGTAAAGTGCTGCTGTATGCCGTGGTAACGAATGTGGATGGTGGCCTGGGTCACGGTATCCGTGCGCTCGATGACCTGGCTACCGCCACACCAGGGTAAAAAGTCAGCATAGGTTTCAACGGCATCAACCAATTGAAACATCGCTTCACACGAATGCATGACCAGCACGGTTTTTTCTACTTGAGCCATTGCGTCAGAACGAAAGTCGGTTTTGGGTTAAAATGCTATTTTAAGTGATTTAAGCCCGCACAGCAGCGTTATGACTATCGCGCAAAACAAAAAAGCGTTTTTTGACTATTTTATTGAAGAAAAATACGAAGCCGGCCTCGTACTCGAGGGCTGGGAAGTCAAGGCGATACGCGATAACCGTACCAACCTCAAGGAATCCTACGTGGTGGTCATGCGTGGCGAGTTGTACCTGATCGGTTGCCACATTACGCCGCTAGGCTCGGCATCCACCCATGTGCGTCCCGATGCGATCCGTACACGCAAATTGCTGCTGCACCGCGAAGAGATCGACAAATTGATCGGTAAGGTCGAGCGTGCAGGTTACACCTTGGTGCCGCTGGACATGCATTTCACCCGCGGACGGGTAAAAGTGCAAATTGGCTTGGCTAAGGGTAAAAAACAACACGATAAGCGTGATGCTGAAAAAGAGCGCGACTGGAAGCGCGAGCAAAATGCGCTGATGAAAAACAAGATGAAGCGTTAAAAGTGACGCGAAATCAAGTGCGCTTAGCAAAGGCGAATCTTTAGAAAAGGGTTAAGTTTTTAAAAGCGCCTGCAACACGGCCGGAATCATCCCTGGCAAATCTTCTGCAATCAATCCCACTCCAAATAAACGCGCGGCTTGTGCATGTATCCAGGTGGCCGCCGCACATGCTTCGAATGCGGGCATGCCTTGTGCCAACAGACTGGCAATCATGCCCGCCAGCACATCGCCAGCGCCAGCAGTTGCCAAGGTCGGCGGTGCCTGTTCGTTGATCAACACCCGGCCTTCCGGAGTGGCAATAATGGTGTGGGCCCCTTTGAGTAAAACAATCGCCCCGCAGACTTGTGCCGCCTTTACTGCTTGTGGGATGCGCGTGGGTCTGTCATTCGCCGCGCTCACCCCAAAGACGCTTTTGAACTCGCCTTCATGCGGGGTGAGCACACAGCTTGCACTTATCGCTTGCTTGAGGGTATCCGCCTGACCGGCAAAGGTCGTCAGGGCATCGGCATCGATCACCACCGGTTTGCCTGTGGTTAACATGGCAAGGGTGGTGAGTCTGGTGTCTTGTGAGAGACCTGCGCCGGGGCCAATTAAATAGCTACTCACGCGGGTGTCTTCAAGCAGTGTCTGTAATTCTGCGGCATTCGCATAGGGTTTCACCATCACGCTCAATAGCGCGCTGGCATAAATAGGCAGTGCGATCGCTGGGGCTGCAATCGCCGTCATGCCTGCCCCGCATCTGGCCGCCGCCATTGCCGCGAGGCGGGCTGCGCCAGTGACCGGGTAGCCACCCTGGATCAGCACATAGCCGCGGCTATATTTATGGCTTTGCGCATGCGGTTGCGGTAAGAATGGTTGCCACAGGGCTGGAGCGTTTGTTTGAGCGTCATACATGATGGAATTGTATGCGTAAGCGCAGGCCTTGGCGAGTCGCTGCCAGATTTAATGCCTGACTTTCATTGTGGGAGAGGGGGCTTTACGGTAAAATGTTCTCCCGTCTGTAACAATCTCAAAGTACCTGATCCATGACCAAATATGTATTCGTAACCGGCGGTGTTGTTTCTTCTCTTGGAAAAGGTATCGCGGCCGCCAGCCTCGGCGCCATTCTCGAATCGCGTGGCATTAAAGTGACCATGCTGAAACTTGATCCCTATATCAACGTTGACCCCGGCACCATGTCGCCATTTCAGCACGGCGAAGTGTTTGTGACCGACGACGGCGCGGAAACCGATCTCGATCTTGGTCATTACGAGCGCTTTATCAGCAGCAAGATGTCCAAGCGTAACAACTTCACTACTGGCCAGATTTACGAAACGGTGATCAAGAAAGAACGCCGTGGCGAATATCTGGGTAAAACCGTACAGGTCATTCCGCACATTACCGATGAAATCAAGGCACACGTGAAACGTGGTGCTGAAGGCGCGGATGTGGCGATTGTCGAAGTGGGCGGTACGGTCGGCGATATTGAGTCCTTGCCGTTTCTGGAAGCGATTCGTCAGATGGGGATTGAAGAAGGCAGAAACAACGCCTGTTATATCCATCTGACCCTGTTGCCATGGATTCCAACCGCAGGCGAGCTGAAAACCAAACCCACCCAGCACTCGGTGAAAGAATTGCGCGAAATCGGTATTCAGCCGGATATTTTGATGTGCCGCGCCGAGCGTGAAATCCCTGAAGACGAAAAACGCAAGATTGCCTTGTTCACCAATGTGGCTTTTGAGGCGGTGATTAGTGCCATTGATAGCGATTCGATTTATAAAATCCCCGGCCTGTTGCACGCGCAAATGCTGGATGAGATTGTTTGCCACAAACTGAATATTCTTGCCAAAGCAGCGGATTTGTCTGCCTGGCAAAAAATTACTCACGCGCAAGCCAATCCCAAAGAGATTGTCGATATCGCATTTGTCGGTAAGTATGTCGATTTGACCGAGTCATACAAGTCGCTGACCGAAGCGCTGATACACGCCGGTATTCACACCGAGTCCAAGGTCAAGATTCACTACATCGATAGCGAAGACATTGAGAAAAGTGGCACCGATAGTCTCAAAGGCATGGATGCGATCCTGATTCCTGGCGGCTTTGGCGTACGTGGTACCGAAGGCAAGATTGCGGCTATTCGGTATGCGCGTGAAAACAAAGTGCCTTACCTGGGTATCTGCCTGGGCATGCAATTGGCCGTGATTGAGTATGCGCGTAATGTCGCAGGGCTTAAGGATGCGAACAGCACTGAATTTAACCCTGGCACCGAGCATAAATTGATTGGTCTGATTGACGAGTGGCAAGATGCTTCCGGCAAGATCGAGAAGCGTGATGAACACTCCGATCTCGGTGGCACCATGCGTCTGGGTGCGCAAAGCTGTCCGATTGTGCCGAACACGTTGGCCGCCAGCATTTACGGCAGCGAAGTTAATGAGCGTCACCGTCACCGCTATGAAGTCAACAACCACTATGTGGACCAGTTGAAAGACGCCGGTCTGGTCATTTCTGCACGCACGCCGCGTGAAGAATTGTGTGAAATGATTGAGTTGCCACAGTCTGTGCATCCGTGGTTTGTCGCGTGCCAGTTCCACCCCGAGTTTACGTCTAACCCGCGTGCGGGTCATCCATTGTTTAAAGCCTATGTGCAGGCTGCGCTGGCACAAAAAGCATCCAAAAAATAAGGAATGTTGAATGAAATTATGTGGTTTTGACGTTGGTCTCGAACATCCTCTGTTTCTGATCGCGGGCCCCTGCGTCATTGAATCCAAACAAATGGCAATTGATACGGCTGGCCAGTTAAAAGAGATGGCTGCCCGCGTGGGGGTGCCATTTATTTATAAATCTTCTTACGACAAAGCCAACCGTAGTTCGACCAAGACTTTCCGTGGTTTTGGTATGGAAGAGGGCCTGAAAATTCTGGACGAAGTGCGTGCCCAGATCGGTGTGCCGATCTTGACCGACGTGCATACCGAAGAACAGGTGCCTCACGTGGCCGCGGTGGTGGATGTGTTGCAAACCCCGGCTTTTCTGTGCCGTCAGACCGACTTTATCGTGGCTTGTGCCCAGTCTGGCAAGCCGGTCAATATCAAAAAAGGCCAGTTTCTAGCCCCTGGTGACATGAAACAAGTGGTCAACAAGGCTAAAGAAGCCAACGGCGGTGCCGACAATATTATGGTTTGTGAACGCGGCGCTTCGTTTGGCTATAACACGCTGGTTTCTGACATGCGTGGTTTGGCGATTATGCGTGAAACACAGTGTCCAGTGGTATTTGATGCCACCCATTCTGTCCAGCAACCAGGCGGGCAGGGCGAGAAGAGTGGCGGTCAGCGTGAGTTTGTGCCGGTGTTGGCACGTGCAGCGGTGGCGAGTGGTATTGCCGGCGTCTTTATGGAAACCCATCCTGACCCGAGTCAAGCTTTGTCTGATGGCCCGAACGCCTGGCCCTTGGGCAAAATGGAAGACTTGCTGCACTTGCTGGTCGATCTCGACAAGCTGGTCAAAAAAGCCGGTTTCGCAGAACAAACCCTATAATTTTTTTCATCTTAGATAAGGATAAATCATGAGCGCTATTGTAGATATTATCGCCCGCGAGATTATGGATTCCCGTGGCAACCCGACGGTTGAAGTCGACGTTTTGCTGGAAAGCGGGGTGATTGGTCGTGCGGCAGTGCCTTCAGGCGCATCTACCGGTACCAAAGAAGCCGTGGAACTGCGGGATGGCGATAAAAGCCGTTACCTGGGCAAAGGCGTATTGAACGCGATTGAGAACGTCAACACGGAAATTACCGAAGCGATCATTGGCCTGGATGCTGAAGAGCAAAGTTTTATCGACAAGACGCTGATTGAACTGGATGGTACCGAGAACAAAGACCGTCTGGGTGCAAATGCGATTTTGGGCGTGTCCATGGCCTGTGCACGTGCGGCGGCTGAAGAAAGCGGTTTGCCACTGTATCGTTACCTGGGTGGTTCTGCGTTCATGCAATTGCCAACGCCTATGATGAACATCATCAACGGTGGTGCACACGCAGATAACTCTGTGGATATTCAGGAATTCATGATTGTGCCAGCAGGCTTGCCAAGCTTCCGTGAAGCCTTGCGTGCGGGTGCAGAAGTGTTCCATGCACTGAAGAAAACCTTGCATGCCAAAGGCTTGGCGACAACCGTGGGTGATGAAGGTGGTTTTGCACCTAACTTGCCCTCCAACGAGTCTGCCTTGCAGCTGATCATGGAATCCATCGAAGCGGCTGGCTATGAGCCAGGCAAAGATATTTACCTGGGCCTGGATTGCGCCAGTACCGAATTCTACCGTGATGGTAAATACCATCTTGAGTCTGAAGGCGCTGCGCTGACCTCTGCCCAGTTCTGTGACTACCTGGCTACCTTGGCTGACAAGTATCCTATCATCACCATTGAAGATGGTATGAGCGAGTTTGACTGGGAGGGCTGGGACCTGTTGACACAACGCTTGGGTAAATCCACACAGTTGGTCGGCGATGACCTGTTTGTGACCAACCCCAAAATCCTGCGTGAAGGCATCCAGAAAGGCGTGGCCAACTCTGTGCTGATCAAAGTCAACCAGATTGGTACCTTGACTGAAACTTTCCAGACCATCGAGATGGCAAAACGTGCCAACTACACGGCCGTAGTGTCACACCGCTCTGGCGAAACCGAAGATACGACGATTGCCGACATCTCTGTGGCGACCAATGCCTTGCAAATCAAGACGGGTTCCCTGTGCCGTTCAGAGCGCGTTGCCAAGTACAACCAGTTGCTTCGTATTGAAGAAGAGTTGGGCGATGCTACCAGCTACGCTGGCTTGTCTGCTTTCTATCAGTTGTTCAAATAACTGATTTTGGGCCACGGTGCGTAAACTGACAGTTGTATTAGTGGTCCTGATTGCCCTGCTGCAATATCCGTTGTGGCTGGGCAAGGGCAGTTGGTTGCGCGTATGGCAATATTCACAGCAGATTGAGGCGCACCAAAAGCGTAACGATTATTATCGGCAACGCAATGAAACCCTGCGCGCTGAAGTGCGCGATCTCAAGCAGGGTCAATCTGCGATTGAAGAGCGGGCACGCAGTGAGCTGGGCCTGGTGAAGCAGGACGAAGTATTTTTTCAGGTGATTCAGAACAAGTCTTCAGCCAGCAAGAGCCAGACCGACGCTGCGGCCAAGCCCGCAGATGCAGTGCCTGTGATCCCGGCGCAGCCGTCCCAATAAAAAGGCGCTTCTAGCGCCTTTTTTATTTTTATTGATCTAGTAGATTAGGGCAAGGCATACGGTAATTCTTTAAACAGCAAGGGCTGACCTTGCCAGAGAATCTCTCCGGCCTCTTTGGCTTCCAGTCGGCATTCTGCCAACACCCACCAGCCGCCACTTAAGGCATCGGGCGCAACGCGCACCAGTTGACCCGCGTCTTGTGTCTGGGCATCCTGCAACGTGTCGCCTGCCTGTGGTACTTGGGCGGTTTTAGGCAGCTGTGCCAGCAATGTGCGGCGCTTGACCTTGCCCAGATAGTGCGTGCGGGCAACGATCTCCTGGCCGGTATAGCAGCCTTTCTTAAAGTTAATGCCATTTAATGCATCCAGATTGACCATTTGTGGGACAAACTGTTCTTTGGTGGCTGGGTAGACTTGCGGAATCCCCGCCTGAATTTCCAGCGCTTCCCAGTGAGCCGTGCTGCTTGGGGTGAAGGTCGCGCGCAGCGATTGCCAAACGGTTTCAGCCTGGTCGGCAGCGACAATCAGCTGGGAGCGTTGTTGTGTGCCAGCGTCAGCGAGGCGGATCAGCGTCCCCAGCTCGGTTTGCGCCAGTTGATGTGGGTCAGCGGGCAGGCCAGTCAATGTGCTCGCAAGCGCATCACTCGCCAATCCCAGGCTGTAGAGGCGCTCACTGGCATCCTCTACCACCACCTTGCTGCGTAACACATACATGCGCAAGCGTTTCACCAGGTCTGGCACCAAGGCGCGCGGGCATTGCAAGTAAATGACGTCCTCAACAGTAAAGGAGTAGAACAGCGCCAGCAAGCGGCCTTTGGGCGTGCAATAACCATTGAATTGCGCACCTTGAGCGAGCAGTTTAATATCATTGGTGACCTGGCCCTGCAAAAAGGTCTGGCTGTCTGCACCGCTGATGGCGATCAGGCCATTGCCCGACAGGTCAAATAGTTGCGCAGAGGCCTTTTCTATGGGAAAGCTGGCTTCACCTTGTGAATTGAACTGCGCCCCTTGCGAGATTAAAAACGTTTGCCATGCAGTGGCTGGATTGGACATAACTCGGTTTTCCTTCTGGGCCAGAGTCGCTTGCGCGGCTTTGCCCTGGTTCATGCAATGAAAAAAGCTATTTTATCAACTGAAATTGATCTGCGCTTACGACCATCATATCTTTTATGGGGCTGGTGGTGCTTATTTTCAATGCTGGTGATGGCCTGCCTGTGGTGGAAATTAGCGTTTGTCTGGGCGTTGAGTGCAACGGCTGTCTATGGACTGGCAAGTGGCTGGCACTGGACGCAACTGGCGGCAACCTCTTGGAAACACAGTATCCAGAGACTGCGTGTGGATGTGTATGGGCAGATGACTGTCGTGAACCGCACGGGACAGGTCTATCAGGTCAGCGTGCTCTCTGATAGCGTTGTGCATCCGTGGTGCCTGGTCTTGCATATGCAGCTGCAACCGCTGCAAGAGGCTGCGCCTGAATCCATGCCGCGCACGCAGCGTATGCTAGTGCTCCCTGACCAGGCCGACAGGGCAAGCTTGACGGCTTTGCGCGTCTGGTTGCGTTGGGGACAGGCTTGAATGGCTCATGCTTAAAAGTGATTGTCGTGTGCGACATCGTGTCTAGCTTTAAACAAGCGCGTCTGCCTCAACTTGGTAAATCGTTTGCGTAGTGTATGCGTGAGCTGTCGTTTGGAGTCCTGGTTGAGGTAGGCGCTGACGATGCATACCGCAGACAGGGTGGCGAGTATCCAGTCTATCGGGTATGCCACAATTTCATAACGTGGCGAGCTGTGTTTTTGGATGTGTTGCAATACATGGTGGGGGTCATCGCCATCCAGGTATTGCGCGCCAATTTCTTCAGACAGTTTTTTCAAATAGGCAGACGCCCGCCTGGAAATATAGCGGTCATAGTCCGAGACAGCCACGCTGTCATCACGTCCACTGCTTTTACTGGCGGTGACCTGCGCGATATTAGGCTGGACGGCGAAGCTTTCATTCGACCAGTAGCCTATCATCTGATTGTTTTCTGTCAGCTTGGGAATGCCAGCCCCTTGGTCTGTCCCGACGCCGACAAAGTAAAAGTCGTCCGAGCCCTGAAAGTCTTTGAGGTTACGCGTGTTAAAGGCATGCAACAGGGGCGCTTCATCGCCATCAGTAAAAATGACGGCTTTGGTTGCCTCAGGCATTTGCCGCAATAGTTTTGCTGCCATCGGCACGCTTTGGCGTAACTGACTGTTGCCGGTCCAGGCCATGCGCCAATCAAGATGGTCTATGGTCTGCTGTATAGCTGAAAAGTGTTTGCAGACATGCAGGGGTGTGTAAAGGGCGGCTACCGCATCGCCTGCAAACAGGCCGATACTGATGCGGGTCTGACAGGGCAGTTGGGCGATGATGTCATGCATCATGCGTTTGGTGTAATCGAGACGGCTGGCAGGGGCATGATCGAGCGACATATCGACCACATTCATACTTTGCGTGATATCTGCTATCAGCAGGTAAGTATGGATATTGCGCTTAATCGGAATTGAAGGCCGCAAGGCCGCCCCGAGTAAAAGCATCAGTGCAATACCTAGCAGTAGGGTGTCGCGATGTTTCAGGCAAAAGGGTAGCCATTTTTTGTGCATGGTCAGGTCTTCTGTTTGCCTGCATCGCTGGCCTAGGATGTCAGAGGGGCGAGGCGTTAACGGTTATTGAAAATGGTTGTCGTGGGCGACGGCCTCGCTTTTTACAAAAAATCTGGATTGAATCTCACGACGGTAAAGATGCAGGTTCTGCTTGATTTGCCGCCAAGGGTGATGGCTCGCATAGGTGGCGAGTATACATAAGCCTGCTAGGCTGGCCAGTAGCCAATCCAATGGTAAGGGAGCAATATCGCGGCGGGCCGGTTTTTGCTCCTTCATGGCTTTGAGGACGGTATAGGTGCTGTCACCTTTGATGAATTTTGCGCCAATTTCTTTGGTCAGGTTTTCCAGATATTCGCTGGCCAGTTTGGAGACATAGCGGTCATGGTCACCAAATGCGACATTATCGTCGCGTACACCCAAAGTGCTTTCGGAGATCTGTGCGATACCAGGCTGCATGGCAAAACTTTCGTTAGACCAGTAACCAATGACCTGATTATCCTGGCTCAGCTTGGGAATCGCCACGCCTTCATCGGTCCCGATGCCAACAAACAGCCAGTCATCACCGCCTTGAAATTCATCGAGGTTTTTGGTGTTGAAGGCGTGCAGTTTAGGGGCTTCTTCGCCATCGGTAAAATACAGCACTTGCGCCGGCTCAGGCATGGCACGCACCACTTTCGCGGTCACAAACAGGCTTTCACGCACCCGGCTGTTACCTGACCACGCCATACGCCAGTCCAGATGGGCAATGGTGTCCTGGATTGCGGCAAAATTACGGCATACCTCAATCGGTGCATACATGGCGGCGACCGAGTTACCTGCAAACATGCCGATGCTGACTTTGGTGCCACATGGCAATGAAGCCACCACTTCATGCATCATGTTTTGCATATAGGCCATGCGCGTGACTTTTTTGCCATGCAGCATCATGTCCTCTGCATTCATGCTTTGCGAAATATCTGCAACCAGAAAATAGGCATAGATATTATGTTTAAACGGGATGCTGGGTCGTAAAATTGCTCCCAGCAGAAAGAGCAGTGCCAAGGCGAGCAGCGCCGTGTCGCGATGTTTGATAAAGTGTCTTAGCCAGATTTTCATGCCATGCCAGTCAATATGTTCAGATCCAGAGCCAGAGAAAATCGCCGCCTGTTATGGCAATCCGTTGGGAATGTTGCCCATGATCAACCCGGGATTGTCAGATTCGCCTACACCTGGCGTGGGTTTTTCTGGCAGCAAGCCAAGAACGCGGTCATAGTTGCGGCGTGTGCCCCAGTTGCTGTTATCTGCTTTGAGCGCTGATTTATAAGAGGTGGCCGCTTGCGACAACAGGTATTCAATCTCATCACGTGTGCTGTTGTCATTGCCGCCCGTCATTTGGATTGCACGCATGAAAAACATATTACCCACATTGTGCAGAATGGCCGCGCGCTGACTGGCATTGGCTTGTTCGATGAGCTTGGTAAACAAAAGTGTGGACTCCTTGTAACGCTCATTTTTGCCTAACCAGTAGGCGACTGCATACTTGGCTTCGAAACTTTGCTGGTCCGTTTGTGGACTTTTAGCTGTCGCCACGGCCTGATTAAAGGCTTCGACTTGCTTGATACGTTGCCAGCTGTAGGCGATGGTGCCCGCGGCCAAGACCGCAACAACGACCAGTCCAATCACAAGTTTATTTACGCTGAGCGCCATGTATGAATCTCCAAATATTTAACCGCCAGCAAGAGTGCAATCATGACGAAAGCCACCCAGTAACACACATTGGTGTAATCATGGCCGGGGATTTTTTCCAGATATTGAATCGGTTTTTTTTCTTTGCTGTTGATATCGGCAATCGCCGCTTCCAGTGACTTGGGATCTGCGGCTTCATAGGCGCTAAACGGGGTACGCAGTGTCTGGAAGAACTGATACAGCAACACTTCGGTTGGCATGGGGCCGTCGTAGCCACTGGCCGTATATTTGGGATCGAAGATGGTAATGCCACCTGGCTGGCGCAATACAATCCAGTACAAGCCGATGTTATAGCGTTGCAGCCAGTCACGCAGCTTCTGTTGCACCATGTCACTGACGCGTCCTGCACCATCAGAAATCAGGATAATCACGCGAGAGCCGGAGTCCGGCATATCCTTGAACAATTCAACCGCACTGGTCAAACCGCCGCCAATATTGGTTTGAAACAGCGAGTTGCCGGCAGTCGCCTGAATGGCAGACAAAATCGCTTCTTTATTTTCAGTCAGCGGTAACACATACATGGCTGAGTTACTAAAGGTAATCAGACCCATCATGTCGTTTTGGCGGCTTTGCACAAATTTGGTCATGATACGTGCGGCTGCGACCGATTTGGTTTCACCAACATTGCCATCTTTGTCTCCGGCAAACGGGTCGTCCATACTCGCGCTGCGGTCCAGCACCAGGCCGATCTGCGCACCTATGCCGGTACGCTCCACCTGTTGCTCCAGACTATGTGGGCCGGCCAGACCCAAAATAATGAAGACGATGCTAATGACGGCCAAGACCTTGAGTAAAAAACCGATGGTTTTGGACAGCGGGTCCGGTGGCAACAGGCTCACCCAGGAGTAATGTTTACTATGGGAACGATCTAGCAATAATGGTAATAGCGCCAAGGGGAGTGCCCACAACAGCCACGGATGGGTAAAAGCCATTATGCATGTACCTCTGGCTTCAAGCCGCGTTCGCAGTCGCGCATGTGCCTACAGAATTTTTTCAGCCATTCACGTGGTGGGATGCCCAGCTCCAGCGGGGTGCTGGCGTCAAAAAATACTTGGCGAGACAAGGCAAAAAAACGTTCAATTTCTGGCCTGGCAGGGGTAAAACCAGGTTTTTGCTGCAAGAAATGCTCGATACCATTACCAAATACGCTGTGCCCCGCCACCTGATGCAAGGCTTCATGTACGGTGGAAATGGCCTGTTGCAGACCTTGCGCGTCGTCCGGCAGTTTGCCAAGCTTGCGGTAGGCCTTGGCAAAAGCACCACCCATGCGCGGTAACCAGGTATTGGCCGCCAAAATATAGACTAAGCCCAGCAAACAGACGGCCAGCACACCAGTCGCCACCTTTAGCGCCAGCCATTCTTTGTCGGCATGCAGTTTCAAGGGGGCGACAAACGGGCTCATTTCATTCTTCAGGTTGACTTCGCCATACACGGACAGTGGTGAGGTCCTGAAGTTAAACGAGGGCATGCGGAATTGCTTGATGTCCTGACTGCCTTGCTGGCGTAGCTTGACGATTTCGCCTCTGAGGATGGCGGGCTTGACCACGCGACCAGATTTGAAGACCTGATATTCTAGGTGTATCGTATACACGGTCTGCTGTCGCTCATGGGCTTCCTCCATGTCAATCGCCGTCAATTCAATGCCAGAAACCTGGCCGCGGTAACGGTGCTCATAACCGACAATCGGCAGCGACTCCTTGATCAATTCGTAAGGTTGCTTGACGGTCAGGATCATGGTCCGTTGCAGCTTGTCACCGACGAAAAAGCCGGCATCGCGGGTCGGGTTGATTTCCTGGACACTGACAAATTTATTGTCAACGGATGGCAAAATTACATCGGCAACACTGTTGAGTGAGGCAGACAACAGGCTGGCCGCTAACACTAAAGATAAAAGATGGTGGCGCGCTTTCATGGGTCGCTTTCCTCAGGCAGGCACGTATTGATGGAAGTATTCGGTCAGTAAATCGGCATCGAATTGGTCTTCCACAAAAAAGGGCTGCATATCAAATCTCATAAAAATATCTTCAATGGCCTGGCGACGGGCCGCGAACGCTTCCAGGATGCGTTGACGGTAGGAGGCACGTAAAAACAGCGTGCGCCGCTCGCCGGTTTCAGGGTCATTGATACTGGTGATGCCAAATTCCGGCAACTGCTTGTATTCAGTGCTATTCCATAACACGACTGGCACAATATGATGACGAAGCATGAGCACCAGCGCGGCTTCCAGTTGTTCCAGCGGCATATGGAAATCGGACACCATGAAAATCAGGGATCGCTCGCGTGGTAACAACCTGACGCTTTCCAGCAGGGCGGCGGCACCGACCTCATTGGGTAAATGGTTTTCAAGGCGGTCAGCCAGGTCAAACATGCTGTGTGGCCGTGAAGACAACGTAGACAGCCACGCGTCATGCAAATCATCATCAAAGCCGATAAAGCCAACAGGATCCGTATTGCGGCAAGCCGATTGGGCGACCGAGCGGGTGATTTCAGCCGCAGTCACCAGTTTGGTATGCGGTGTGCCGTATTGCATGGAGCCAGACATATCACACAGGACAAACACAGGCGTGGCGCTTTTCTGGTTAAAGATACGCACATACACCTGCTCCATGGGGTCACGTATGGTTTGGCGGATGTCAATCCGGCGCGGGTCAGGATAGGACAGCAGCGTGGTATGACCGCGAAACTCCATCCCCATGCCACGCTGATTGCTCTTGTGGCGGCCAGGGCGACGTGCGCGCGAACGCCAGCCGATGTGGTAGCTGAATTCCTTAATTGTCTGCATCACTTTTCAGCACTCGTTATTTGTGAATTCGTACACCATCCGTTAAGGGGCAGCGATTGCGTGAACGATACCAGACAGCAATTCGCGGGCGATTTCAGTCCGGCGCATTTCGTAGACCGGGCTAAAGACCAGGCGGTGGGCAATGGTTTCATGGAACACGGCATGGATATCTTCCGGTATCACTGCAGCGCGGTTATTGAGCCAGGCATTGACGCGGGCGGCACGCAGCAGCATACCCATCCCGCGCGGGCTTGCGCCACTCAGTACCAGGCGCTTCATGTCTACGTTGGAGACCTTGACGCCATAGGCAACCGGATCTTTGGTGGCCAGCCACAGGTCAAGTGCATATTTGCGCAGGGCAGGGCTGGCCTGAATGTTTTCCTGGATTACCTTGGCAAAACTGTTTAGCTGGTCAAACTGGAGGATGTCGGCTGGCACATTTGAAATCAGTTGGTCTACATCATGAAAGCGCGTATCAAAAATCAGGGATTCCATAATGTCGTGTGCAGGCGGCACCACGATTGGAATTTCCATCATGAAACGGTCGCGCGCTGCTGAAGGAATATCAAAGGTTTCTTCACGCTCTACCTGGTTGCGGTCAGCAAACACCAGCATGTGCGGGAAATAATGTTCTTTGTTAAACGCGGTCAGTGTCCGTTCCGCCATCACGCGCAACATGAGGGAGTGCACTTGTGGCCGCGCGCGGTTGATCTCGTTAAAGAAGAAGATCGACAAGTCCTGGCCTGACATCAGCAGCGGACCGGGGCTGACATGAGGTTTGCCATCTTCGCCCAAATAAGTGTGATACACCAAATCATTCGGCATCAGGTCTATGGTGCCTTCAATTCGCTGGTAGCCACCGCCAATGCCACGGGTGAATGCGCGCAGCAAGGTGGTTTTGCCGACGCCCACATCACCTTCCAGCAGCACATGGCCACGCGCAAACACGGCCGTGGTAATCAGGCGTACCGGGGTTTCCTGACCGACGACCACTTTGTTGACTTCTGACTCGAGTGTGAGCGCATGGGTACGCCAATCGTTGAGTTGTTGTTCTTGCATGCCTGATTTCCTGATGATTTGAATGTATTAAGTGATTCTGATTGTAACTAAATTGTAACTTTAACGGGGTGAAAAAATCACGAATCCTTTTTTAAACCCCGTCAGACAGCCGGTTTTTAATATGTAAAATTCAGTAACAATTTTGGGAATGTTACCTGTGTTTTGAAGAAAAGTATACAGGTCTGTATAGTCTTTGCGTGACAAAAGGCTTTCACTAAACGCAATTTCCGGCGAAAATATTGTTTTATACTAAAAATCTAAAAATACATGACTAGAAAAAGTAGTTTCAGTAAAGAGGAGTTGCTGTCTTGCGGTCGCGGCGAAATGTTTGGTGAAGGCAACGCGCAATTGCCACTGCCTCCTATGCTGATGTTTGACCGGATCGTAAAGATTTCTGATGAAGGTGGAAAATATGGCCAGGGCGAAATTATTGCTGAGCTGGATATCCGTCCTGACCTGTGGTTTTTTGAATGCCACTTCACCGGAGACCCTGTGATGCCAGGCTGTTTGGGTCTGGATGCGATGTGGCAGCTGGTAGGCTTTTTTCTGGGTTGGAAAGGTGGGCCTGGACGTGGCCGCGCGCTGGGTTCAGGCGAGGTGAAGTTTACCGGTCAAGTCCTGCCCAAGGCCAAGTTGGTGCGTTATCACATTGATTTAAAACGCGTGATCATGCGCAAACTGGTGATGGGGATTGCAGATGCACGGATGGAGGTGGATGGTCGTGAGATTTATTCTGCCAGCGATTTGCGTGTTGGGCTGTTTACCACCACAGACAATTTTTAGTACGGATCATTTTTAGTATTCGTGACCGTTTTTTGAAGTTTAAGGGAGGCGCAATGCGTCGCGTAGTGATTACAGGATTTGGTATCGTATCAAGTCTCGGTAATAACAAACAAGAAGTGCTGGAGAGCCTGAAAGCCGGGCGCTCTGGCATAAGCTATCAGCCGGAGTATGCCGAGCGCGGTTTGCGCTCGCACGTGGCGGGTTCGATTAAAAATTTGGATATCGAAGCCCTGATTGACCGTAAGTTGTTGCGTTTTATGGCCAAAGGCCATGCTTATGCCTGGTTGGCCATGCAGGAAGCGATTGCTGATGCGCAACTGCCAGCGGAACTGGTGTCCAATGTGCGTACCGGCCTTATTGTCGGTGCCGGGGGGACCTCCACCGAGAGTATGCTGGAAGGCACCAATACACTGGCCGAAAAAGGGATTCGTCGTGTGGGACCTTACATGGTCACCAAAACCATGAGCAGTGGCATTGCTGCCTGCTTGGCGACCGGGGCGAAAATCAAGGGCGTCAATTACGGTATCAGCTCTGCCTGTTCAACCAGTGCACACTGTATCGGCGCCGGTGTAGAGCAAATTCAATTGGGTAAACAGGATATTGTGTTTGCTGGCGGCGGCGAAGAAGAGCACTGGACCATGAGTTATCTGTTTGATGCCATGGGCGCCTTGTCGAGCAAGTATAACGAGACGCCTGAAAAAGCTTCCCGTACTTACGATGTGGATAGAGATGGGTTTGTCATCTCCGGTGGAGGCGGCATTGTCGTGCTTGAAGAGTACGAACATGCCAAAGCCCGCGGTGCGCAGATTTATGCTGAAGTGATCGGTTACGGGGCAACCTCTGATGGCTACGACATGGTCGCCCCTAGTGGCGAGGGGGCGGTGCGGTGTATGCAACAAGCCCTGCAAGGGATTAGTCCGGACGAGATTGATTACATCAATACGCATGGCACCAGTACCCCGGTTGGTGATACCAAAGAGCTTGAAGCCATTCGCGCTGTTTTTGGCACGCAAAGCCGGGCAGCGATTGCCTCCACCAAATCACTGTCTGGTCATGCGCTTGGGGCCGCCGGTGTCAATGAAGCCATTTATACCTTGCTGATGATGCAGCACGGATTTATTGCGGCCTCTGCCAATATTGATCATCTGGACCCGGCGGCTGAGGGCTTGAATATTGTGCGTCAGGCCATTCCATCTGCCAAGGTGCAAACCGCACTTTCAAACAGCTTTGGTTTTGGTGGCACCAACGCCACATTGACCTTGTCAACCAAACATCTTTAAGCTTGGGTTGAGCTGTGAATAGCCGTGTGTGATTTCAACACACGGCTTTTTTATTTTTGGCGCTTGTTGGAGGTGTTATTAGCAACCGCTGCTGTCTGTCTGGATCGTCAGGGGCTGAGTGCTGTTTGCACCAGAGGTCAGGATATATTCCAGCTTGCAGTGTGCGCTGTTTCTGGCCCCTTGCAAATAATAGGTGGCATGCTCACGATCTGACAGGGATGGCTGGATAGCAAATTTCCCAGTGTCTAGTAACTGGTTGAGGGTGCCTGCACCATCACTATTGCCCAGCCAGCCGACAGGATAGCTTTGGCTGAAGTAAATAACATTGCCCTCTATCGTAGTTGACGGTGCCACTTGCTGGCTGTCACATTGCGGGTCGGACATGCATACGCCTTTGGCCATGATGGCAGTCGCTTGTACGTTAGCTTTGAAGGCTGACAAGCTGGCTTGTCTGGCCTGTGAGTCGACCTGTGAAATACGTGCATAGGCAGTCACAGCCAGCGCTGATAGAATCAGCATGACCACAATCATTTCTACCAATGTAAATCCAGGCTGGAGGCGATGTTTAATTTCCATAGCGCACGATCTTATCGTATCCTCTGTGAAGTGTTTTCGATTTTTGTTGAATGTTACAAGTGTTAAATAGGGCTTACAAATGCGTCAATTAATCGGGCTTTGCCTCAGTGTTTTGCTAGTGTTACTCCTCTCGCACTGTGTGAGTCTGGGCGAGCGCACCTTGCATATTAATACGGCACAATTACAGCAAAAGTTGAATCGAAAACTGGAAAAACCGATCACACTCATGCGTATATTTCATCTTCAGCTTTCTAATGCACTCGTGTCGGTCGAGCCTGGCTCTGGCCGCATACATGCCTTGATGGATGCGAATGTCCGTAGCGATTTGCTGGCCAACTCTGCGACCGGCAAACTCGGTCTCTCTGGTTTGTTGCGGTTTGATCAGGCGCAACAGGCGGTGGTGCTGGATCAGCCTGAGGTGGATTCGTTACAGCTGGATGGTGCCGGCAGTGAGTGGAGCAACCTCGCCCAGCAGTTGGCTAAAGACATAGGTCGGCAATGGTTTAAGCAGGTCGTGCTATATGAAGTGAAGCCGGAAGATTTGAGTTATGCCGGGAGAAAGTATCAACCCGACCAGTTTAAAGTCACCCCGGATGGGCTAAGCGTGACGCTCAAGCCGCAGTAAGCGGCTAACTTGCGTCCGAGAGGTGTTTTTCAAGTAGCAGGGCAGCCACCACTTTTCTATTTTCTGCGCTCAAAATGTTGAAGGTACGGCAAGCGGCTGCAGTGGTCATGCATTCCACAGCGATCAGTTCAGATAAAAAGGGCTGCAGGTGTTTGGGGTGAATAAAGCGCTGTTTGTCTCCCGTCCCCAATAACACGACTTCTGGTTTGAACTCCAGAATGACTGATAAAGCTTGAGCGTCCAGCTTTTCCCATGGGCCATGAAACCAGTCAGTGCGCAGTGCTTGATCGCTGACAATGACTGGTTGTGGATAGCACTGCTGATTGATGGTGACCGCATCGCTATCGACGCCATGAATCTGGTATTGCTGTTCACCGGTATGCAGATGTAGTTTCATAAGTTTGAAGCTCAATTGTGAGGTGGCTGAATGTGCAAGGACTATCCAATCCAGACCCGATGCCGCGTACTAGGTTCATTGATGTAGCAAGGGTTTGCAGGTAGAATGAAAGTTTTACTTTAAGAGCTTAACACACGCCAGATGTGTTTGTTAATCCGCTATGCAGCCAGTCAATAAATCCAGCAAACTCAGTAATGTCTGTTACGACATCCGCGGCCCTGTATTACAGCGCGCACGCCAGATGGAGGAAGACGGGCAGCGCATTATCAAGCTGAATATCGGTAACCCGATGCCGTTCGGTTTCAACGCGCCAGAAGAAATTGTTCAGGACGTGATTCATAATATGGATCAGGCCTCTGGCTATACCGATTCCAAAGGGTTGTTTGCCGCACGTAAAGCCATCATGCATTACACCCAGCAAAAGAATATTACTGGCGTGACCATAGACGACATTATTATTGGCAACGGCGTGTCCGAGCTGATTGTCATGGCTATGCAAGGCTTGCTCAATAATGGTGACCAGATTCTGGTGCCCATGCCCGATTATCCACTGTGGACGGCGGCTGTCAATCTGGCGGGCGGCACCGCACGGCATTATGTGTGTGATGAGCAGTCTGGCTGGTTGCCTGACCTTGAGGATATTGAGAACAAAATCAATGCCAATACCAAAGGTATTGTGATTATCAACCCCAATAACCCCACCGGTGCCTTGTATCCTAAAGAGACGCTGGAAGGCATTATTGAGATCGCCCGCCATCACGGCCTGGTGATTTTTGCCGATGAAATTTACGACAAGGTCTTGTACGACGGCAATACACATACTTCGATTGCCTCTCTGGCCGATGACGTATTGTTTGTGACCTTCAATGGCTTGTCCAAGAACTACCGGGCTTGTGGCTACCGGTCTGGCTGGATGATTATCTCTGGCGATAAAAAAGATGCCAAGGACTACATCGAAGGCCTGAATATGCTGGCCTCAATGCGCTTATGCGCCAATGTGCCTGGCCAACTGGCGATCCAGACTGCGCTGGGTGGATATCAGAGTATCAACGACCTGGTGGCTCCCGGTGGCCGGCTGTGCAAACAGCGTGATCTGGCCTATGACATGTTGACCGCGATGCCGGGGGTGACCTGTGTCAAACCCCAGGCTGCCATGTATTTGTTCCCCAAGCTGGATGCCAATATGTATCCGATTGCGGATGACCAGCAATTTATTCTCGACTTGCTGCTCGAAGAAAAAGTGCTGCTGGTACAGGGGACCGGTTTTAACTGGAAGTCGCCAGACCACTTCCGTGTAGTCTTCCTGCCTAATGTGGACGACCTGACCGAGGCCATGACACGTATCGGGCGTTACCTTGATGGGTATCGAAAGAAACATTCAAAATAAAAGGTGTGCCAGTGGGCATGCCATCAATGGTGAGTATTAAGTATGAAAGAATTAAAAGTTGGATTGTTGGGCATAGGCACAGTAGGCGGTGGTACTTATACCGTGCTCACCCGTAACCAGGCGGAAATCGCGCGCCGGATTGGGGGCAATATCCGTATTGTGCAAGTGGCTGACCGCAATCTGGAGCTCGCCAAACAGGTCACGAATGGGCAGGTTGCACTGACTGACGACGCCTTTGCCGTGGTCAATAACCCGGAGATTGATGTGGTTGTCGAGTTGATCGGCGGCTACACCATTGCCAAGGAGTTGGTGCTGCAAGCCATTGCCAATGGCAAGCACGTGGTCACCGCCAACAAAGCCTTGCTGGCCGTGCATGGTCACGAAATTTTCAAAGCTGCGGCCGATAAAGGCGTGATCGTGGCGTTTGAGGCGGCGGTCGCAGGTGGTATCCCCATCATCAAGGCTTTACGTGAAGGCTTGAGTGCCAACAGAATCGAATGGGTGGCTGGCATTATTAATGGCACCACCAACTTTATCCTGAGCGAAATGCGTGACAAAGGCCTCGCCTTCGCAGATGTGCTCAAAGAAGCGCAGCGTCTGGGATATGCCGAGGCTGATCCGACGTTTGACGTCGAAGGCATTGATGCCGCACACAAGCTGACCATCATGGCCAGTATTGCGTTTGGCATGCCCATGCAGTTTGAACAAGCTTACACTGAGGGCATCACTCAACTCAGCATTCAAGATATTAGCTATGCGGCAGAGTTGGGCTACCGCGTTAAATTGCTGGGCATCAGCAAGAAAACCAGTGAGGGCGTCGAGTTGCGTGTGCATCCGACTTTGATCCCGGAAAAACGCCTGATTGCCAATGTCGACGGCGCCATGAATGCCGTTGTGGTGAAAGGCGATGCCGTTGGGCCTACCTTGTACTACGGCGCCGGTGCGGGCGCTGAGCCTACCGCGAGTGCTGTGGTGGCTGATTTAGTCGATATCGCTCGCTTGCAGGGCACGCAGGCCGAACAACGCGTGGCCTATTTGGGCTACCAGTTAGATCAGCAGCAAGCTTTGCCCGTGTTGCCGATTGCAGAAGTGTATTCTGATTACTACTTGCGTTTGCGTGCATCGGATAAACCCGGTGTCATGGCCGATTTGACCAAGATTCTGGCTGATCTGCAAATTTCGATTGATGCCATGCTGCAGAAAGAGCCCGCAGATGGGGAGTCAGAAGCGGATATCGTCATTCTGACCCATACCACCCAGGAAAAAACCATGGATACCGCGATCGCCCGTATCGAGGCCTTGCCCGCCTTGACTGGTAAAGTGACAAAAATCCGTGTCGAATCCTTGTCGCGCTAAGTCAGTCTAATGTTGACCCGGCCAAATTCAGTGAGTGTCATACAATGAAATATATCAGTACCCGCGGGCAATCGCCTGCTTTGAGTTTTAGTGAGATTTTGCTGGGTGGCCTGGCGCCAGACGGCGGCTTGTATCTGCCTGAGCAGTATCCGCAATTCAGCGATGCTGACCTCAATGCCATGCGTGGCATGAGTTACCGTGAGCTGGCGTTTGCGGTTTTGTCACGCTTGGTTGATGACAGTGATATTCCACACGCAGATCTCAAAGCCATTATTGATAAAACCTACCGGGCTGAAGTCTATCAATATGCGCGTGCTGGCCAAAATGCCGAGGACATTACACCTACACTCAAGCTCGAGGATAATCTCTACCTGCTGAGTCTCTCAAATGGGCCAACGCTGGCGTTTAAAGACATGGCGATGCAGCTGCTGGGCAACCTGTTTGAATACGTGCTGGAAAAAACTGGCCAGACCACCAATATTTTGGGCGCAACGTCCGGTGATACAGGCTCAGCGGCCGAATACGCCATGCGTGGCAAAAAAGGCGTGCGTGTCTTCATGCTATCGCCTTACCAGAAAATGAGCCGCTTCCAGACGGCGCAGATGTTCAGCCTGCAAGATAAAAACATCTTCAATATTGCGGTTAAAGGGGTATTTGATGATGCACAGGATATGGTCAAAGCCGTCTCAAATGATCATGCATTCAAGGCGCAATACAAAATCGGCGCAGTCAACTCCATTAACTGGGGGCGCATTGCAGCCCAAATTGTGTATTACTTCAAAGGCTATTTGGCTGTGACCACAAACAACAGCCAGAAGGTCAGCTTCACCGTGCCGAGTGGCAACTTTGGTAATGTCTGTGCAGGGCATATTGCGCGCATGATGGGCTTGCCCATTGATCAATTGATCGTTGCTACCAACGAAAATGATGTGCTGGACGAATTTTTCAATACCGGCGTTTATGCGCCGCGTGGTTCAGCCAATACTTATCATACCTCCAGCCCGTCCATGGATATCAGCAAAGCCTCCAACTTTGAGCGCTTTGTCTATGACTTGGTGGGGCAAGACAGCGCAAGGGTACGCGAGCTTTGGACCGCTGTGGATCATGGGGGCAAGTTTGACCTGAATGCAGATGGTTATTTTGAGAAAGTGGCTGACTTTGGGTTTGTTTCAGGCCATAGTAACCATGCCAACCGGATGCAAATCATACGCACTACCAAAGAAAAATATGGCGTGACTATTGATACGCATACTGCCGATGGCTTGAAAGTCGCTCTGGAACACCGTAAGCCAAATGTGCCCATGCTAGTATTGGAAACGGCATTGCCGGCCAAGTTTGAAGACGCCATCGTGGAAGCTCTAGGAGAAAAACCTGAGCGGCCAGCCAGCCTGCAAGGCCTGGAAGACTTGCCGCAAACCTCGACCGTCATGGACGTCAGTGTCGATGCGATTAAAGCATTTATCGTCGCCAATACCTAAATTAGCGGGAGCCTGTCTATGCAACAGTATCATGATTTACTGAACCACGTACTTGCGCATGGTCATGTCAAAACTGACCGCACCGGTACAGGCACGATCTCGGTGTTTGGCTATCAGATGCGCTTTAATCTGGCAGAAGGTTTTCCATTATTAACGACCAAAAAGGTACACCTGAAGTCGATTATTCATGAGCTCCTCTGGTTTTTGCAAGGCAGTACCAATATTGCCTATCTCAAGGAACAAGGCGTCACCATTTGGGATGAGTGGGCAGACGAACAAGGCAATCTCGGCCCGGTCTATGGTTATCAATGGCGCAATTGGCCCAAGCCGGATGGCAGTCATATTGACCAGATTTCGCAGGTTATAGAGCAGATCAAAAAGACCCCTGACTCTCGTCGCTTAATTGTGTCTGCCTGGAATGTGGCCGATGTTGAGCGGATGAAGTTGCCGCCATGCCATGCTTTTTTCCAGTTTTATGTGGCAGATGGCAAACTGTCCTGCCAGCTCTATCAGCGAAGTGCGGATATTTTTCTCGGCGTGCCGTTTAACATTGCCTCATATGCTTTGTTGACCATGATGGTCGCGCAGGTGTGTGATTTGCAGCTGGGGGATTTTGTGCATACGCTGGGCGATGCCCACATATACAGCAACCATATGGAGCAAGTCAAAGAGCAGCTTGCACGCACACCACGTGCCTTGCCTAACATGCGCATTAACCCGGCAGTTAACGATATTTTTGCCTTTAAGTTTGAAGATTTCACACTGGAAAACTACGATCCTTATCCTGCTATCAAGGCGCCAGTTGCGGTCTAAAGAGGCTGGTGAAGGGCGTGAAATGGTTGATTTAAACCATTTTGTTAATAAGGTGTAATATTTGCAAAACCCCTGTTTGTTTTTGATATCCTTTGCATCGTTGTGAATGTGTCAAGATGCGTCCCTAGCGCAGTCTTGCACGATGAGTTCATGACTTAATCTTAGGAGATCATTATGCAAATCAAAGCGTCATTCATCATTGCCGCTGTATGCGGTGTATTGTCAGCGCCAGCATTCGCTGACCATGAAACTATCAAACCAAAAGCCTACGACAGCCTGGGTAAGTGCGTAAAAGCGGCCTTGTCTGTGCATGATGGCAAAATTGTAAAAGTCGAAGCCAAATCTGAGCGCAAGCAATTGGTATACGAGTTTGATGTGCAGTCCAAAGACGGCACTGCTTGGGATATCGAGTGTAGCGCCAAAACAGGTAAAGTCACAGAAGTAGAGCAAGAAGTGACCGCGGATGACGAGAAATTCAAAGCCTTGGCTAAAGTTTCAGAAGCCGATGCCAAAGCCACAGCTCTGGCGGCGCATGCCGGTAAAGTGGTTGAAGTGGAGTATGAGCTTGAACCAGATGGCAAAGCCTCTTACGAATTTGATATCCTCGAAGCAGACAACGAAGAAGTCAAAGTTGAAGTTGATGCGACAACCGGTAAGATTGTGGAAACCAGCTACGAAGTGTACCAAATCGGTCAAGAGTAATTGGGTTGTGTCTGTCTCTCCGTGAGGCAGATCCAGTCTCAAAGGCAGAATAAAAAAGGCAGCGCAATTGCGTTGCCTTTTTTATTCTGACTAAGATCAATATGCAAGTTTGGGAGTGTCTACCCCGATACCGGCGGATATGCAGTCTGCTGGTATCGGTCCTAGTGATAGCTCACTCCCGGCTTGAACTTAGCATTTCTCATGCCAACTCTATAAATTCAATTTAACTCAATGTTTTAAAAATCTATTTTTAAAGTAAATAGGATTTTTTCCCGAAAATTTGGTGGTTATTAATAGCCGATTTTCGCCTTTGTTTGGTTCCTTTCAACCAATTTGGTGCGTGGCTGATTGCTTAGTGTGCGTTTTTGTTTAAGCCATGGTGCGATGTATTGTGGTCACCAGTTTTTTATACTCACCGCGTTTAATCAGGTCACTTTGCGCCAGCATATTCAAGAGCAACGGAGATTGTGAATGGGCGTCCATTTCATTCAAGAACTTGTCTGTGAATCCCAGATTGCTCGCCACATAGCAAATGTTGAACATCTCGCAAAAGGTACCATAGAGGCTGCCGAGTAGCAGGCTGCGTGCGTACTTTGCTGCTAGTGGCGGTTGATGCTCAAGGCCCAGGGGGAGGCGGCTACGCTGGTCATCAATGAGCAGCAGGCCATAATCGGACAATTTTTGTGCAATCAGGGTGTGCTCGGCTTCCAGGTGGTCTGGTGACACAATCTTGCTGCTATCACACCACACTGCGGATACCGGAAAATTGATGCAGTATTTTTCAACCTGATCAATAAACTGCTGAGTCTGGTTACATGCCATTTCAGGCAGTTTCATGACTGGAATACCGTGCTTTTTCAACGCGCGCTCCAACCCTGTCCCGACTTCGGCATCAATCAATACATAACCATGGGCTGCATCCAGATTGCAGAGGATCGCCTGTTGCAGGCCATGCCGCGCGCCACAGGCAATATGTTCCGGCGGCACCAGATAGCGCCGTTCATGTGCCAGCAAATTTGCCAGCAAATGCTTGAGATGATGCAAGCCCGTGACATCGTAATCTGCTTGCCGCAATTTGTGCAGATGCAATGCTGCCCGGCGCAGATGATGAATACTGCTTTTTTGGATCAGGCTTTCTATGTTGCTGGTTTCGGTGAGTGGTGCGGGAGATGACTGGCTCTGGCCCGCCATCACTTTGTCTGCTGAGCCGGCCCGTTTGGTGGTCTCGGCCACAAAAGTGCCGCGCTTGGGTTGAGTGTAGATCAGTCCTTGTGCAGAAAGCTCTTCGTATACGCGTGAAACCGTTTTTCGGTTGATCCCCAGGCGTTGCGCAATATCGCGTGAGCTGGGCAAGGGACTACCGCCTAACCAGTCACCTGCTTCTATCATAGACCTGAAGTGATCTATGAGTTGCTGATGTATGGAGGAAGGGGAATCTTTATCTAATACCAGTGAGTAATACCAGGGTCTCAGCACGTCTGCGTTTGCCTTATGTTCAAGAAAAGGGTGCCTGCACATCACATTGGGCACGCTTACCTGAAGGGCACACTAGGACATGGCCTTCCGTTACCAGATGATACAAAAAAAAAGCAATTCAATAAAGTTTTCGGAAAAATTCCCGCTCTGGCCCATGAATAAAACCTTAAACTGGCTGGCTGTCATGGGCGGTTATTTATATTACAGTTACAAGCGCTTAATAAAGTGACATATATCCGTTACAGGATGTTTCAGCTCTGGAAATCCTAGTGCCAGTGGCAACTTAAGCACCGCGCAATTGATGTTAACAATTGCTACCTTGTGATTATCTCGGAGATATAACTATCATGAAAATCAAAACTGCTTTTGGTATTGCTGCCAGCGTTGCGCTTGCCGTGCCAATGCTCGCATTCGCTGCTGCTGATCAAGAAGCTGCGATGAAAGATCCCAACAACTGGGCACATCCACGTGGTCAACATAATAACCAAGGCTACAGCGCTTTGGCACAAATCAACAAGGGCAACGTTAAAAACCTGAAAATGGCGTGGACATTCGCGACTGGTGTAAACCGTGGTCACGAAGGCTCTCCAGTCGTTGTTGGCAACATGATGTATATCGTGACTGCTTTCCCAAACAACGTGTACGCACTTGACCTGAACGACAACCAGAAAATCGTTTGGACCTATTTTCCTAAACAAGACCCAAGCGTACAAGCAGTATTGTGCTGTGACAACGTGACGCGTGGTCTGGGTTTTGGTGACGGTAAAATCTTCTTGCAACAAAACGACGGCATGCTGGTTGCTTTGGATGCAAAAACCGGTGCTAAAGTTTGGGATGTTAAAAACACTGATCCAAAAGTCGGTGCAACTAACACCAACGCACCACATGTGATCAAAGACAAAGTACTGACCGGTTGCTCAGGTGCTGAGTTCGGCGTACGTTGCTTTATCGCTGCATACAACCTGAAAGACGGTTCGCTGGCATGGAAAGCCTACTCTACAGGTCCTGACGCTGAAACACTGCACGACGCTAACACAAACAAAGATAACCCGCTTTACAACGCACTGTCTGTTTATCAAGACGTGAATGGTGGCAACAAAGAAGGCGGTTCTTTCAAGCGCTTGTCAGCTGACCAAATCAAAGGCGGCGAAAAAGAGTTGGGTACTCGTACCTGGTTGAAACCACAAGCGATTAAAGACGGCTGGCAACATGGTGGCGGTTCCGTATGGGGCTGGTGGCCATATGACGCACGTACAAACCTGGTTTACTACGGTGCGGGTAACCCATCCGTATGGAACCCAGATGTACGTCCAGGTGACAACAAATGGTCTATGACTGTGACTGCGCGTGATCTGGATACTGGTGTTGCTAAGTGGGCAATGCAAATGACACCACACGATGAGTGGGACTACGACGGTGTGAACGAAGTGATTCTGTTCGACAAAGGTGGCAAAACATACGCATGGCACCACGACCGTAACGGTTTTGCTTACACCTGGAACGCACTGACCGGTACTTTAATTGCCGCTGAAAAAGTACATCCATTCGTTAACTGGGCAAATGATGTAGACCTGAAAACAGGTGTGCCAAGCAAAGATGGCCGTTACTCAACACACCAGGACTATAATGCTAAGGGTATCTGCCCAGCAGCTTTGGGAACTAAAGACCAACAGCCAGCAGCCTACTCACCAAAAACCGGTTTGATGTACTCTCCACTGAACCACGTATGTATGACATACGAGCCCGTTGAGTCCAAATACGTTGCTGGTCAACCATGGGTTGGTGCGACACTGACCATGTTTGCTGGTCCAGACGGCGTGATGGGTGGTTTCGGTGCTTATGACCCAATGACCAACAAAAAAGTTTGGTACAACAAAGAGAAGTTCTCTGCTTGGAGTGGTGCTCTGACTACAGCTTCAGACATCGTGTTCTACGGTACATTGGATCGTTGGTTCAAGGCGGTTGATGCGAAAACCGGTAAAGAACTGTGGAAATTCCAAGTCGGTTCCGGTGCAATTGGTAACGCTTTCACTTACGGTAACAAAGGCAAGCAATACGTGGGTATCTTGTCTGGTATCGGTGGTTGGGCTGGTGTTGCGATGAACTTGGGCATGACGACTGACACAGACGCACTGGGTGCTGCTGGTGGTTACAAAGAGTTGACCAAGTACAACGCTGCGCCTGGCGGCGGTGCATTGAACGTATTCGCACTGTAATCAACTCAGCTTATGACCGATCAAGTCATTGGTCGGTTAAAAGACTAAACACCCTGCTTCGGCAGGGTGTTTTTTTGTATCTAACGCTGAGGAGTGTAGAAGATAACGGAGGTTAACCGTAGACTTGTACGCTATTTTCGCTACGGATTTGCTGGAATATTTGTAAGCGTTCGGGGGGGATGCTGCCTGCTTGGACAGCCTTCAGAATTGCGCAGTCTGGTTCGTGCGTATGCGTGCAATTATTGAATTTGCAGTGACCAATAAAAGGCCTGAACTCGACAAATGCATATTCAAGCTCGGTCTCATTAATATGATACAGCCCAAACTCCTGCAGGCCTGGCGAGTCAATAATGGCGCTGTCCTGATCAAGATGGTAGAGATGGGTGGCTGTCGTGGTGTGTTTGCCACTATCCAGTGTGGTACTGATCTCCTGTGTTTTGCTGCGTGCTTCAGGGAGTAGGCTATTGATAATCGTAGATTTTCCCATGCCAGATTGTCCTACCAGCACACTGGTATGACCTGCCAGCAACGGTTTCAGTGCCTCTACCGATTGCCGTGCATTGAGTTGCAAAGTGAGGTAGCCAAGCGCTGCATATTGCTCCAGCTTTTGTAGGGCTTGCGGGTTAGGCAAGTCACATTTGTTTAGCAGAATGACAGCCCGAATGCCAGCGGCTTCTGCAGCGACCAGGCAACGGTTGAGCAGGTCTTCATAAAAGCTTGGCTGTGTTGCCAGCACAATCAATATCTGGGTGACATTGGCTGCCAGCACTTTGCTTTTATAAGCATTGCTGCGATAGAGCAGGGTGGTCCGCTCTGCGGTTTTCTCGATGACGCCTTCATTGCTGGCAGTGAGGGTCACTGTGACGCGATCACCTGCTGCATTATCGACTTTTTTGCCACGCGTGACACAGCTAAGAATACGCCCATCGGGCAATTCTACGTTATAGCGCTTGCCATAGGCAGCGACAATCAGGCCTGGATACGACATGCTAGAAATGATAGTAGGTATGATTCAAGTACTGTACCACTTGCTGCTCTTCATCATCGAACCATTTAAGGTTGAGCATGGTATTACAGTTGGTGACTTGAGCTTTTAAACCATTGAAAGAACGCACTTTGCGGTAGTCACGTGTATAAATGCCGCTACCATCGCCGCCATAGCTGCTGGCATGACAACTGATGCAATGGGTGTCGATCAGTTTTTTTCCTGCTTGCAGCTGGGCTTCAGTTGCGCTTGCATCATGGCTGGCGAGCAATAAAGACCAACTGATCAGCAGGAGCGCTTTCATGCGTACGTTTGTAACTTGGCAATCCGCAGGCTCGCCGGTGGATGCGAGTCATAGAATGCAGAGTGGAGTGGATCCGGCGTCAACGTAGACGCATTGTCACGATACAGCTTGACCAGTGCATCAATCAGAAACTGTGGTCTGGATTGTTGTGCCGCGTAGTGGTCGGCTTCAAACTCATTGGTTCGGGAGTAAGCCGCCATGACTGGACGCAGAATAAACATGAAGACGGGCGAGACCAGCACGAACAACAGCAAAGCCATGTGGTTACTCGGTGCCGAAATCCCCAGCCCTGTAAAGAACCATTCCTGTCTGATCAGGTAACCCAATAACGCCAGTCCTAACAGGCTTAATCCAAACATCATGATAATGCGTTTAATGACATGCTGGTGTTTGAAGTGACCAAGCTCATGGGCCAACACCGCTTCAATTTCATCGGCACTGAGCTTTTCCAGCAAGGTGTCAAAGAACACAACACGTTTGTTTTTGCCAAAACCGGTGAAGTAGGCATTGCCATGACCAGAGCGGGTGGATCCATCCATCACAAACAAGCCTTGGCTGGCAAAGCCGCATTTTTGCAACAGGGCCTCAATACGTGCCTTAAGGGATTGATCCTGCATGGGCGTAAATTTGTTAAACAGTGGCGCAATCCAGATGGGATACACTGCCAGCATAAACAGGTTAAACGCACTCCAGATCAGCCACAGGTAGAGCCACCATAAGTCGCCAGCACCTTGCATAAGCCAGAGCGCGACAAACAAGATTGGTCCGCCCAGCATTAAGCCAACAACGGTGTGTTTAACCAGGTCACTAAAAAACATGCTGCGTGACATCTTGTTAAAGCCAAATTTCTCATCGACTTTAAAAGTCTGAATGTAATCAAACGGCAGGGTGGCTGCACCCGAGATCAACATGGCCGAGCAAATGACCAGTGCACCACGAATGATTTCATGGTCAGGCAGCCATTGTTGCCAGGCCTGATCTAGCAGTTGTAAAACGCCGCCTAGCGTGAGTGCCAGCAAAATCAATGACTCCATGACGGTTTCACTCAGGCGCAGTTTTACCTTGGCGGTCGTATAGTCTGCAGCGCGTTGATGTGCCTCCAGGCTGATTGTTTGACTAAAGGCAGCAGGCACTTGTGCACGATGTTGCTGGATATGGCGAATATGGCGCAAGCCCAGCCAGACACGTACTGCCAAGCTGATTACAATCACAGCGACAAAAATTTGAGTAAATAATCCGGACATAACAGTAATGAGGATGAATGATTTCAGTTAGCTATTTTGATGGATTTAACTCCACCTTGTTCACTGAACTGAATATAATGTTTCATTTTAATGGAAATCATGACGAGAGGCACACAATTGGCAACTAATCAGGACAATTTAATCTGGCTGGATATGGAGATGAGCGGTTTACTGCCTGACACGGACCGCATTCTGGAATTAGCTGCCGTCGTCACCGATGCACAATTAAATGTGATTGCAGAGTCCCCTGTGCTGGTCATTCATCAGTCTGATGCAGTACTCGATGGAATGGATGCCTGGAATAAAGGCACGCATGGCCGGAGTGGCTTGATTGATAAGGTCAAGGCATCGACCCTGGATGAAGAAGCGGCAACAGATGCCATGCTGGCATTCTTGAAAGAGCATGTGCCTGCAGGCAAGTCGCCGATGTGTGGCAATTCCATCTGCCAGGACAGACGCTTTATGGCGCGTTACATGCCACGCCTGGAGTCATTTTTCCATTACCGCAATCTTGATGTAAGCGTGTTTAAAGAGTTATCACGTCGCTGGCGCCCGGATATTTATGCGGGATTTAAAAAAGCCAGCCGTCACGAAGCCCTGGCGGATATTTATGAGTCGATTGATGAGCTCAAGTATTACCGCGAACACTTTTTGAATATGACACCACCTGCGGCTGCTGAATAATCGACTGAGTCTGAATTCAGGCAAAAAAAAGACGCCTATTCGGCGTCTTGAGGGAGGAGAAGTTAGCTTTGGAGAAGCTTGATTAGTAATAAGCAGCTTCCGTGCCAACTTCTCCTTTTTGTCTCTCTGGCTTTAAAAATCAGGCTTTTGGGCTTGAAAGCACGTTTTGGTACAGCGTTTGATAGTGTTGGGCGCTGGTTTCCCAGCTCACATCCTGTTGCATCGCTTGCCGTTGCAGCTGTTGCCACTGACCAGAATTGGCATAAACCTGTATCGCAGTTTGTAATGTGACCAAAAGTGTCGATGCGTCATTGTCAGCCATGACCCATCCAGTCATCGTGCCGGGAACTCCTTGTGCATTGATTTCGCCGCCATGCACTGAGTCTGCCAGTCCACCAGTATTGGCGACTACCGGAATCGTGCCATATCGCAAGCCATACATCTGGTTCAGCCCGCAGGGCTCAAACCGCGAGGGCATGACAAAAATATCGGTACCGGCCATGATACGGTGCGAGAGTGGCTCGTTATAGCCGATGGTCACGGCCACTTGTCCAGGATAGCGTTGCATTAAACTCAGATACTGCCGTTGCATGCTGGCCTCACCACTGCCAAGCACGGCTAATTGACAACCGCTGCCAAGCAGTGAGTCAGCAATCTCGATCAGCATATCCAGCCCTTTTTGATAGGTGAGGCGACTAACGACCCCCAATAGTGGCGTATCTGCTTGCTGACGCAGTCCTAATTCTGCCTGCAAGGCTTGCTTGATCGCTTGCTTGCCGGATAACGCACTGGCAGTGTAGTGTGCTGGTAAGTAAGGGTCTTGTGCGGGATTCCAGATTTCGGTATCGATGCCATTCAAAATCCCGGTTAAATCTGCCGCACGATGCTGCAGCAAGCCTTGAAAACCAAAACCAAACTGATCGGTTTGAATTTCACGAGCATAGGTTGGGCTGACGGTTGATAAAGCATCGGCGTAAAACAGGCCGGACTTCATGAATGAGACCTGGCCATAAAACTCGTAGCCTTCTGCCTGATAGTCCTCAAGGTTGAGGGTTAATCGATAGCGCCAGTCAGCATGAAAGTTGCCTTGAAACGCCAGGTTGTGGATGCTGAACACGGACTTGGCCTGACTGCCCATTTGCTTGAGGTAGTAGGGTGTTAATCCAGTTTGCCAGTCATTGCAATGGACGATCTCTGGCTGCCAGGCCTGCAGCATGTTAGGCATCGCCAGCATAGCTGCCACTTTTGACAACACCCCAAACCGCAACGGGTTATCTTCCCACTCCCCATGAAGCGGGTGATGGTAAGGGCCGCCATCCCGGTCATAGAGCGCAGGGCAGTCTATGAGCAGCAAGGGGATATTGGTGCCTGGTAACAAAGTTTTGTAGAGCTCGCAGCGGATATCATGGAGGGGCTGTAAGCTGCCCAAGTGTTTGGGTGAACTACATTGCGCCAGCATGCCACGATAAGCCGGTAACAGAATTTGAATCTCTGTGTCACTGCTAGCGAGGGCGGTGGGGAGTGCACCACTGACGTCTGCCAAACCACCTGTTTTGATTAACGGGAAAACTTCTGAAGTAACGAATAGTAAACGCAAGGCAATCTCTTTAAATCAACGGGCGGTTGAAGCTGAATGTTTTTAAACTTATGATACATTGCCTGTTCACGTTTTAGAAGGATATTCAAATGAAATCATGGCTAGCAGTCGCATTCGGTGCCAGTGTTGGTGCATGGATCAGATGGGGCCTGTCATTGAGCTTGAATCAAGGTGGACTGATCCCGCTCGGCACTTTTCTCGCCAATGCCATTGGTGGCCTGTTAATGGGCATTGCGTTGGGTATCTTGCAGGTGATTCCAACCCTGTCTATGGAGTGGCGCTTGTTGATGACAACCGGTTTTTTGGGCGGGTTAACCACTTTCTCAACCTTTTCGGCAGAAGCTTTCAGCTTGTTACAAAAGCAAAATTACGGTGGAATGTTGCTTTATGTCACCTCGCATGTGGTGGTCTCTATCTTGCTGACGATAGTCGGCTATTGGAGTATCGTGCGTTGGCACTCCAGTTGGTAATACCATTGATGCCATAAAAAAAGAGGGCCTGACAGGCCCTCTTTTTTATCAGACTCAGTTTGATTACTTCTGCGTCTCTACCATGACCAGTCCATCTTCACCGGTGCTGGCTTCGTCTTTTTTCCATTTAGCCGCATTACGTGGCTTTTTGGTTTTTTGGGTGGCTTCCACGCCCGTATTCACCACTTCTGCTTTGGTCTCTACCAGTTGAATGCCACTGTCTGCCTGGGCTTCTGTGGTTTTTGCCGTGGATGGCTTGCGTTTACGGGCCGGTTTCTTTTTCGCGTCCGCTGGAGCTTCAGTGGTTTCAGTCACCACAGGGGAGGACGTTGCAGCGGTTTCCACCAATTCAATCCCGCTGGTGTCTACCGCCTGATCAGCCTGTTTCGCTTTGGCTTTTCCTGCTGGCTTGCCTGCTCTTGAACGATTGCGCGCAGGTTTTTGTGCCTTGGGCGCTTCAGTCTGATTGTCATCTGCGCTTTGGATGGCGGTGTCTTCAACGGGCGCTTCCACTGCGGCAGCCGGGTTCTCTACGATTGGTGCGGCAGCCACTACTTCTACTGGGCTAACTGCGGCAGTTGTTTCTGCCACCGCAAACGTAGGCACTGTGTCAGCAACAACTGGTGCAGCGGCAAGATTGACGGATGCAGCAGTTTCAGTCACCACACTGTTTTCAGACTCTACAACGTTCTGGTTGAGCGCTTCATCACGGTTACGGCGATCACGGCGGCCATGACGGTTACGGCGGTTGCCGCGCTCACCACGTTCCTGCTTATTGTCGCCTGATTGCGCGGTCAATGCGGGCTGATTGGTCTCTGCTTTGACTTCTTGATTGGCTTGGCGCTCTTGACGTTCTCTCTGCGCAGGTTTTTCCTGTGCCGGACGCTCCTGGCGAGGTTTGCTACCATGCTGCGTTTCCTGTTGCTCTTTGCCTGCACGTTCATTGGCTGGACGCTCATTACGCTCTTGGCCGCGGTCACGCTGACGGTCACGACGGTTACGGTTTTTGTTCCGGTCACGGCCATGCTCTTTGCTTTCGCGCGCTGGTTTTTCAGGTTCTGAGGGCACCACTTCTTTTTCGTCCAGACCAAGCCAGGACTTGATCACGCCAAAGAATGATTTTTTCTGCTCAGTCACTTGTACCGGCGCAGGCGCAGGTTTCTCTTCTACAATCGGGGCAGATGTCGCAGGCGTAATGCCTTTGACTAAAGCTTCTGCTTTGGCAGGGGCTGCAGCCTGTTCCAGGCGATGCTGGTAATCAGACTCGCTTGGCAAGTCCACCATCTTGTAGCTGGCTTGCGTGGTTTCTTCGTTCACATCATCATGGCGGATACGCAAGATGTTGTAATTTGGCGTTTCCATATGGATGTTAGGAATCAGGATCACTTCCACGCCGGTACGTTGCTCAATCTTGTGGATGTCGGCACGTTTTTCATTGAGCAGGAAAGTGGCGGCTTCAACCGGCAACTGTACCTGAATGATGGCGCTGTTGTCCTTCATGGCCTCTTCCTGCGTGATACGCAGGATATGCAAGGCCGTGGATTCGATACCGCGGATATGACCTGTACCGTTACAACGTGGGCAGGTCATGTGGTTGGTTTCGCCCAGGCTAGGACGCAGGCGCTGGCGGGACATTTCCAACAGGCCAAAGCGTGAAATCTTGCCCATTTGCACGCGTGCGCGGTCGTGATGCAAGGCGTCGCGCAGGGCGTTCTCGACATCACGCTGGTTGCGCTGATTTTCCATGTCAATAAAGTCAATGACCACCAGGCCACCCAGGTCACGCAGACGCATCTGACGTGCCACTTCTTCGGCCGCTTCAAGGTTGGTATTAAACGCGGTTTGTTCAATATCTGCGCCTTTGATGGAGCGGCCAGAGTTGACGTCGATGGACACCAGTGCTTCGGTGTGGTCGATCACGATGGCCCCACCGGAAGGCAGACGTACTTCACGCGCAAACGCAGATTCGATCTGATGTTCGATCTGGAAGCGGGAGAACAGCGGAATTTCGTCCTGATACAGTTTGACGCGGGTGACATTGCCTGGCATCACGTGGTTCATGAACTGCAAGGCTTGCTCGTGTACGTCAGCGGTATCAATCAGGATCTCGCCGATATCAGCACTGAAGTAGTCACGGATGGCGCGGATCACCAGGCTGCTTTCCTGGTAAATCAGGTAAGCGCCAGGCTGGAAATTGGAGGCATCTTCAATCGCTTGCCACAATTGGGTCAGGTAATTCAAATCCCATTGCAGCTCTTCTGCATTGCGGCCAATGCCAGCGGTGCGGGCAATGATGCTCATGCCGTTAGGCACTTCCAGTTGCGCCATGGTGTCGCGCAACTCATTGCGATCTTCACCTTCCACGCGACGCGAGACACCGCCTCCGCGTGGATTGTTGGGCATCAAGACCAGGTAACGGCCAGCCAGCGAGATAAAGGTAGTCAGCGCAGCGCCTTTGCTGCCGCGCTCGTCTTTGTCTACCTGCACAATGACTTCCTGACCTTCTTTGATCACGTCCTGAATACGGGCGCGTCCTTGATCCGGTTTTTCCTGGAAGTAACTGCGGGCGATTTCCTTGAACGGCAAAAAGCCGTGTCTGTCAGTGCCGTAGTCGACAAATGCGGCTTCGAGAGACGGTTCAATACGGGTGATCACCCCTTTGTAGATATTACTTTTGCGCTGTTCTTTACCAGCGTGTTCAATATCCAGATCGATGAGTTTTTGTCCATCGACGATCGCAACGCGCAATTCTTCTGATTGCGTTGCGTTAAACAACATTCTTTTCATGCAGGGCTCCTAGACGAAGCCACAGAATAGAGATGTGCGCAGGGCGGGCCGTGGTCGTAAACAACCACCAGAACTTAACGAAGTGACCAAGATGTCACCGGGGATGTGCAATGGCTTTTGCAAGGTGCGCTACAAGATTGTCAGCGCAGCAGGCAGGCATCAATATGCACTTGAGTGCAGCCAACACTGAATGTGGCTGAAGACTCGGTTTCTGCAAGGGGCAGTGTGTGCGTGGCAGGAGTGTGTGACCTGTATTGTCCAGCGCGATAGACTGCAAAAATAAAACCCTAAACAGAGGGCAATTTCGTTAAAATTCGGGTTGGCTAACGCCGAGCTCATTTCTTTGGTTATTCTGCGTGAGCTTCGCGTTAAAACATTTCTAATTAATTATCGCTACTTGATGGCGAGCGGTATTCACCAAAATTTTTTTGATTCTGAATGCAGTGACGAGACCCAAAATCTGGCGAGTCCGGATATCAGGGCTCACAGGTCAGAGATGAAAACAGTTTGTCATCTCGAAATCGGCATGGCAATGTTGTCGCTTTTGCCGGAAAACCATTGATTCAGAATCTCGACAGTATATCCATAAGTCCTGATAAAGCAAAGCACGACCTGCAACTATGAGCTCACAATTACGATCATCCACATCCGCGACGGCCGCAATGGCTTCCAGCCTCGATTCCGAGCCCAGGCCCGCCAGTGATCGAGTCACATTCTTGATGGTGGACGAGGCGTCTGAAACACAGCGGGTAGATAACTTTCTGACCAAGGTGCTCAAAGGCGTGCCTAAAAGCCATATTTACCGGATTTTGCGCAGTGGCGAAGTCCGCGTCAATAAGAAGCGCGTTGATGCAGAATACCGATTGCAACTGGGCGATGAAGTGCGCGTGCCGCCCATTCGCCTTGCGGAAGCCGCAGCCAAGCCAGCCGCTCCAACGGTCAAGGCCAAGTTGGCCGAGCAAGTGATTTATGAAGATGATGCCATGTTGGCGCTGAATAAACCGGCCGGGATGGCGGTGCATGGTGGCAGTGGCATCAGTCTGGGCGTGATTGAGCAATTGCGCCTGGAGCGGCCGCAAGCCAAATTTCTCGAGTTGGTGCACCGTCTGGACCGTGAAACCTCTGGTGTATTGATGATTGCCAAAAAACGCTCGGCCTTGACTGCCTTGCACGAAGCCATGCGCCATCATCATATGGATAAACGCTATTTAATCCTGGTGCAGGGGCAGTGGACAGAGGCGAAAAAGAAAGTCACCCTGGATTTGCAGAAATACGTGACAGAAAGTGGTGAGCGCAGGGTGCAAGTCGTCGATGAACCTTTGCTCAATCACGAGGCGGGCGGCAGAAAGTCACTCAAGGCAAGTGGCTTCACCGCCAAGCGACACGCGGCCAAAGGCAAGTTTGAGGTAGAAACGCAAATCTCTGAAACCTGGTTTTACCTGCAATCCGTGTTGGGACAGTACAGTTTTTTACAAGCCAAATTAATCACTGGACGTACGCACCAGTTGCGGGTGCAGTTGTCTCATTTGGGCTTCCCGATTCTGGGCGACGATAAATATGGTGACTTTGCCTTGAACAAGCAATTAAGCAAGCAGGGCTTGAAACGTATGTTTTTGCATTCCAGCGAGACACGGATTGGCCATCCGCTGACGGGCGAGCCCTTGCATTTGGTGGCACCGTTGCCGGCAGAATTAGAAAGCTTTTTGCAACAACAACGTCAACTTCAGGCCGTAAAATAAAGTTGGTCGTGTGTTCTGGCCGCATCAATGTTGAGTTTTAAAGAAAGTTTGCTGAGTGAAGAAGTCTGATTTAGTGAAACAGTTTGATTTAATTGTCTGGGATTGGGATGGCACCATTGCAGATTCTACCGGTTTGATTTCTCAGGCGCTGATCAAGGCCGCAGAACAGGCAGGCCTACCCGGCCTGACCGAAGCTCGTGCGAGCAGCATCATCGGCCTGGGCCTGCGCGAATCCATAGAAGTACTGTTTGGAGATATTCCAGAGTTTCAGGCACAGGCCCTGGTCGCCAATTACAACCGTAACTATTACAACAATGAAAACAATATTGTATTGTTTGAAGGAATTGCCGAAACGATTATTGCCATCGACCGCAAAGGCTGCAAGCAGGCGGTCGCGACAGGCAAAGGGCGGCGTGGCTTAAATACCGCTTTGCAACAATCGGGCCTGGCCAGGTGCTTTAATGCCACCAAAACCGTGGATGAGTGTTTTTCCAAACCGCATCCGCAAATGCTGGATGCGCTCATGGACGAACTGGTGGTGATGCCAGAGCGTACCTTGATGATAGGCGACTCACAATATGATATGCAAATGGGCAAAAACGCAGGGGTGATCACGGCTGCGGTCAGTTATGGGTCGCAAACAGCTGAGCATTTACAGCAGTATTCCCCGGATTACTTGTTTCATGATGTGGCAACATTAAGCGCCTGGTTATTGGAGCAGACATGAGCCTGAACGCCGTCACTTTTGACAGTGCCGCCTTGCCTGAAAAAGGCGATGGGTTACGCTTTGATATCCCGGCGCTCGGTCCCCATGCGACCGGCTTTGTTGTCCGCTTTGAGGGCAAGCCCTATGCGTATGTTAATCGCTGTGCGCATGTGCCGGTGGAGCTGGACTGGGAGCATGGTAAATTTTTTAACATGACACAAGAGTGGTTGATCTGTGCGACGCATGGAGCCATGTACGCGCCAGAAACCGGCTATTGTGTGGTGGGGCCATGCCAGGGCAAGCGCCTGTCATCCATCCCTGTTACTGAAGCAGATGGCATGATCACGGTCCATCTCGATCAGTTTTAGTGATGAGGATTCGTCCGTGTGACAGCCTCTGCCTCATTGCTTAAATAGCCAACGGCGAGCACACAAATATTGCTAGAATAGCTAAAAATTAATAGACGAAAGTTGAATGATGCAAGAAAACCATACGCCATCCTCAGACACACAACCGAGCCCTGCCTCGCAGGATTGGGCTTTGCGCACGGTAGAAAAAATTGCACTGGCCGGATTGCAGGAGCAAAAAACAGCCAGACGCTGGTCTGTGTTGTTCAAGTCGCTGACGTTTATTTATCTGTTCTTCCTGCTCATGATGTTGTTGGGCTGGGTCGGGCAAAGCAAAAGCACCTCTATTGCCCACACCGCCCTGATCGACATTTCCGGCGTGATTGAGGCCGGTGGCCAAGTCAATGCCGATGCGGTGATCAGCAGCCTCAATGATGCTTACGACAACAAGGGCACCAAGGGTATTATCTTGCGTATCAACAGTCCAGGTGGCAGTCCGGTACAAGCAGGCATCATCAATGATGAAATCCACCGTCAGCGCAAATTGCACCCGGAAATTCCCGTTTACGCTGTGGTTGAGGATATCTGCGCTTCGGGTGGCTATTACATTGCCGTCGCAGCGGACAAAATATTTGTCGATAAAGCCAGTATCGTTGGCTCCATCGGCGTGCTGATGGATGGCTACGGTTTTACTGAAGCCATGAAAAAGGTGGGGGTAGAGCGCCGTTTGATGACCGCTGGCGAAAACAAAGGCATGCTGGATCCATTCTCACCGGTCAATCCAAAGCAGCAGGCGTTTGCGCAAAGCATGCTCAATCAAATCCACCAGCAATTTATCACCGTAGTGCGTGAAGGCCGCGGTAGCCGCCTCAAGGAAGATGCAGACACCTTTAGTGGCCTGTTCTGGAACGGCGAAGAAAGTATCAAGCTGGGTCTTGCGGATGCGCAAGGCAGCGCAGAATACGTCGCCCGTGAAGTGATCAAGCAGGCTGAGATCGTTGATTTCACCTACCAGGAGACGGTTGTGGATCGCTTTGCCAAGAAGTTGGGGGCCAGCATGGCACAAGAGCTGGGCGTGAGCGCAAAAAATCTGCTGCCCACCTTGCGATAACCTTTGAAAGGGATACAAAGGGACCGCAAGGTCCCTTTTTTTGTTTGCCGTATGACTGAAGGACTCTCATGACACAACCATCCCGTTTCCATATTCGTCCAATCGCTGGTGAAGATCATGCCGAGTGGTCAGCCTTGTATGCTGACTACGCCAGGTTTTATGCTGTGAATCAGTCAGTCGCCATGCGGGAACAGGTCTGGCAGTGGTTACACCAGCCGTCTCCCGCCATATTTGCTTTGGTGGCAGTGGATGCGCAGGGGCGCCTGATTGGATTTGCACATTATCGTGCTTTTGTTAGACCCTTGGCGGCGAGCATGGGCGGTTATCTCGATGATTTGTTTGTAGCATCCGCGGTCAGAGGGCAGGGTGTTGGCACCGCTTTGATCAAGGCAGTGGTGCAGATTGGACAACTGCAGGGATGGTCGGTGATCCGTTGGGTGAGTGCTGAGGATAACCAGCTGGCACGTGCCTGCTATGATAAGCTGGCAAGGCATACAGGCTGGCAAACCTATGAAATCAGCTTGAAATAAGTCTGATTTCAAGTTGAGCACTCAAGAGGCGTGCTGCCAGTGCGTGTGAGCTTGACTGCGCAGGATGGAATAAAGCAAAAGCCCATCCTGAGCGCCCAAGCAATTATTTTTTGGTTTTATTTTGCTCGTTGCGCGCTTTCAGCTTGGCGCGCATTTCATTTTTACGTCTACGCATGGTGACCAGGCCTTCGCCTTTTTTGCGCTCTTCTTCTTTATCAAACGGGTTTTCACCCTGATGGTATTGCACGCGCAGCGGTGTGCCTACCAATTGAAAGGCTTTTCGGAACACCCCTTCGAGAAAACGCGTATAGCTCGCTTTGACGCCATCAATGTGGTTACCGTGTACCACCACAATTGGCGGGTTGCTGCCACCCTGGTGTGCATAGCGCAGTTTGGGGCGAATACCACGGCTGATGGGTGGTTGATGCTGGGTGGTGGCCTCGCCAAGCACGCGCGTCAGTTGTGGCGTGGCTAACTTGGCCATGGCTGCCTTAAAGGCAACATCAACTGAGTCCAGTAACTCATTCAGGCCTTTTTTACGCAGCGCCGAGATGTAGTGGAATTTTGCAAAGTCGAGGAATTGCAGTTTGCGGTCGATTTCGCGTTTGATCCATTCGCGCTCATCATCCTGCAAGCCATCCCATTTGTTAATGGCGACGACCAGAGCACGTCCGGCATCGACAATATAGGCCGCAACGTGTGCATCCTGCTCGGTAATGCCCTCTTGGGCATCCACCACCAAAATAGCCACGTTGGCGTCTTCAATCGCTTGCATGGTTTTGATCACGGAGAATTTTTCAACCGCTTCAAAGACCTTGCCGCGTTTGCGTACGCCCGCAGTGTCAATAATCGTATAGTGCTTGCCGTTCTTTTCGAGCGCGATTTCAATCGAGTCGCGAGTCGTGCCTGGCTGGTCAAAGGCAATCACGCGGTCTTCTCCCAGCAGCGCATTCACCAGTGTCGATTTGCCTACGTTAGGGCGGCCAACAATTGCAATGCGGGGATTGTCCGGATTCACAGGCTCGGCAGCTTCGATTTCCTTATCGGCGATGGTTTCCAGCGCCAGTTCAATCAAGTCTCTGACCCCTTCGCCATGCGCGGAAGAGATGGACAGGGGTTCACCCATGCCCAGTTCATGAAAGTCAGCGCTGACGATGGCTTTGCGCATGCCTTCGGTTTTGTTCACTGCCAGCAGTACCGGCCGCTGGGCCTTGCGCAAGGTTTGCGCAATGGTAAATTCTTGCGGTGTCAGGCCAGCACGGGCGTCGACCAGGAAAATAATGACATCGGCTTCATCAATGGCAAGCAAGGTTTGCTTGGCCATTTCTTTCAAGATACCCGTATCTGCGGTGGGCTCAAAGCCGCCAGTATCAATGACCAGATAGGGCTGGCTGGCGCCCAGGCCTCGGCCGTAATGCCGGTCACGCGTGAGACCAGGCAAGTCGGCGACCAGCGCATCTCGCGATTTGGTCAAACGATTGAATAATGTAGATTTGCCGACATTGGGTCGGCCAACAAGCACGATGGTAGGTAGCATTATTTATATGTCACTGCGTAAAGGTGACCGTCACGCGATTGTGCAAGAAACTGGTTGGCATTGGTGCCTGCGATCAATGCCATAAGGGGTTTGGAACCTAATTGCAGACGACCAACAAAGCTGCCGTCATCCTGGCTCAGTAAATGGACATAGCCTTCCAGGTCACCAACAGCCACAATATTGCTGAGTGGTAGAGGCACAGTCAGGTTGCGGTAGCCCAGGTTGCCCTGGCGCCAAAAAGTTTTGCCATTGCTGGCATCCAGTGAGTAGACTGAGCCGATGGTGTGGCTCAGGTACACTTTGTTATTTTCTGCGGTCAGGCCGACATAGCTTGAAATATCGCGGCTCCACACCACTTGTCCACGCTGACGGTCAACGGCGGCGACTTTGCCCTGATAAGCTACCACATACACCAGCGGGCCATCGACAAACGGCAAGCTGGTGATGTCTGCAATGCGTTCGATTTCGGTCACGCCTTTGGGTTGGGCAACCGTTGCTTCCCAAATTAGTTTGCCATTGTCGGCACGAATCGCCACCAGTTTTCCACCTGGAAAGCCTGCATAAATCGCGCCGCCATCTACGACGATGCCGGCATGCGTTTTGAGCGAGAGGGAAGGGGTGGCACGTTCATAAGACCATTTGCGTCGGCCATCCGCCGCATCAATACCGTAAATGTGGTGATCGGTGGTACGCACAATTACCGTACCATCATAATAGCGCGGGGAGCCTTGTATTTCACTGGAGAGCACGGCGCTCCAGAGCTTTCTGCCATTCAGGTTGAGTGCATAGACGTGGCCTTTGCTGGTCCCGACCAACACCAGGCCACCGCCCAGTCCTGCACCACTGCTGATGGGCTCGCCTAATTCTGTTTGCCACAGCGTTTTGCCATTTTCTGCAGAAAGCTGCATCACGCTGCCTTCAGCATTGACGGCATATACCATGTTGTCAGCCAGGACAGGCACGTAGCTGAAACGGCCTGCCTCGCCCACATCGGTGGACCACTGTACGCGTGTCTCGTAAGAGGATTTGATATCCTCAAGCTCTACAGGCGGGTTGGCAGGCTCGGCACCAAAAATACTTTCACTTAAATTGGTTTTAACGTCGTTGAATGCCGTACACGCAGTCAAACTGCTCCCGATGACACACAGGGCAACCAGTGTCCATTGTTTGAGACGGTGAGACGGGACAGGCATGGCGGCAACATTCAACTTCATTAGCAATTATCCTAAAGCATCCAGCTTCTGCTGGGTCAGGTAAAACAATTTTCCTTCAGGATCAAGCGCTTGCAATGCTTTGGTATAGGCTTGTTTCGCTTCTTTTTCCTGTTTTTTCGCCATCAGGATATCGCCAAGCAAACTGTTTTTAATGCCATCAAAGCCTGGGTCATTGATGCCTTCCAGGGTTTTCTTGGCATCGTCGAGTGCATTGCGCTCAATTTGCAAGCCGGCAATTTCAATGGCGGCCATCTGTTTAATGGCGGGTTCTTTTGCTTCAGCCATCGCCCAGCGCAATTGCTTTTCAGCGGCTTCTGACTGCTTGGCTTCATGCAATGCGCGCGCTGCAAACAGGGCGGCACGGCCTGCATAAGGGGTCATGCTGTAGTCTTGCTCAATGGCTTGCGCTTCTTTGCTAATTTGCTCGGCTTTTTTGCTATCAACATCCAGCAATGAGCTGCTGATCAAGGTCTGATAGGCGGTAGAGGCGGCAGTGGCCTTGCTATTCATGTAAGACTGGTATCCTTGCCAGCCGCCATAGACGACGACCGCTGCAATCACCAGGCGGGTGACCAGTTTACCGTTTTTGTTCCACCAGGCTTTAAACTCGTCTAGTTGTTCCTGTTCTTCCAAATCGTATGCCATTGAATTTCCTGCGTATTCTTGTATTAGGATCTTAATTATGCGGCAGCCCCGCGCATGCCTTGACCAGGAATTGCGCTGAGCAGCTGTTGGGTATATTTTTGTTGGGGAGCATTATAAATGGTTTCTACGCTTCCTTGCTCAATTACTTTGCCTTTTTGCATGACCAGAACCTCATCGGCAATATGCCTGACCACGCGTAAATCATGCGTGATAAACAGATAACTGAGCCCCATTTCTTGTTGCAGTTGCTTGAGTAATAACAGGATTTGCGCCTGCACTGATACATCTAGCGCCGACACCGGCTCATCGCAGATGACCAGCTTGGGCTGCAGAATCAGGGCACGCGCGATGCCGATACGCTGGCGTTGGCCGCCTGAAAACTGGTGCGGATATTTGCTGGCATCTTCAGCTTTTAGCCCGACTTTTTCCAGCATCTCAAAGACGCTGTTTTGTTGTTGTTTTTTATCGCCGACGCCATGGATCACCAGGCCCTCGGCAATGATTTCACCCACACGCATTCTAGGGTTGAGTGAAGCAAATGGGTCCTGAAACACCATTTGCATATGGCGGCGTGCATGACGCAGGCTGCTTTGGTCTAGCGCGAGAAAGTCCTGACCATCGAACAGCACCTGGCCTTGGTCTAGCGGCAACAGGCGCAAAATGCCGCGAGCCAGTGTCGATTTTCCGCTGCCAGATTCGCCGACCACAGCCAGCGTACTGCCGCGTTTGAGTTGCAGGCTGACATAGTCGAGGGCATGTATGGTCTGGGTATTCAGCCCGAGCGTGCCCGTCCGCTGACGGTAACTTTTGCTTAGATGATGGGCTTGTAACAGGAAATCCGTCATATCGACCTCACGCAGGCGTCAGCCAGTCATAGCGCATGGGCTGCAACACTTTTTTGCCCTCAGCATCGGGCACGCAAGCGAGCAAGGCACGGGTATATGGATGCTGTGGCGCATCCAATACCTGGCTGACCGGGCCAGCTTCTACGATTTCACCTCTGAACATGACGATGACATCGTCGGCAATATCCGCGACCACACCGAAGTCATGGGTAATAAACAGCATCGCCATATTCAGCCGTTGCTTGAGTTCATCGAGCAAGCGCAGCACCTGTGCTTGCACGGTAACATCAAGCGCAGTTGTCGGCTCATCGGCAATCAGCAGGGCAGGTTGGCAAGCAATGCTCATGGCTATCATGACACGCTGACGTTGCCCGCCTGAAAGTTCGTCGGGATAACTGTTGGCGCGCGTGGGATCAATGCCCACTTGCGTTAGTAATTCAGCGACTTTTTGTTTAAGTGCGGCACCTTTAAGCGCTAAATGCGTTTGCAGTGGCTCACCGATCTGAAAGCCGATGGTGAGTACCGGGTTTAACGAGGTCATGGGCTCCTGAAAAATCATGCCGATTTGTCGACCACGGATGGCTTGCATTTTGCGCTCGCTTAATTGGCTGAGATCCTGGCCCTGAAATACCACGCGGCCTTGCATGCGCAATTGCGGGGAAAGTAGCTTCATGATACTGAGCGCAGTGAGGCTTTTGCCGCTACCAGACTCACCCACGATACAGGTTGTCTTGCCACGGGCGAGGCTGAGCGAGCCCTGTTTGACCAAGTAGCGCCCTGGCGCATTGGCCGGGTAAATATTGAGGTCCTGGATATTTAAGATTTCGCTCATGTTGATAGATCAATCACCAGATTCACAAAATTACGGATTTATCGCCATGCCAGCGACCGTTGTTGATATTTACCAGCCTTGCTATTCAGACCAGTCATCATTTAAACAGAACACTGCCGCCAATCAGCCCGCATTAACGATGGAGGCGACTTGATCAAAGCTGACACGTGCTTGCTCGCCTTGACCGAGCATGGGTTTTAAGGTCAGTTCGTCAACGGCTGCTTCATCATCCCCAAAAATGCCGGCAAAGCGCGCACCACTGCGGTCGGCCTTTTTCATTTGTGATTTGAAGCTACCGCCACCGGCGTGCAAGACCACCTTGAGTCCCATGCTACGCAGTCTTTCGGCCAGCGTAAAGGCTTTTTGTGTCGCCAACTCGCCCACATTGACCAGGTAAATATCGGGTTGGTTCTGGGCGGTGACGCCATATTCCTGCATCAACAGGAATACGCGTTCCAGACCAATGCCAAAGCCGCAAGCTGGCGTTTCGCTACCACCAATGCGTTCTACCAGCGTGTCGTAGCGTCCGCCGCCGGCAATGGTGCCTTGCGCGCCAAGTTTGGTGGTCACCCATTCAAAGACTGTGCGGTTGTAATAGTCCAAGCCACGCACCAGTCTATGGTTAATCGTGTAAGCAATGCCTGCCTGATGCAATATATTGCAAAGGCCATCAAAGTGTTTTTTACTCTCATCTCCTAAAACGTCTAAAAGCTTAGGAGCTGCTTGACACATGTCTTGCATGCGAGGGTTTTTACTATCTAGGATTCTTAAAGGATTTGTATACAAACGACGCTTAGCATCTTCATCCAATATATCTACATGGCGTTCGAAATATTCAATGAGCCAGTTTCTATATTTTGTACGCTCTTCGGCATTTCCAATGCTATTTAACTGTAATTCAACGTCGGCAATGCCCAGCGCTTGCCACAGTCTGGCCAGCAATACGATTTGCTCGGCATCCACATCGGGCCCTTCAAAGCCAAAGGCTTCTACGCCGATTTGGTGAAACTGGCGCTGACGGCCTTTTTGTACGTTTTCATGACGGAACATGGGTCCCATATACCACAGGCGTTGCGGGCCATTGTAAGTGAGATTGTGTTCCACCACGGCACGTACGCAACCGGCCGTGCCTTCCGGGCGCAACGTCAGTTTGTCGCCATTGAGCTTGTCTTCCCAGGCGTACATTTCTTTTTCTACGATATCTGTATGCTCGCCTACGCTGCGCACAAACAACTCGGTCGGCTCGACCAGTGGCATGCGGATATTGTTGTAACCATACTGGCTCAAGATCCGGCGTGCCGTATCTTCAAGCTTGAACCACAAGGGCGTGGCTTCTGGCAGGATGTCGTAAAAACCTTTAATGGATTGAAATGTTTGACTCATCTTGTACGAATGGGGGAGGTGGATGGCTTATACGGCCACAATCGGGATCACGGGCGCTTTGTTTGTGCGGAGTTTGCCACCTTCGGCATAATGCGTGCGCACATACTCATCCACGATCTGTTGAAACTCTTCAGCAATATGGTCGCCTTTAAGGGTGACGGTTTTTTCACCATCAACAAACACCGGCGCCACCGGCGTTTCGCCTGTGCCCGGCAGGCTAATGCCGATATTGGCTAATTTGGACTCGCCAGGGCCATTGACCACGCAGCCCATGACTGCCACATTGAGGGTTTCCACGCCGGGGTATTGGCTACGCCAGATTGGCATCTGATTACGTAACCAGCTCTGGATTTGCATCGCCAGCTCCTGGAAATAGGTGCTGGTGGTCCGGCCGCAGCCAGGGCAGGCGGTCACCAAGGGCGTAAATGAGCGGATACCCATGGTTTGCAGGATTTCTTGGGCGACCACCACTTCTTTGGTGCGGGACTCATTCGGCTCGGGGGTCAGTGAGACGCGGATGGTGTCGCCTATGCCTTGCTGTAACAGAATCGCCAATGCGGCAGTGGAGGCAACAATGCCTTTGGAGCCCATGCCCGCTTCAGTCAGTCCCAAATGCAGGGGATAATCACAGCGTTGCGCCAGCGCCTGATAGACCAGTACCAGATCCTGCACGTTGCTGACCTTGCAAGAGATGATGATCTGATCGGGGTTTAAGCCTAAATCGACGGCTTGCTGGGCACTTTCGAGCGCGGATTGAATCAGGGCTTCGCGCATCAAGGCATCGGCCGAGAGCGGGTTGGCAGACTTGCCATTCTCATCCATCATTTGTGCCATTTTGGCTTGATCCAGGCTGCCCCAGTTCACGCCGATGCGGACGGCTTTTTTGTATTGGATGGCGGCTTCTATCATCGCCGCAAACTGTTCGTCACGCTTGCTGCCTTTGCCGACATTACCAGGGTTGATCCGATACTTGGCCAGTGCTTCGGCGCAATCCGGGTAAGCTTGCAACAGCTTGTGGCCGTTAAAGTGAAAGTCGCCCACCAGCGGCACAGAACACCCCATCGCATCCAGGCCTTTGCGGATGGTGGCGACTTGCGCGGCAGCTTCGGCGCTGTTGACGGTAATCCTGACCACTTCAGAGCCGGCCTGCCATAAGGCATAGACCTGCGCGATGGTGGCAGCCGCATCGGCGGTGTCGGTATTGGTCATGCTTTGCACGACCACAGGCGACACCTGTGTACCATATAAGCCACCGCCGACCGCAACGTGTCCGACCATGACCTGACGGGTATGTCTACGGGATATCATGATTATTTCAATTGAATACGCGCAACACGACCACGTGTGGCTTGGGTTAAATCGTAAGGCTGGTTATCAATGGTCAGTTGGGTGCCTGCGGCATGTCCAACCGTGATATTGACCGGTTTGTCTGTCACTACCTGACGTTCTGAACCGGCTGGGAGTACCTCACTAAATAATTTTTTGCCTTGCATATCTTCAATGCGCACCCAGGAGTCTTCAGTCACTTTAAAGCTCAGATTTGCCTTTTGCGGATCCACGGCTTTGAGCGTGGTCGTTTCAAGCGACTGACCAGCCGCCGGTGTCGGTGTGCTAACGATGGTAGGCGTGCTGGCAACCGTATCAGCCGGGCTCGCTGGCGGCATGCCTGCGGCCGGTTGCATGGCTAGACTGGCTTCTGCGGGCGCCTCTGCCGAGGCTGTACTCGCAGTATTACCGGTTTCTACGGTCGCGCTATTGCTTGCTTCGGGGGCGGTCGCAGTTGCCGGAGGCGCTGGAATTTCGATTTGCTGCCCCGTTGTTTCACTGATTTCTTCCACATCCAATGCCAGTGAAGCATCTTTGAGTGTGTGCGGCTTGATATGGTTGATATAAAAATAGGCGGCAATCGCGGCTAATATCAAAAAGATCAGCAAGGTGAGCAAGCGTTGCGGACGCAAGACGCGCACCGGTTTATCAATCACCGAACGGCTGGCATTCGAGCGGACACTCAAGGGCAGCGGGGTCTTGTTAGGCACGATGCGTTGATAGGCCTCGATGATGGGTGCCACATCAATATTGAGCAACCGTGCGTAGTTACGGATAAAGCCGCGCACAATGCTTGGTTGTGGCAACTTATCAAAGTCATCCTGCTCAATGGCCTGGATTTGCTTGACGCCCAGGCGCAATTGGCCAGACACTTCATGGATACTCAAGCCCTGTGCCTCTCGTGCCGCTTTGAGGACATTGCCGCAGCCAGAACCATAAGCGATGGACGGGTTCACTGCTTGTTGCGGGATGCTTTCCAAGCCCATGGCGGCACCGTACTCTTCAGGCGCATCGGTAGGTATTGGATTGAGACTGCTAGTATCGTCAGGTGTGATATCCATGCGCGAAGCTTCTGCGGCTGCTGCTTGCGCAACCGAGACTGCTGCAGGCGTTTGCTCCAGGCTCACCGCAGTCTCTGTTGTGGGCGCCTGGCTGGCTGCCGTCTGCGTGGTGGCAGCATTCTTGGGCCGACGGCCACGTCTGGGTTTTTCTGCCGGTGCAGGATTGACGTTGGTGGTATCTTCTGACGTCACGTGCATTTACTCCGTTTTCAGCAATTGTTTGGTTTCATTGGCATTCGGGAACAGTTTGTGCAGTTGCACACTGTAATAATTTGCATCATCGGCCAATTGTAAGGACCGGCAAATTCGGACTGCCAAAAAGAGGGACTCTGGTGTCGGGGCAACGTTCACACTATTTTGCACGGTGTTGAGTGCCAGTTGTGCCTCGCCGCGTGCAAATTGCAGGTTGGCCAATTGATAAGCACTGGCGTGGGCCAATGGGTCCACTTGCAGTGCCTGATAAAAATAGTGCTCAGCCTGTGGTTTTTGCTGGGCACGCAAGGCACAGACGCCGGCGTTATATAGCGCAATTTGCGGTGTTTTATACAACGGATTCTTCACCGCGAGCAAAAACTCTTTTTGTGAGGCGTCGTATTGACCTTGGTCACACAAAAAACGGCCATAGTTGTTGTGTGACTCCGAGTTAGCTGGTTGCAGTTGAATCGCCCGCTTGAATGCGGCTTCTGCGCGTGCTTTTTCACCGAGGGCCGCATAGACCAGGCCTAAACCGTTGTAGGCAAGGGCATAGGTCGCGCTGCGTTCAAGCGCGGTATTAAACTCCTCAAGCGCCACATCGTATCGTTTGAGCCGGAAATACTCCGCGCCAAGTTCGGTATGCACGCGGGCAGATTCCATATCGCCGCTTTCGCGTCCGATAGGCTGCTGGTCATAAGGTTGAGCTTGAGCGTTGGACGAAGGGTTTTGCGCACACCCTGACAGCCACAGTAACAAGGTCACTGCAGAGATGACCACGAAAGGCTTGTACAAGGGGGCTGTCATCACTTACTGTTCCGGGTGTATCGCTATGGTTTTCTCGGTGCGGCGGGTTTTATCGAGCACTTTACCTGCCAGTTGCCCGCAGGCCGCATCAATGTCGTCTCCGCGGGTTTTACGCACGGTGACTACAAAGCCTGCCTGCATTAACATATCACGAAACGCACGCACCTGCATGGGCTTGGACGTCCCGTAACCACTGTTAGGGAACGGGTTGAATGGGATCAGGTTAAATTTGCAAGGGACATCGCGCACGATATTCATCAGTTGCTTGGCGTGTTCCAGGGTGTCATTGACGCCGTCCAGCATGACATATTCAAACGTCACGAAATCACGTGGTGCTTTGACTAGGTAGCGCTCGCAAGCGGCCATCAGATCTTTAATTGGATATTTTTTATTAATTGGGACGATCTCATCACGTAGCGCATCATTCGGCGCATGTAACGACACCGCCAAGGCGACGGGGCAATCTTCTTTGAGTCTGTCCATCGCTGGCACCATGCCGCTGGTCGACAGGGTGACGCGGCGACGGCTTAAGCCATAAGCGCTGTCATCCAGCATGATTTGCATCGCCGTGACGACGTTGTCATAGTTGGCCAATGGCTCACCCATGCCCATCATCACCACGTTGGAGATAATGCGCTCACCGGGTGGCAGCAAGTCATAGCCAGGCGCCTGGCGCAGGGCGTGATTGGCAATCCATAGTTGGCCGATAATTTCGGAGACGTTGAGATTGCGGTTGAAGCCCTGGCGACCGGTGCTGCAGAATGTGCATTCGAGTGCACAGCCTACCTGACTGGAGATACACAGCGTGCCGCGGTCATCTTCAGGGATAAAGACGGTTTCCACACTGTTAGACGTGCCGTCTCTTAAGTTGTTTGTGCCGATCAGCCATTTGCGGGTGCCATCATCTGACACTTGTTCCAACTGCACGTCTGGCAGCGCAAATTCGGTTTCCTGACGCAGTTTTTCGCGCAGGGTTTTGGCAATATCTGTCATCTGGTCGAGGTCAAGTACCCCGAAATGATGCATCCAGCGCATCAATTGTTTGGCGCGGAAAGGCTTCTCGCCGAGACTGGTGAAGTACTCGGCGAGTTGCGATTGGTTAAAATTCAGTAAGTTAACCAAGTGTATTCCTAGTTCGGTATCAATGTGATCGTCGTTAAGTGACGAAGGGTGTGATTAACCGAAGAAGTATTTGATTTCGATGGCCGCATTTTCCAAAGAGTCGGAACCGTGCACGGCGTTAGCATCAATGCTTTCAGCGAAGTCAGCACGAATGGTGCCAGGGGCTGCGTCTTTAGGGTTAGTTGCACCCATCAGTTCACGGTTTTTCAATACCGCGTTTTCGCCTTCCAAAGCCTGGATCATCACTGGACCGGAGATCATGAATTTAACCAGGTCGTTGAAGAAAGGACGCTCTTTGTGCACAGCGTAGAAGCCTTCAGCTTCAGCTTGAGTCAGGTGGGTCATTTTAGCTGCAACAACTTTCAAACCGGCGTTTTCAAAACGGGTGTAGATTTGACCAATCACGTTTTTTGCAACGGCGTCTGGTTTGATGATGCTGAGTGTACGCTCTAAAGCCATGAGAACTCCAAATAAAGTAATGAACAAGAAAAACAAACGACTATTCTACTATTTTTACTGTGATTGATAAACCTTAGATACGGATGACAGGCTTTTATTGCGTTAAATAGCAGGCATTCATTGCTTTATTTTTTTTATCTATTGTCAGCAGATGTTTTATGATGTGATGGTTTCCCACGGTCAGGTGGATATTCAGGATTGAATACATAAAGATCAAAACGAGAGACTATAAAGCCATGACAAATCAACAAAACAGTATGCATGCATGCCCGGCTTGTGGCTTGCTATGTGACGATATTTCGGGGGAGGCCATTGCCAAACAGCAGTTTTCGTGTGGCAAAGCCGCAAAGTTCTATGCGCGAACGAGTAATGGTGCGCAACCTAGGGTGGCGGGGCAACCCGTGTCGCTGACCCAGGCCGTACATACCGCCGTCGAACTGCTCAAGCAAGCCAAAACGCCATTGATCGCCGGCAGCAGTACCGATGTCCACGGTGCGCGTGCTCTGGTCAGCCTTTCGCATCATACGCATGCGTCGATGACGCATATCAATGCCAGCAGCACGCTGCGCAACATGCAGGTATTACAGCATCGCGGCTGGCAGACCACCACCTTGACCGAAGTACGCAACCGCGCAGATGTCATCCTGATGATAGGCACTGATGTGGTGAGCCACAATACCCGTTTTTTCGAGCGCGTGGTGTGGGTGCCTGAGGCCATGTTTACCGCGCCTGCCGCCCGCAAGATCATCTACCTGGGCGGCGATGACCTGAATACCAAGCCTGGCGTCTCTCCCGATGGACGCGCACCTGAAGTCATTCCTTGTGCGAGCGAACAGTTACCGGAGGTGGTCGCCACCTTAAGGGCCCTGGTGATGGGCAAGCCAGTGACTGCGGAAACAGTGGCCGGGGTAGACGTGAGCCGTTTGAGAACCGTGGCTGAGACCCTGAAGGCAGCCAAGTACGCCACTTTGGTGTGGGTGTCCAAAGACCTGCATTATGCGCATGCCGAATTAACCATTGAAAATATCACTGAAACCGTGGTCGCCTTGAACCAGAAGAGCCGCGCCATGGGTTTGTCGCTTGGCGGCAGTGATGGCGATACCAGCGTCAACTACGCACATACCTGGCTCAATGGCGTGATTATTGATACGCCAGACTGGGAAAGCCATGACGCGGTGGTATGGGTCAATAGTTACAGCCCGGATGCGATGCCGCCTGCAGGCACTAAACCTGTGATTGTGCTCGGTGCTGCTGACAGCCAATTTGAAGAGACGCCAGCGGTGTTTATCCCCGTTGCGACGCCAGGGCTAGACTGCAACGGCCAGCAATTCCGTGTCGATGGCTCGGTTACCTTGCCGCTCAGCGCAGCCAAGCCTTCTGACCTGCCTACCTTGTCACAAGTGATTGCCATGATAGAAACAGAACTTAAAGGAGTGACGGCATGATTACCGTACTCAAGAACGCGAAAGTGATTGACCCCGCGCACGGTAAGGATGGCGTGGTGCAGGATATTTATATCCGTGATGGCCGCATTATTGCCAAACCGGCCGACAGTGAAAAAATTGCGCAGGTGTACGACCTGAATGGCAAGATCGTCATGGCAGGGGCGATTGATATGCATAGCCATATCGGCGGCGGCAAGGTCAATATTGCGCGCATGCTGCTGCCTGAATACCAGGCCATGCGCAAGCTGGAAGAGCCTGAAGCTCACATCTGCGGCGCCAACTGTAGCCACCATGCGACACCGAATACCACCGATACCGGCATGCGCTATATCGAGATGGGCTATACCGCTGCCTTTGAGCCGGCCGTGCTCGCCGTGAATGCGCGTCAGGCGCATATGGAAATGGGTGACACGCCGATGATTGATAAAGGCGGCTACGCCATGCTGGGTAACGATGATTACCTGCTGCGTTTGCTGAGCCAGAATGCTGACCAGAAAACCATTAATGACTATGTGGCGTGGACTCTGCATGCGACGCAAACCATAGGCATCAAAGTGGTCAATCCGGGCGGCATTTCCGCGTTTAAATTCAATGAGCGCCGCCAGGACCTCGATCAACTGCACAGTTATTACAACATCACGCCGCGCCGCATTTTGCAGGCTTTGAGCCGTGCCGTAAATGAGATAGGTATTGCCAAACCTTTGCATGTGCACTGTAATAACCTGGGCGTGGCTGGTAACTTTCAGACCACGCTGGATACCATGGGCGCCAGCGATGGCATCCCCATGCATTTGACCCATATCCAGTTTCACAGTTATGGCACCGAGGGCGACAAGAAATTTTCTTCTGCCGCCGCCAATATTGCCGAAGCGATCAACAACAACAAACACATCACTGCGGATGTCGGCCAGATTCTGTTTGGACAGACCGTGACCGCGTCTGGCGACAACATGATGCAGCATTTAAACGCCAAAGTGGCCAACCCGAAAAAATCGGTGATCATGGACATTGAATGCGACGCAGGTTGTGGCGTGGTGCCGTTCAAATACCGCGACCAGAACTATGTCAACGCCTTGCAATGGGCGATTGGCCTCGAGGTATTCCTCAGTGTGGATGACCCCTGGCGCATTTTCCTAACTACAGATCACCCGAACGGTGCGCCGTTTACCAGCTATCCGCATTTGATCCGTTTGCTCATGGATAAAACCTTCCGTAATGATGCGTTTGACAAGCTCAACCTCGATGCGCAAGCCATGAGTAACCTGAAATCATTGGAGCGCGAATATAGCTTGTATGAAATCGCCACCATGACCCGCTCAGCCCCGGCCAAGTTGATTGGCCTGCAAGACCGTGGCCATTTGGGTGTGGGCGCTGCGGCTGATATTACCGTCTATACCGATCAGGCTGACAAGGAGGCCATGTTCGCCAAGCCAGACCTGGTGTTTAAAGACGGTGAGCTGGTGGTGAAAGAGGGCAAAGTGGTCAAGGTGGTGTGGGGCGCAACACATAGCGCCAAACCAGCCTTTGATCTGGGTGTGGAAAAAGACATCAAGCAGTATTTTGACCACTACCACACCATGCAAATGCACAACTTTAAAATTTCGGATGACCAGATTGCGGAAGATGGCCGCAACCATGTCATTAACCATAGCCAGGGGTGAATATGCAGTTAAATGGCGTAGACATAGACGATACCTTTGCTGAAGCATTTAATATGCGCGGCACGCGTATCCTGATTACGGCGCAAAATTTGCGCTGGGCATATAACGCCGCCAATGCCATGACGGGTTTTGCCACCAGTGTGATTGGCTGTGGCGTCGAGGCGGGCATAGAGCGGGAGTTGTCCGAGGATGAAACCCCGGACGGTCGTCCGGGCGTTAGTGTGCTCATGTTTGCCATGGGCAGCAAAGTGCTTATGCAACAACTCGAAACGCGCATGGGCCAATGTATTCTCACTTGCCCAACCGCGGCCGCCTTTGCCGGGATTGAGTCAGAAGACATGATTAGTCTCGGTAAACATTTGCGCTTTTTTGGCGATGGTTATCAGGTGTCCAAACAAATCCCCGATGCCACGGGCAAGCTTAAGCGCTACTGGCGTATTCCGGTGATGGATGGCGAGTTTTTAACCGAAGAAACCACCGGCATGGTACGTGCCATTGGTGGCGGTAACTTTCTGGTCTTGGGGGCCAGCCAGGCACAAGTGCTGACGGCCTGTGAAGCTGCCATTGATGCCATGCGCAAACTGCCCAATGTCATTATGCCTTTCCCGGGCGGGGTGGTGCGCTCTGGTTCCAAGGTGGGCAGCAAGTACCCCAAAATGTTTGCCAGTACCAACGACGCATTCTGCCCAACCCTTAAAGGCGTGGTTAAGAGCGAGCTCGATCCACGGGTGGAAAGCGTGATGGAAATTGTGGTCAATGGCCTGACTTTTGAAGATATTGCTGTTTCGATGAAAGCTGGGATTGAAGCGGCCTGTAGCCTGGGTAAAGACAATGGCATCTTGCGTATTTCTGCCGGTAACTACGGCGGCAAGCTGGGCCAGCATCACTTTAAACTGCGTCCAATTTTAAGCGGGGAGGTGACCGCATGAGCCATATCGTATTAACCGCCAAGCCACTTTCGCGCACGGTCGATTGCCGTGCCTTATTGCCGCTGGCTTTGCAAGGCAAAACCGAGACCGATATTGGCGCCATCAAACTGGCCGCCAATTTGTCTGTTGCCGACGCGTTTGAGGTGAGTGTGGACGCAGCCACAGAGGCAACTAAGCTGACTTTTAAAAACACAACTTCTTCGCACCAATACATCGGCTTCGGCATGACGGCTGGCCAGCTGGTAGTCGAGGGGGATGCGGGTGACTTTTTAGGGGCGCAACTGCAAAACGGGATTCTCATTTGCAAAGGCAACGCTGGCGCACGTGCAGGCGACCGTATGCGTCGCGGCATGCTGTTGATTGAAGGTAATGCCGGTGACTATTGCGGCTCGGATATGATGGCGGGGACGCTGGGTGTACTGGGCAGCACAGGTGTCTATCTGGGTTACGGTATGAAACGCGGGACTTTATTATTGGCACAATCGCCAGCGCCGCAGGCGACCTGGATAGACTGTGGTTTGCACAAGCTGCCTTTCCTCAATATTCTGTATAAATCCTTTAAGTTGCTAGATAGCCGCTTTGCGCAAATCAGCAGTCAGCGCGTACAACGCTGGATGGGGGATATGGGTGGCCTCGGTAAAGCCGAGATACTGGTGATTCAGCCTTAAAGCCAATCAGTGTGCGTATGAAAACGGGCCGCGTGCCCGTTTTTCTTTTTGCATCAGTGGGTTAGAGTGGTAAAATCGCGCTTTTGCAATCAAGCCAGATTTATCATGAGCCAATATCTCACCGCTGCCCTCTATAAATTTGTCACGCTGGATAATTACAAAGACCTGCAACAACCGATTTTAGAGACTTGCCAGCAACACCAGATTAAAGGCACCTTGCTGTTGGCCCATGAGGGGATTAATGGCACCATTGCTGGCAAGCCGGAAGATATCCGCGCCGTGCTCACCTACTTGCGCCAGGATCCGCGACTGGCCGATCTCGAGCACAAAGAATCCTGGGCCGATTCTCACCCGTTTTACCGCATGAAGGTCAAGCTCAAAAAAGAGATCGTCACCATGGGCGTGCCTGAGGTAGATCCGAATTTAGTGGTAGGCACCTATGTAAAACCGGAAGACTGGAACGCCATTATTTCTGATCCTGACGTGATCGTGCTCGATACCCGCAACGATTACGAAGTACACATTGGGACTTTTAAGGGCGCGGTTGATCCTAAAACCACCACCTTCCGCGAGTTTCCCAAATATGTTGCCGAAAACCTGGATAAAACCAAGCACAAAAAAGTAGCAATGTTCTGTACCGGCGGCATCCGTTGCGAAAAAGCCTCTTCTTTCATGAAGCAACAAGGGTTTGAAGAGGTGTATCACCTGCAAGGCGGCATCCTTAAATATCTGGAAACCGTGCCCAAAGAGCAAAGCCTGTGGGAAGGCGAGTGTTTTGTCTTTGACCAGCGCGTGGCGGTCAAGCATGGCCTGGAAGTAGGGGACCATGACCAGTGTTATGCCTGCCGCATGCCACTCACCGCAGAGGAAATGCAAAGTGAGCAATATGAAGCCGGTATTTCTTGCCCTTATTGCTATGACAAATTGACCGCAGAAAAGAAAGAGTCTTTGCGTGAGCGTCAAAAGCAGGTGAAGCTGGCCAGATTGCGCGGCCAAAATCACATCGGCGACAGTCAATAACCCTTTGATCAGCGCGCTTGCGCTGATGGCATAAAATTAGTAGTGTTACAAAAAATTTAATTTTATGAATTGACATAAAAGCAAATTGACATGTCATTCATCTATGCTCTTTGCCTAGGGGGTTGTGATGAAATGCCCAGTAATACTTGCTAATGAACCGCAAAGGTTGCAAGCGCTATTTGACCATGGCCTGCATCAGCCAGAAGTCATTGCCAATCTGGAGCCGGTAGTAGACATTGCGGCACGCATGTTTCGCATGCCGATTGCGGCCGTCAATATGATCGGTAGCGACCATGTGTTTTTCGCCGCCGCCGTCGGTGCTGGCGAAATGGATATGCGCCGTGATGTTTCTTTTTGTGCCCATGCTATCAACGAAAACCAGGTCATGGTCGTCCCAGACGCCTTGCTGGATGAGCGCTTCCATGACAATCCGCTGGTCACGGGTGAGGCGAATATTCGTTTTTATGCTGGGGTCAGGTTGCTTTCACCAGAAGGCCTGGCCTTAGGCGCCTTGTGTATTGTCGACCACCAACCTCATTTTGATTTTTCTTTAGAAGACCAGGCCAGATTGAGGGCGCTGGCGCAAATGGTATCTGACCGGCTTGAATTACGCCGCATTGAAATTTCAGCCAGCCGTACCCGGCCAAACTTTGAAGAATATGCGGCGCATGCTGCGACCCCTATCGTCTGGTTTAATGCCGCCAAGCAGATCATTGCCTGGAATCAGGCCGCGGCCAATATGTTTGGTTACCGTCTCATCGAGGGTGAGGGCCGCCCACTGCAAACATTGTTTTCCAGCTCGGATGCTGCGCTTTTACAAGAGAAAATAGACACCATATTGCAGTCTCGGTCACTAGACCGTGTGGCGAGTTCGTGTGAGCTCACAGGGCTTCATAAAGAGGGGACGAGCTTTCTGGTCAATCTATCGTTATTTTCCTGGCAAGCTGAAGGCCAGCTGCAATTCGAAGCAGTGCTCAAGCCCGTGCCAGCCACTGCAGCCACGCTGCAAGCAGAAAGCAAGCAGTCGTTGCTCGATACACTCACCGGCCTGTATAACCGGGTCCGCTTTTACCGTTTTGTTGAAGAAACACTCAGCCAGCCACATGCTGCCGCGGTGTTTATGATAGATCTGGATGGTTTTAAAGATATCAATGACACCATGGGGGGGACCGTTGGCGATGCCGTATTGAGAGAAATCGCGCAACGGTTATTACGGATTGTCCCTGCGCATGGTCTGGTGGCGCGTATGGGTGGGGATGAGTTTGCGGTCGTCGTGCCCGGCCTGCAAGTGCCAACTGATGCCACTCAGTTTGCGCAGCAACTGATTGATGGCATTGAGCAACCGATGCAAATGCAAGGCCAGTCTGTGAGGGTGATTGCCAGTTGCGGGATTGCGCTTTCGCCCTTGCATACGCTTGAAGCCTTAGAGTTAGTCAGCAATGCCGACCTTGCTTTATTCAAAGCCAAGGCACAAGGACGTGGCCGTGCCTGTTTGTTTGTGCCTGAGCTGCGCCAGGCCGCGGTATCGCGCCGCCAACATGCACTTGAATTGCATCGTGCTGTCGATGAAGGCGAGTTTTTGTTGTATTACCAGCCTCAAGTGAACCTGCAAACTGGCCTCATCACTGGCGCTGAGGCCTTGATCCGCTGGAATCATCCACTACGCGGTCTTCTGCCGCCAATTACTTTTTTATCCGCACTAGAGAGCGGGCCACTGGCCGCCACGGTGGGCAGCTGGGTACTTGATGAAGCCTGTAGCCAGTTGGCATTTTGGCGCCGCCAAGGTGCCGGGCATTTGCAGGTAGGGGTGAATTTGTTTAGCGCGCAGTTTCATACCGGCGAGTTGGTCGATGAGGTCATGCTGGTGTTGGCAAAACATGGCCTACCCGCGCAAGCGCTGGAACTCGAAATCACCGAAAATATCGCGCTGGATCAAGATGAGATTGTGTTAGCCACGCTACGCAAACTCAAGCAGCACGGCGTCGGCATTGCCTTTGACGATTTTGGGACCGGTTACGCCTCGCTCAGCCTGCTCAAGACTTATCCCCTCACACGCATTAAAATCGACCGCACCTTTGTCAATGGTATGCTGCAACACAAAGAAGACGACTCCGTGGTGTGCGCGACCCTCGATATCGCCCATGGCTTTGATTTACAGTCGATTGCCGAAGGCATAGAAACGGCAGAACAATATCAATACCTTAAAAGCAAACAATGCGAAGAAGGGCAGGGGTATTTGTTTGGCAAACCCATGCCCGCGGATCAATTTTCCCAATTAATCGGCTGTGAAAATCTCTCGATGATAAAGCAAACGCCTTAGCGGGACTTGATTACACAATTGGTTTGATCACATCAAGCGGACTGGACACACCGCTCCCGCCAGTGTTGACCAGTTGCGCATAGACTTTGGTGTTTGCCTCATTGGCATGACCCAATAAGCGCTGCACGGTCTGCAAGTCGTGGCCACCTTCCAGCAAGTGTGTGGCAAAGCTGTGCCTCAGTGTATTCGGCGTCACGGTTTTTTTAATGCCTAATTGCTTGGCCACATTTTTCACCGCCCGCTGTATTGGCTTTTCATCCGCATGGTGGCGGTAAACTCCGCCTGATTGCTGCGCAACCGATAAGCGGCTGGAGGGAAACACATATTGCCACTGCCAATCCTTACCAGCATTGGGGTAGCGTTTAGCCAACCCCTCAGGCATCCAGACTTCCCCTAAACCTTTACTCAAATCCTCGGCATGTAATACCTCAATATACGCCAAATGTGTTTTTAAAGGATGCACCAACGTTCCTGGTAATAATGTCGTACGGTTTTTATAACCCTGAGGGTCGCGCACCAAAATTTCCTGCCGATCAAAATCAATATCCGCCACCCGCAAGCGCAAGCACTCCATCACCCGCAAGCCGCTACCGTATAGCAAGCTCACCATCAACCACATCGTCCCCTCCAACCCAGAAAGTACGGCCTGTACCTCCTGCTTGCTCAATACCACAGGCAACTCTTTTTTTGCCGGGAGCTTGGTCAAGTTTTCAAGTTTGGGTAGATTCCGCTCCAACACCTCATCATACAAAAACAGCAGGGCGCTTTTAGCCTGGCTTTGCGTGCTCGCCGCCACTTTTTTCTCTACCGCCAGATGATTCAAAAACGCCTCAATTTCAGCCGTGCCCATGTCTCTGGGATGGCGCTTGTCATGAAATAAAATAAAGCGTTTAATCCACTGTATATAAGCTTCTTCGGTGCGGTTGCTGTAATTTTGTGAACGTAATCGCTCTACAATTAAAGGAAACAACTTTGGGGCCGGTTTTACCTCAGATGTTTTTTCCATACTGCGATCCTTTTTTCAAGGTGTAATAAAAAACGACTAAGTATTAATTTTATTATGACAGATTATTTTATTATTTTTATAGCCACTGACCTGAATAAAATTTTAGGTTCGTTTTTGGGGTCTAATTAATGTATGCCTACTGAATTCGACCTACTCATCATTGACGACTCTGGTTTGCTCGGACTCGTCGATTGCGCAGCCTACAACTCCTATGTTGCAGAGGATTGGGAGTACGAGCAACTAATGCGTCACTTCGTGTCAGAGATGACAGGGCGAAGTATCCTTGTGTGGGACTGCGGGGATGGAGGCGACAACTACCGCATACGAATTAGAAATCAAATAACCGCGCAAACTGGTTGGCGAGAGACGTTTGGTGAAATACTCGCTACTGGAGAGCAATTCCACTTGGCGTCATACACCGCATTGACCATGTGCGCTCAATTCAACGACTATCATCTACCGGAGAAACATGAAAGCAACCTTGTCGTGTCGGTCAGTCCCGGCCTGTACAGGGTTCGTATTGCGCAGATGTACGATCCTGCCAAGGTTGGAAATTTGAATGATGACGAACCCCACTTCCTCGTCGAACTGGAACGTGGTGACGGCCCCTCATGGTCAGAGGTGGCTTGGCGTGCGGCATAACATGGCGCTCAACCTAGATCCCTTCGGTCGCTGGACGCTGCAAAATAAAGCCGCGCAGCGCTGGTTAGCTCTATGTTAGACGGCAAAACCAATGTTTATCCTTGAAGCCATATTAGCTGTTCTGCTTTTCTCGGTTTTATGGGCTGTATTTGCTTCACCATTTCTTGCCATTAGTTTTTTTATTGCTAAATATATGCGCAAAAAACTACTATCTTCTGGTGCTTACGTTTTGGGTTTATCTTTATTAACCTCAATAGTAGTTGCACCAGTTCCTACTCCAATCATTACTTTTTTCGTTCCTCTTATCTCGCTGCTTTTTAAACCAGTTCCATACAATCAATTCTTTGCTCCAATTTGGCACTTTGTAGCAGTATCATTTACTCTTAGTTGGTTTGTAAGTTTCGTTGTTTTATCACGTTACTTAAAACCGTCTAACCCATCATTCAAGCGGGATTGGCAAAAGCCAGCCCCTTAATTCAAACTACAAGGGCTTCCCCATTCTTAGCAATAGTCATCTTTAATATTTTTGTGTGTTTTAAGTTTTTCGACGCATAAGTACTTTTTGCTGTAGCCAGTGTTAAGCAAGAAGGTGAAGGACTGCGGTACTACAACCGGTCATATTGGGCATGATTGGCCCGGACCCCTGATGAAAGACGCGCGTCTAGGCCTCATTCGTTAGTCGGGTATATCAGCTCCCCTAGAATTAATCAGGCTCCCCGGCGCGGGCTCAACCCGCTACACATCAAGGCCTGGCAGTTCAGCTGCGATTCTGAACAGCTCCCCGTTTGCTCTATTAATTAAAAATTAGTAAAGTCCCTTACAATCACTTGTGAAACCAACACAACAATTATTGAGCACCTAAATATGAATCTGCCCGTAAAAACAAAACAATATATCGCCTTTGTCTCATTTTCTTTTTGGATCATGGCAATTTCAGGCTGCACTTCCCAGTCTTGGTATGAGGGTGTCAAGCGTGGCGCTGAGAACAATTGCCGCAATCAACCCCCGAGTGAGGTTGACCGTTGTTTAGAGAATTTGAACAAGAAAACCTATGAAGAGTATGAAAAAGAGCGCTCCAATCAAAAATAGCTGGCTTGTCGCAGCTTTCCGTTTAGGCACCGTCTAACGGCACACTGGGTACACGTTAGAGCCCAGACTTTCTTTCCAAAACGCTATGAAGCTGTTCGTTAATTTGATGCGCCGGTTGATAATGTGGCCGTTTCGGAGGAGAGATTTTTCAGCCATTGCCAATATCGGGCCTCAAGAGTTTGACTGTGTTTTGCCCCAGCTTGAGCAGATGGGGTGGAAAGTTTATGCGCGTTACGGTGGCTTTGATGCGGGCATTGATTACGACTGCATCCGCTTAAAACGGGCTGGCATAAAGCTTAAATGTGAGTGGGATCCCTGTGATGAATGGCGCATTGGGGGGGCGGTAGAGGTCATCGAAGCAATTGCAAGTCAGTTTGATCTTGTCGCAATATCTGAGTAAGGGGCCTATGGCGATTTCAACGGTTCAAGCGATCAAGTTGGCGATTGTGAGTGTCACGGGCCTTTCAAAAGACGCATTGCATATTTACGTTGGGTTGATGGTATTTTTTGCTGCGATGCGCATTTTTCGTAGGCAGGTGCATCGTTTTATGCCCTTACTCGCTGTGTTTATCGTCGCCTGCTGCGGTGAGGTGTTAGATATGCGGGATGACCTGCATAGCTTGGGATATTGGCGCTGGGATGCCAGTTTGCATGATGTGATCAATACGCTCTTTTGGCCTTTTGTGATTGCTGTGTTAATGCGCAAAAGTTGGTTATTTAAACCGTAACCTTAGCCTGAAACTTACGTGGGTGTGGTCGTGAGTTCCGAAAATCCATGCTGGACGCGTGCAAGTATAGCCTTTACCATGAGCATCAATGTATTGCGTTAAGGCAGAAAGGATACACGTGGCCATTCAGTTTTTACCCATTCTTAAAGCCGTCGCGCCATATCTGGCACAGGTGGCAACGGCTGCCATTCCGGCATTTACCGCCAAGCCTGAGGCGGAAAAGGTTGATCCTGTATTGACCAAGCAGATTGAGGAGTTACAGACAGCAACGGTTCAGAATGCCGAGTCTATTCACTTGCTGGCAGAAAAAATGCAGCAGGCGATCCTCGCTCTGGAAGACGCCGCTGAGGAGGCTAGAACACAGGTGGCGACATACAAGACCATGTTGTTTTTGTCGTTGGGGTTATCTGCGACAACAACGATCGCGATGATCTATTTACTGGTTAGATAGCGAAAGGGGCTCAGATGTCAACTCTCCAGGTCACTGAAATTAAGGCGTTTGTGCCGAGCAAAGACTTTGCGTTATCCAAGCAGTTTTACCTTGATTTAGGTTTCAAGATGGCCTCGGAGGGTGGCGGGGTAGCTTATTTTCACTTTGAGCATGTGAGTTTTTTGTTGCAGGATTTTTGTGCAGAAAATCTGGCAGAAAACTTTATGATGCATTTGCTGGTCCCGGATGTGGATGCCTGGTGGCAGCAGATTGAGCAAACGGGCATCGTGCAAAAATATGGCATCAAGCTCTGGCCGATTCAGTTGCAGCCATGGGGGATGCGCGATTTTTGTCTGACAGATCCTTCCGGCGTGTTGTGGCGCATCGGCCAGAATGTGGATTAGGTCGCTTTAAGTTTATATAGGACGGGGAGGGTGTAAATGACGGGCGATTGGTTTTTCTGGGCGGCGCTGTCGGCCTGTTTTGCCGCCTTAACGGCGATTTTTGCCAAGGTCGGTATTCAGGGCATAGACTCAGACTTTGCAACATTGATTCGTACCGTGCTGATTACGCTGGTGCTGGCGCCCTTTGTCTGGCTAGCAGGTAAGTGGAGTAATCCCTTGAGCTTGCCGGGACGTGCCTGGCTGTTTTTGAGCTTGTCAGCGCTGGCGACGGGCGCTTCCTGGCTGTGTTACTTCCGTGCCCTGCAATTGGGTGATGCGTCGAAAGTGGCACCGGTGGATAAATTCAGTCTGGTGCTGGTTGCATTATTTGCCTGTCTGTTTTTGGGTGAGCGTTTGTCTTTGCGCGAGTGGCTGGGGTTGGCACTGGTTGCCGCAGGCGTGTTGCTGCTGGCCTTGAAGCGTTAGTTTTACCCAGGGCTGATAGCCCCAAATGGCTATTGCTTGCGCTGTGAATTTATTGATAAATGCATGCGGTGATCACGGCGAATGAAGCTTTTTTATGCTTGATGACGTGATGCCTAGCCAACAAACCAGCGTTGAAAGTATTCAGCATGCCATCTTCACTGTCCTTTTACCGTGCTTTTGCCGTCACCCTGGCCTTGTGGCTGGCTGGATGTTGTACGCCAAAGCCGACCAGCATTACCCAGCCTATCCCCCTCAAATCTGCCGCGGAATCTAGCGTGGCTTTGCATGTCATTGGCGTTTACCAAGGCACATTGCCACCAGAGGCAGACCAGCGACCCAGGTGGGCGCAATGTCAGGCAGCCAGGGCGGCAGCGGGCAAGTTGGGGCCACTTGTGCCAGGTGAATGCGATGCGTTTTTACTGGCGGGTCGAGATCAGCGCATAGTCACTGTAAATATCACTGACGATAGCAAACCCATGATTCTCGGCCTGATGGCTTATGAGCCTGTCACGTGGCATATTCAGCTGGCGTCGGGCGTGGTGATTCAGAAAGTCATCCTGGGGGCTTATCACACGCAACGTATCGTCGGGCTGGATGAGGTGCAGGTGGACGTATACAGCTATGACAATATTGCTTGTCCGCGCTGCACTCAAAAAGGGCACGCGCTTTATTCCTACGAACATGTCCCACTGGAAATGGAGTTAGTGGCAGGCATGCGGGCGACTTCGTTTCAGGGCAATTATACGGGCGGCACTTACCAGATTTTTAAAGGCATGCAGTAGTCTATCCGTGCAGCCCACTTTACAATGCTGGCTTTAAGTATTTGGGATTGGGTGACGCTGTGTTGCGAGGCTTAATTTACGGGTTAACCATTTTGCATTTAGGTCCAGGCTTTGCCTTTGCCGTGGTTGCATTTGGGTGCGATGCGTCTTTTGCCGCCTTGCAAGGGGTTTGCCAGCAGGACGCATTTGCCGCCTTTATTCAGCTCACCTTGATCGCTTGGGGCGTACTGATCGCCGGACTATTGCTTAAAATTTATATCACAAATTACTTTAATAAAAATAAATAATATATTGTTTAAAAATACCTTTTAATTTTATTTTTAAACTTTTTTAGCAAAGGCTACTCGAAAAAATAAACTAATAGGGAGCCTTCATTGCATTATTCACTCAAAAGCGCGAGCCGTGCCTCGCGCGTATCTTTGATTCATTTTTTCTTTGTTTTGCTGTTGTCCGGGTGGTTGGGCCAGGTGCAGGCAGACGATGCGACAGTGCCCAAGTTATTGCTCTCTGGCAGTGATGCTGCCCAAGCAGATAAAGAGGCAAAGCAGGAGCCGGAGACACCAAAGATTGTGTCCGTGTTTGGGACGCAAGCCCTCAAAGAGTATAAATTACCGTTTGAGGATCAGTACCCGACGGGCCCGTTTGAGCGCCTGGATAAAAAACTATTCCTGTTTATCAGCAAGTGTGGCGAGGTTTATTTTGTTCGCCAGAATGAAACCATGGAGCTGGTGAAGCCGGGCAAGCCGCTGGCGAAGTTTATTCCGGGTGAAGAAACTTCTGCCGATGAAAGTAGCAGTAAATCGCTGGTGTATTGCCGTGAACTGTCAGGTGTCAAGGATTCATTACTGGTGGGTAAGACCCTGTATGTGGCTTATACCGCCTGGGATCAGGCCAATAACGGCGTACGACTGGCTGTCAGCGAATTTGAGGTCGACGTAGAGAACAGCGAAGTCAGTTTTAACCGCGAAATTTATATTAGCCGGCCGGCGATGAAAGAGCCGATACTCGGACATCAGGTGGGTGGCAAACTGGCGCTGGGCGAAAACGAGCGGACCTTGTACCTGAGCATAGGCGATTTTTCCAAACCGGACCGTGTGCAGGACAAGACCACCTCGGTTGGCAAAGTGATTCGTATAGACTTGCAGCGCTTGAATGCAGAGGTGTATGCCAGTGGTTTCCGCTCCCCCTCTGGCGGCTTGTATTTTGACCGCGACAGCAATGAGTTATGGTTGACGGATCATGGCCCCAGGGGCGGCGACGAAATCAACCTGATCAAACGTGGCAAAAATTATGGCTGGCCGATTGTCAGTTATGGCACTATTTACGAGCGCGACGGTATGAGTGGCTATTATGGCAACAAGTTTAATAGCCACGAAGGCTACGAAAAACCGGCCATGACGTTTGTGCCTTCCATCGGCATCGGCCCGCTAGTGAAGTATCCGGCCACTGGCCGCAATGATTTTTGGGACCATGATTTGTTTGTGGCTGGCATGGGTAATACTACGCTGTATCGCGTGCGCAAAGAGGGCACGACTCTGGTGTATGCCGAACCTGTGTTAAGTGGTTACCGGATTCGTGCCATCCAAATTGACCAGAATGGGACGTTTTATCTTAAAACGGACCATAATCAGCTGCTGATTTCGGAGCAGGAATGATAGTTAACGGCGCCGCCAACGGATATCAAACTCAAGTAATGCAACTCATCTGCCCCTAGTCATGATGGCGTCGAGAAATGTATTGCGTCCGCATAGTTCTGGTTGTGGCTGGTCGAAGTAATACGGCCATCAGCCCAGGTTTTTTTGGGGCTGCCATTGCTGTAATTGGCATGGCAATTATTATGCTTGCGACTAGGCATATCGAACTTCGTAGCCTGTATTGTCAGCACAGGCCACTGCTATTTGCGGGACAATTAGACGATTTTAAAAGTCTATGGTCGCTGAAATCAATGCTGTACGTGGAGCGCCCATCGTGATAAAGCTCCGAGATACTGAGTTCCAATAACTTTTATCTGCCACATTCATGATGTTTGCACGTAATGTCACTTTGTTACCTGAAACTTGTGTGATGTAACGGGCGCCTGCATCAAACGTTGTCCATCCAGGAATGCTTTGTGTATTGCCAACATCGGCTTGTGCTTCGCTGAAGCTGGAAATCCGACCTGTCAGCGTTAAACCCGGTACCGCAAAAATATCGTATTCCCCATTAATCACAATATTGACTTTAGGCACACCAATGGCATCTTTGCCATCATTGACACCATTAAGAGTTTTGGTTTGTTCTGCATCAATGAATGTGACACCACCCAACAGCCGAACGCCGCTGAATGGTTGACCGAATGTAGATAATTCAAGACCACGGTTGCGTTGCTCGCCATCATTCACAAAACGGTTGGCGGCATTGGTAAATGCACTAGGTTGGGTGATTTGGAATATGGCAGCCGTCATGCCGAATGTACCGGCGTTATATTTCACGCCAAGCTCATGTTGCTTGGCAACAAATGGCGCCAGATTTTCGCCTGCATTCACGGTCGTGTTTGGCGCAGTTGCTCCTTGCGACAAGCCTTCACTGTAATTGCCGTATAATGAATAATTGCCGAGTCTGACGAGTAGGGCGCTGGTAGGAGTCACTTTATTTTCATCGTAAGCGCCTGTTTTAATGCCAGCAGAAAAAATACCGCTATAGAGTGATTGATTACGCGCACCTAAGGTCAGCAATACGTTATCTTGGAGGAAACCAAACGTATTGATGAGGCCAATGCTATTTAATTGCAAGTCACCATTCTGTGGAATCACTCCAAAATTTACTGTAGGTTTAGGCATGGTGGGGCTCTGGTAAATATTGCCGGTATATACACCTGTTGCATGAACGACGGAGCCCCCTGCAATGCGGTCAAAATCGTTGAAAGTGAGTGCATAATTGGTACTGACACTGCCAAGTTGTACATTGCCACGTAAGCCGACCTCATAGGTATCCACTTCGTACCAGCCTTGGTAGCCACCAACGCGAGCAGTAAAATCACCGGCACTGTTGATAATACGACGGCCTTGCGAGCCAGCATAAAAATATTCTTCATTGCCCTTGGCCTGACCATAGTTGATATAGGCCGTCAGTGCTGGGTTGAACTCATATTCGACTTTGGTCATCCAGTAGTGCGAGTCGCCTTTGAAAAATTCCCAGTCGTTGACATAGTTTTTATCATTTTTCATCGCACGCGGCAGTGCAAAGCCCTGGTTATATACAATGTTGGCCGAGTATCCTTTGGTTAAGCGGTCCTGGCTGGCGAGATCAACACTTGCCGTCAGTTTTTCACCCCGGTAGTCAATCGCCAGTGAGCCAATATGCATACGATCAGATTGGCGGCTGATTGGTGTATCACCGTCACGGGCCAGCAAGTTCAGACGCACCCCCCAGGCATTGTCCTCTCCAAACCGGCGTCCCAGGTCCAGATGCCCGCCGAGCTGGCTGTCTGAAATATAACTGGCAGTAAACCGGTTGAGCGGTGTATCAGCGGCTCGTTTGGAAACCAGGTTGATATTGCCGCCGGTGACGCCGAATGGGCTGCTGCCATTCAGCATGGAAGCGGGGCCTTTTAACACATCCACTCGCTCGTAAAAATCTGGGGCAATGCGACGCAAGTCTGTCATGCCATAGAGCCCATTGATCCCAACTTGATTAGTGAATAAGGGAAAGCCGCGGATATGGTAGGTCTCACTATCACCGTATTCCGCCATGGCGCTTCTTGTGGAAGGGTCCGCTGCAACAATATCAGCTAGTCTGCGCGCCTGCTGGTCAAGTACAAATTGCTCAGTAAAACTTTGGGTACTGAATGGAGTTTCAAAAATATCGACATTACCAAGAATTCCCATGCGGCTGGCTTTTGCCACCTGACCGCCTGCAAACGGCTGCGGTAATGCATTCGGGGAGTGTGTTTTGTTTGCCTGGACACTGACCTCAGGTAGCGTATCTGTATGAATGGAAACAGGGACTGGGCGTGGAATGATAATAATTGCGCCATTTGTTGTTTTCGCTTGTAGACCAGTATCTTTTAACAGCAAGTGTAAGGCCTGCTCGCGAGTCAGCTGATTTTTTAGCTCAGGTGCTGATTTACCTTTGACTTGCACCGCATCAAATGTAAGCGTAATGGCTGATTGTTTTGCCAAAGTATTCAGTGCATCTTCAAGTGTGCCGGCCGGTATCCGGAAATCAAATACCTGGTTTTCTTCTGCGTAAACTATGGCTGGAAAACTGATGCTCAGTGCTGTCGATAAGCCGGCAAATACAGCAACATGAAAAGCCGCAGCAATATGTCGGCTGAGTAGGGATCTTTTTGGAAAGGCGATTGCTTGCATCAGGTTAAACCTCTATTCAATGAGAGAAATAACCCTATGCCGGATAGCATTGAAAAAACCCGCAGATTTTTTCAAATTATTTTTTTCTGATCATGAAGTGATCGCTTTGGTTTGTCACCCGAATGGGTAAAGTTTGCTCAATAATATGCAAAGCATGCTCTGCGGGTTCTTTTCTATTCAACTGGAACACGCCTGATACCTGCAAGCTGGCAGTGTCCTGACTAAAGCGAACGGACAACGCTTGGTAACGCGTGAGCTCTGCTATCAATTCATCCAAGCGCATTTGTTTGGCTACAATCACGCCATCCAACCAGGCTAGCGGATCTTGATGTGGCAGAGCTGTTTTCATGGGTGAAGTGGCACCTTGCATACTATATGATTCATTTGCGTAGGCGCGCACTGGCGTATGCTTGCCACTATGCATGGCCACAATGCCTTCAGTGACGTGCAGGCGAGTATTGTCATCTTTTTGATAGACTGAGAACTTGGTGCCAATCGCTTCGAGCTTGGTTTGTTTTGTGTTTACCCAGAAAGACCGTCGGCCGAAAAGGGCTTGTGTATCTTTACCAGTTTCCAGATAGACTTCTCCTGCATTTAATACGATTTCTCGTTTCAGCAAGGCGTAATGAATGTTGACACTCGTATTAGTGTTGAGTGTTAGTTTCGTGCCATCAGATAGGGTGAATGTTGAACGTTCACCAATTGTGGTTGCCAGATATTCTTCCTGGTGCCAAGGTCCAACTTGAACCAGCACGAGGGCAAATGTGCAAAGAATAGCCACACTCAACAAGCCAATTTGTTTGAATGTCTGTTTTTGTTTGGTTTTGACCGAGTGCTTTTCAATCAAGGCCATTGTTTGCGTAAGAATAGGCCTTTTATTGACTGGAACGGCACCTAACTCTTGTTCCATGGCATGTAATTTTTGCCATGCTGCTTCATTGATGGGATCTTGGGCACGCCATTGCAGGAAATGCTCTTCATCCTTAGCGCTGGCAGAACCTGAACTCAGTTTTACTGACCATGCAATGAGTTCTTCCATGACTGAAGACGGTATCTGGTCAGAGGAGCCTGAATCTATGGCGTGCATTGTGAATACCTGGTTTCAGGAGAGCTTCATGGTGAGTACATGTCGTAACGCGACGGCCATGTGGCTCTCGATGGTGCGTAACGGAATTCCCAATGTCGATGAGATTTCCTGATAAGTCTGCCCCTCCAGTTTGGAAAGCAGAAATACTGTGCGGATGACAGGCTTCAGCCCATTTAATAGTTTGTCTAACTGTAACAGTATTTCCATCAATGCCATCTGTTCTTCAGGAGAAGGGGCAAGTGCTTCCGGCAGGTGAGTAAGCGCCTGTAGGTATGCCTGTTCGACCGCGTTGCGCCGAAACTGGTCTACCATGAGACCATGTGCAATGGTGGTTAAAAAGGCACGTGGTTCATCTACCTGTGAAATGATTAAGGATTTTGTAATTAACCTCAGGAAGGTGTCATGGGCCAGATCATTGGCATGGTGTATACAACCTAATCGCCGCTTTAGCCAGCCGACTAACCATCCATGATGGGCGTGATAGATCGTATGAATTTCTTGTTGCGGTGAGGCATCCACAGGGAGTGTATTTTTTGATATTGATAATTATTCTCAATATAATATGACGCTGACATATTACTGTCAATCATGTGACTGGTAAGTAGAGCTAAATCATAAGGCTGGAAAGACAGGTTTTTTGCTTCGACTGGAGGAGGTGATGTCATAAATGAATTTGCTGGCATACGTATGGTTGCATAATTCATTCGTCATTCAGTTCAATAGGTCGTGAGCATCTAGGCGTGTTTTGAAGGGCAGGATTTGTAATCGTGTTCATCCTTGTAAAAGGGATGTCATGATCAGTATGCAACCATATCAATTTGCACGATTTGTCTTTAATAAAAAACGCCAGCTTGCTGGCGTTTTTTGTAGAGTCATATAGCTAACCTGCTTAATACAAGCTTTCCCAGAATTTCCACCAGACTTTTTCTTCTTCCTGAACCTTACCGGCAATCATAGGATTATCAGGATAGTTGGTTTTTAAAACACGCAGCGCTTCATTTTTCAGGTCTGTCATGTCCATGGCATCGTAAGCACTGATCTCCATGACCAGCGCATCTTCGATGGAGCTGGAATTGGGATAGGTCTCAAGCACATAGCGAGCACGATTGAGTGCGGCGACGTAGGCTTTGCGTTGCATGTAATAACGCGCGACATGCATTTCGTGCAGTGCCAGTGTATTGACCAGGTAAATCATGCGCTGGGTGGCGTCGTTTTTATAACGGCTGGTAGGGAAACGCTCAACCAGCTCTTTAAAGGCGTTAAACGAAATACGCAGAGTTTTGGGGTCGCGGTCGTTAATTTCTTGCTTGGTATATTTTTCAATGACGCCTCGCTCGTTAAAGGTGGCCAGGCCCTTGAGATAGTAGGCGTAATCGAGGTTGGGGTGATTAGGGTGGAGCTTGATAAAGCGGTCTATCGCAGACAGGCAAAGAATCGGTTCTGATTTTTTGTAGTAGGCATAAGCAACTTCGAGTTGGGACTGCGTCGCATACGCACCATGCGGATAACGTGCCTCCAGCTTCTGGAAGTACTCAATCGCCTTGTCATAGTTACGGTCAACCATTTTTTCCTGGCCCGTGGCATAAAGGCGTTGTTCGCTCCAGCCTTTGGTTTCGTCAGGGGGATTCGGATTGCCGAAAATGGCACAGGCACTCAAGGCCAGCGCGCCAATCAAAATAAAAGCACGCGTGAACAGGGTGTTAAGCGGTAAAATGCGAAGCATGTTGATTTATGTTGTTTTATCAAGGGAACTCAAAGCATTATAACTGATGCTGTTTGAAAATATGAAAGAAAGCACCTCCTTACAGCTGGTCGTCCCCAGCAACCTTGGCGGGCAGCGCCTGGACCTGGCCTTGCAGCAGATGTTGCCAGACCATTCTCGCAGCCGCCTGCAGGCCTGGATTAAAGAGGGTCTGGTCTTGCTCGATGGCAAGGCGCCCACGGCCAAAACCAAGGTGTGGGGGGGCGAGCGACTGGTGGTGACTCCCCCTAAAAATGCGCAGGACAATGCGTTTGAGCCAGAAGACATTGCACTGGATGTTGTATACGAAGACGATGCACTGATCATTATTAACAAGCCTGCTGGTCTGGTAGTGCATCCGGCGGCCGGCAACTGGAGCGGCACCTTGCTCAATGCCTTGCTGTTTCACTGGCCAGCGCTCAAAGAGGTGCCACGTGCCGGTATTGTGCACCGGCTGGACAAGGATACCAGCGGTTTGCTGGTGGTTGCCAAAACGCTGGAAGCACAGACCAGCCTGGTGCGTCAATTGCAGGCGCGCACGGTTAAACGTGAGTACCGGGCCATCGTTTGGGGCCAGTTGTGGCGTAATGGTAAGGTGGATCAGCCGATAGGGCGCCATCCGCACCACAGAACCAAAATGGCGGTGGTGCGACGAGGTAAAACCGCCATCACGCATTACGAGATCCTTGAGCGGTTTGGCACCAATACCTATTTGCGCTGCAACCTGGAAACCGGTCGTACCCACCAGATCCGCGTGCATTTGCAGCATCTGAAAGCGCCTATGGTCGGTGATCCGCTGTATGGCATAGGCAATATTATTCCGCACAAGATGATGACGCCGGAATTGCGTGAGGTCATCGGCAATTTCAAGCGTCAGGCCTTGCATGCGATCAAGCTCGGCTTGATTCACCCGGTGACGAATGCGCCCATGGAATGGCAGATTGAGCTTGCTGATGACATGCGTGAACTGCTGGACGCTATGCGCACGACCGACTTGCCCGATGAGCCGCTGGCGCCTGTCGATTTCAATGTGGATGAAAACGGCTTGTTCATTGGTGAAGATGACGAAGATTGGGGCGATGAAGATTTTGACGAGGATCTCGATACTGAGCTAGATGAGGATGTCTGGGATGAAGAAGGCGAAGAGGACGAGGCATAATGGCTGACTTGCCTGTTATTTTGCCTGATTGGCCCGCGCCTGCTTGCGTGAAGGCCTTGCAAACCACGCGTCTTGGCGGTGTTAGTCAAGGCATCTATGCCAGTCTGAACTTGGGGGATCATGTCAAGGACTTGCCTCAGCATGTGGCGGCCAACAGACAATTACTGAGTCCCTATTTGCCGAGTGAGCCGGTGTGGCTTAACCAGGTGCATGGGGTACGCGTGATAGATGCGGCGTTATCCTCATGCCTGGAAAGCGCGGATGCCAGTTTTAGCACCCGCAAACAGGTGGTCTGCGTCACCATGACCGCCGATTGCCTGCCTGTATTACTCTGTGATCAGGCGGGGAGTGTGGTGGCGGCTGTGCATGCTGGCTGGCGCAGTTTGTGTGACGGGGTGATAGAAGCGACGGTAAAAGCCATGCCGGTTGAGCCTGCCAGGCTCATGGCCTGGTTAGGTCCGGCCATTGGCCCGCAAGCGTTTGAAGTGGGGAGTGAAGTGCGCGCGCAATTTATGGCGCAAGATGAACAGGCAGAACATGCATTTCAGGCGCATGGTGAAAAATGGCTGGGAGACATGTATACGATTGCGCGACAACGGCTTTCCAGGCTAGGAGTGACGCAGGTCTATGGCGGTGGACGCTGTACTTATCGTGAACCAGAGACGTTTTTCAGCTTTAGGCGTGATGGCGATACCGGGCGTATGGCCAGCTTGATTTGGCTGGAGTAGTGTATTTCGCCATAGTGGATACAGCGTCAGGCACGAACGTATTGGATCCTCATGAGGATTCATACGCTGGAGTATGTGAATATTGCGCTATTGCAAGCTGGTTGATAGAGATTGATCTCTGAGTGCCCTGTGGCTCAACCCAATATATTATTTAAATAATGAAAAAACATCTGATTTTTGACCTCGATGGCACGCTCATCGATTCCGCACCCAGTATTCTGCATTGTTTTGAGTCGGCTTTCCGTTCGACCAATACGCCACTCGGGATGGCACTGGGCAATGAGGTGATTGGCCCGCCGCTCATGGAAACGCTTAAACGGCTGTCTGGCAGCGAAGATGCGGCTGTGTTGAACGCCTTGGCCGCAGCTTTCAAGCAGCATTATGACAGCACCGGTTATCAGCAGTCAGTGGTGTTTGATGGTGTTCCGGCCATGCTGCAGCAACTCAAGGCAGAGGGCTATACGCTGTATATTGCGACCAATAAACGCTTTGATCCGACTGAAAAAATCATGGTCTATCTGGGCTGGCAGGACTTTTTTGCGGGCATCTATGCACTGGATTATTTCAGCCCGGCATTGAAGTCTAAAGCGCAGATGATAGGGCGCGTGGTCGCCGAGCATGATTTAAAAATCCAGGATTGCTTGTATATCGGTGACCGTCTTGAAGATGGCCAGTCGGCCGAGGCCAACCTGATGGACTTCGTGCTGGTGACCTGGGGCTATGCCGGCGATGTGGCCTTGCGTCAACCGCATTGGCAGTGCTGCGTCGCTGTGCCTGACTTGCCTGCCCTGGTGGCCGGGCTATGCGTGGATAGTGCCTTATGATGAAAAGATTGCGCGCCAGGCGGCACCCGGCAAATACACCGGGGGAGGTGAGCGCTACGCGTAGTACATTGCGCGCCTGGCCACAAATGGTATTGTTCGCGGTGGCTTTGCTTTGCTTGTTTTTACTGGGGCAGCATTTCCATTGGGATACGCGGGTACTGGCGGCGGTCACGCTGTTGTTCGGCCTGTTGTCAGGGTTGCTGGTGTGGCTGGTCGGCGTAATTGGCCTGGTGCCATTGATTGGCCCCATCATTGTCAAGGTGCTCAGCTTTGGCTTTATCTGGCTGCTCAATGCCGTAGGTTACCTAATGTCTTACATTGCCATTCGTCGTGGTTACTCACGGGATGTGTTGACCTACCGCGGATTGACCATGGCCTTGCTGATCGGCATTGTGATTGGCTACATCATTGCGCAGTTTATTTGAGCCAGCTGACCTGGCATCTGCACGCGTTAACTAATTGTTTATGCTTTGTTTTTTTGATAACTCACGTATAATGCGCGGCTTCCTTTAATCACTCGGCATGTTTGCTTTGACCCCTTTGTTGACTGATATTTCGCCTTTTACCGGCATGATGCTGGCCTGTTTGCTAGGGGGCGTGCTCAGTGTGTGTGTCGCAGCCCTGTTTGCGCTCAATGCTCAAAAGCATTGGGTGCCTTTGCTGGTGAGTTATGCGATTGGCGCCTTGCTGGCCGCGGTGTTTCTTGAGATTTTGCCGCACGCGATTGAAAGCAGCCCCAATATCGAGGCGATGACCGGTACCATGCTGTTTGGTGTGCTACTGTTTTTTACGCTGGAAAAACTGGTGCTGTGGCGGCATTGTCATGGCGAGCACTGTGAAATACATGCCATGCATGACGAGGCCCATTGCCCCGAGTTACATCCAGGCCAGCCTGTTACCAAAAAGCCGCAAGGCGCAATCAAGTTCAGATTGCCCGCGGCGCAGCCTAGCCAGATGATAGGGCATCCTCATTTACATGGTCACGCGCACGGCCATGATGGTGGCCGCAGTGGTTTGATGATCATGGTAGGCGATACCTTTCACAATTTTGTTGATGGCATCCTGATCTGCGCGGCATTTATGGTGGATATGCAGGTGGGCGTAGTGACTGCACTGGCGATTATCGCTCATGAGATTCCGCAGGAAGTCGGCGACTTCCTGATTTTGTTACATTCCGGTTACAGTAAACAAAAAGCCTTTTTGTTCAATATCGGCTCCAGTCTGGCCACCGTGCTTGGCGGTATCATTGCGTATTTTGCGCTGCATGCGGTGCAGCACTGGGTGCCCTATATCTTGAGTCTTGCCGCAGCCAGCATGCTCTATGTGGCGGTGGCGGACCTGATTCCAGGCTTGCACAAGCGTACGGCATTGCGCGATACCATGAATCAGTTATTGTTAATTGTGTTGGGGGTGGCTTCAGTTGCCCTGACCAAATGGTTGGTAGAAGGTTAAGAGGGAAGCATCATGCAAAGTTCACCTAAAGTTGGTTTCGTCTCATTGGGTTGCCCCAAGGCAGGCTCCGATTCCGAGCGTATCCTGACCCAGTTGCGGGCCGAAGGCTATGAAATCAGCAACAGTTACGAGCAGTCTGACCTGGTGGTGGTGAATACCTGTGGTTTTATTGACTCTGCGGTGCAAGAGTCGCTGGATGCGATTGGCGAGGCGCTCAACAAAAACGGCAAGGTGATTGTGACAGGTTGCCTGGGTGCGAAAAAAGACGTGGTCACGGACGCACACCCCAGCGTGTTGGCCGTGACTGGCCCGCATGCCCTGGAAGAGGTGATGGGGCATGTACATACACACCTGCCCAAACCGCACGACCCCTACACCGACCTGGTGCCGCCGCAAGGCATTCGTCTCACGCCCAAGCATTATGCTTACCTTAAAATTTCAGAAGGTTGTAACCACCGTTGCAGCTTCTGCATTATCCCCAGCATGCGCGGCGATTTGGTCAGCCGTCCGATTGGTGACGTGCTCAATGAGGCTGAGAGCTTGGTGAATGCTGGTGTCTCCGAAATTTTGGTCATTTCGCAGGATACCTCAGCCTATGGCGTGGACATGAAATTCCGCAAAGGCTTCTGGAACGGCAGGCCAGTTAGAACGCATATGACCGAACTCAGTAAAGCCTTGGGCGAGCTGGGCGTTTGGGTGCGCTTACACTATGTGTATCCCTACCCACATGTTGATGACGTGATCCCATTGATGGCAGAAGGGGCGATTTTGCCGTACCTCGATGTGCCGCTCCAACATGCCAGCCCGGCGGTGCTCAAAGCCATGAAGCGTCCGGCCAGCAGTGAAAACAACCTGGCCCGTATCAAGGCCTGGCGTGATATTTGCCCGGAAATCGCTATCCGTAGTACCTTTATTGTCGGCTTCCCCGGCGAGACTGAAGATGACTTTAAAATGCTGCTCGACTTTATGGAAGAAGCGCAGCTGGACCGCGTCGGTTGCTTTGCCTATTCGGCAGTGGATGGCGCAGCGGCCAACCATTTGCCTAATCCGGTGGCTGAAGAAATCAAACAAGAGCGCCTGAGCCGCTTTATGGAAGTGCAGGAACGCATTAGTGCCGCCAAGGTGGCGGCTAAAATCGGCAGCCTGCAAACCGTGCTAGTGGATGAACTCACTGAAGATGACGATGGAAACATCATCGGCATTGCCCGCACCAAGGCAGATGCGCCCGAAATTGATGGCATTGTTTATCTGCAAGATGCAGATGGCTTGAACCCGGGTGATTTTGTGGATGTACAGATTATCGATGCGCAAGGCCATGATTTGATCGGGGCGCCACCGGAGTTTTAGGGCTGCTAGGCCAAGTCGTTGATTCAGGCCACTTTAAATCAGACAGGCTTTTAAGCAGATCGCTGTCGTAGTGCTCAATTAGCGTTGAGATAAAAGGGTGACGCGTTTCAGCTTGGGTAGGCAACGGCCTAGCCTACCGTCTTTTTAAATGGCGAGCTGTGGCCGTTCGCTATCCGCGCGTTCAGCAAAAATATCGGTGGTAAACGGACAGCGTGTGAGCTTGGTGGCCGCATTTTTTTTACGTTTGTTGGCCTGTTGCAAGTTGACGTAAGGTGTTTGACTCAGGCGGATGTAGCCGGATTGCAGCAGCTTGCCGGCTGTGGTCTCAAACTGACTGAGCGGATTGTCCATATTTTGCAAGGTGATGCCCTGTTTGTGAACAGCCAGCACGTGATACAAGACGGCAATGTGGCCATCGGCGTCTGGCTTGCCATAGAGCTCGCCTACATGAATTTCCAAGTTTGTATCTAATTGCGCAGTTTGCATACGCGCATCTTAGCGTGATTTTAAACCAGCTTCAATGCGTCCTCTGCGCGCACGGCTTCAATCTTAACCAGACTAAACACGGTGTTGACAGGCGGCATGTTAAAATGCACGCCTGTTTTAATTTCAAGAGTCATCATGCAAGCTGTTAAAACCCGTTTTGCCCCCAGTCCTACCGGTTATCTGCATATTGGCGGTGCGCGTACCGCCTTGTTCTCATGGGCGTATGCCAAGCGCCATGGCGGCAAGTTTATTTTGCGTATTGAAGATACGGATGTTGCACGCTCCACGCCGGAAGCCGTGCAGGCCATTCTGGATGGCATGGCCTGGTTGCAACTGGATCATGACGAAGGTCCGTTTTACCAGATGCAGCGCATGGAGACTTACAAAAAAATGATCCAGCAGATGCTGGATGCTGGCCATGCTTATTATTGCTATTGCAGCAAAGAAGAGCTGGATGCCTTGCGTGAAAGCCAGATGCAGCAGGGTTTGAAGCCGCGTTACGATGGCCGCTGGCGGCCTGAGCCCGGTAAAGTGTTGCCTGAGCCGCCTAAGGATGTGCCACCGGTCGTGCGTTTCAAAAACCCGACCGAAGGCGTGGTGGCCTGGGAGGATATGGTGAAGGGTCGCATTGAGATTGCCAATGCCGAGCTGGATGACCTGATTATTGCGCGGGCTGACGGTACGCCAACCTATAACTTCTGTGTGGTGGTGGATGACTGGGAAATGGGCGTCACGCAAGTGATTCGCGGCGATGACCATGTCAACAACACTCCGCGCCAGATCAACATGCTCCAGGCACTGGGTGCACAGGTGCCGCAGTATGCGCACTTGTCCATGATTTTGGGTGATGATGGTCAGAAGCTGTCCAAGCGCCATGGTGCCGTGAGCGTCATGCAATACCATGAAGACGGTTATTTGCGTGAGGCGGTACTCAACTATCTGGCGCGTCTGGGCTGGTCGCATGGGGATGATGAAGTGTTCAGCATGGCGCAGTTCTGTGAGTGGTTTGATCTGGACCATATCACGCCGTCCGCCGCACAGTTCAATACTGAAAAACTCAACTGGCTCAATGCGCATTACATTAAAACCTTGCCCTTGGAGCGGATTGCCGATGAAGTCAAACCCCGTTTGGCTGCATTAGGCGTCACAGAAACACAGTCGCCAGATTTGCTGGCAGTATTGAATTTATACCGTGAGCGTGCCAATAACCTCAATCAACTGGCCAGGGAAATTGCCTTCTTCTACCAGATGCCTGAGATCAATGAGGCGGATAAAACCAAACATGTGTTGCCGGAAACCACTGGCTATATCGAACTTTTTTTAGAAAAAACTCAAGATTCTGACTGGACTGCCGATATGCTTCACGATGCGCTAAATCAGGTGGTCACTGAGCAGCAGATCAAGTTCCCCAAGCTGGCGATGCCTTTGCGGGTAGCTTTGATCGGCATAGCACAGTCGCCTAGCATTGATCAGGTGATGTCAATTCTGGGTAAAGAGGCTTGTCTGCAGCGCATCCGCGCTTTATTTCCAAAAAAGTAAAGCGCGGGGATTGAAAAAGGAACAAATTAGTACAATCATAGTCACTATGAGGGATTGGTGTTCAAGATAATAAAACTCCAATACGATTAAAACAAACAAGGAGCAATTCCATGAATAATAAAGGCCAAATGCTGCAAGATCCGTTTTTGAATGCACTCAGAAAAGAGCACGTTCAAGTGTCCATTTATCTGGTAAACGGCATTAAATTGCAAGGGCAGGTCGATTCTTTTGATCAATATGTCATTTTGTTAAAAAACACCGTGACACAAATGGTGTACAAGCACGCCATTTCCACCATCGTTCCTGCACGTCCAGTCAGCCTCGGATCGCACGACGCCGCTCAAGAATCTTAATGCATGTTTGATAGACCAAGCGGCGGAGATGCCGTCGTTCTGGTCAGCGTCAACTTTGGTGATGCTGACTACGCAGAAAGTTTGCAAGAACTCCGCCACCTGGCCGGAACTGCTGGCCTCAATATCTCAGCGACGCTGGAAGGCAAGCGTCATGCGCCTGATCCCAAATACTTTATCGGCTCTGGCAAGGCAGATGAGTTAAAGGCCTTGATGGCCGCCTATCACAGCAAAGTCGCGGCTTTCAATCACGACTTGAGCCCCTCGCAACAGCGCAACCTTGAAAAGTTGCTTGAAGCACGTGTGGTAGACCGCACCGGCCTGATTCTGGATATCTTTGCCCAACGTGCGCAATCGCACGAAGGTAAGCTGCAAGTCGAGCTTGCCCAACTGGAGCATTTGTCTACGCGGTTGGTGCGTGGCTGGACCCACCTTGAACGACAAAAGGGCGGGATTGGCGTGCGAGGCGGCCCTGGTGAAACCCAGCTCGAGCTGGACAGACGCATGCTGCGCGTGCGAGTCAAGCAGTTGCGTGAAAAGCTGGATAAACTCAAGCAGCAACGTGGCATGCAACGCCGTGCGCGCAAACGCTCCAACCTGATGACCGTGTCTCTGGTCGGCTATACCAACGCGGGTAAATCCACCTTGTTTAATCGCCTGACACACTCGGGTGTCTATGCGGCGGATCAGCTGTTTGCCACACTGGATACCACCTCTCGTAAAATGCACCTGCCGGAAGGTTATCCGGTGGTGTTGTCAGATACGGTCGGCTTTATCAAGCATTTGCCTACGACTTTGATTGAAGCCTTTGGTGCTACGCTTGAAGAGGCCGCGCAGGCCGATTTATTACTGCATGTGGTTGATGTGGCCAGCCCGAACCGTGATGCGCAAATCGAACAAGTCAATATCGTATTGAACGAGATTGGTGCTGCTAGGGTCCCACAGATTCTGGTGCTTAACCAGATTGACCGCATGGGCATGCCGCCCGGAATCGACCGCGACGAGTATGGTAATATCCGAACTGTTCGTGTGTCAGCCAGGGATGGCATAGGCATAGAGGATTTACGCCAGGCGCTGTTAGAGCATCAGCAATACCTGAAAAAACTCAGCACCGAAGAAAGTGCTTACGTTTAAAAAGATCAAAACATACGGAGTACACGCATGAAAAAATTTCCAGGCTTTTGGAATAAAAACAATGAAGGCCCGCCCGATCTAGACGAGGTGTTCAAGGATTTAAATCAAAAGCTGAACCGGTTATTTGGCAACAATAAAGGCGGGCAGGGTGGTCCGCGTGGATCAGCACCTGCGCCACAATCCTTGCCAGTGGCCCCGATTTTAGGGTTGGTGGCGCTGATCTGGCTGGGCTCTGGCTTTTATATTGTTGATCAGGGCTCTCGCGGTGTGGTGTTACGTTTTGGCAAACATGTGGAAACCACCATGCCTGGCCCGCGCTGGCATTTGCCATTTCCGATTGAGACCGTGGAAAACGTGAACCTCGAGCAGGTGCGTACCATTGAAATGGGCTACCGTTCTTATGAGGGCGAATCTGGCCGTAGCAAAGAGCTTAAAGAGTCTTTAATGTTGACCGATGACGAAAACATTATTGATTTGCAGGTGGCTGTGCAATACAACCTGAAGTCGGTGGAAGATTATCAGTTTAGCAACCGCTCCACCGAAGAAAGCGTGCGTGGTGTGGCAGAGACAGCCATCCGCGAAGTGGTAGGCAAGAGCAAGATGGACTTCGTGCTGTATGAAGGCCGGGATGATGTGGCTGCCAAAGCGAAAAAACTCATGCAGGACATGCTGGACAGATATCAATCCGGCGTCAATATTGTTAACGTCACCATGCAGAATGCACAGCCCCCAGAACAGGTACAGGCGGCATTTGATGATGCAGTCAAGGCCAAGCAAGATTTGGAACGCCAGAAAAATGAAGGTCAGGCCTATGCCAATGATGTGATCCCTAAAGCACGTGGTACAGCGTCGCGGTTGGCCGAAGAGGCCGCGGGTTACAAGCTGCGGGTGGAGAACGAAGCCAAGGGTAATGCAGACCGTTTCGAGCAGATTCTGGCGCAGTACAACAAGGCACCAGAAGTAACCCGCCAGCGTTTGTATCTCGATACGCAGGAACATATTTTGGCCAATACCAGCAAAGTGCTGGTTGATCAGAAAAATGGCAACAGCATGCTGTATTTGCCACTGGATAAACTCATGAGCATGAGTGGTGCAGGCAGTAATGCCGCAGCTGGCTCTGCCGTCCCGGCGGATAAGCCAGCCATCGAGCCACCGGCTGACGCGAGTGTGCTAGACCGCTCCAGGGATGCCATGCGTAGTCGTGATCGCGAATATCGCTAGTCTGCCCCTCAAGGAAAATACATGATGAGAAATATTGGAAGTTTGTTAATTGGGGTGTTTGTCTTGCTGGTCTTGGTGACATCATCAGCATATACGGTTGATCAGCGTGAATATGCGCTGGTCTTCCGTCTGGGCGAAATTGTCTCGGTGAAAAAAGACCCTGGTCTTTACTTCAAGATGCCTATGGTGGAGAACATCCGCTATTACGACAAGCGTATTCTGACGCTGAACTGGGAAGAACCAGACCGCTTTATCACCAGTGAAAAGAAAAACGTATTGGTGGATTCGTTTGTGAAATGGCGCATTATCGACCCGGCCAAATACTACGTTTCTGTGCGTGGCGATGAAGTGCAGGCCGAGCGTCGTTTGTCGCAGATGGTCAATGACGGCTTGCGTGCGGAATTTGGTAAACACACCATCCACGATGTCGTCTCTGGCGAGCGTTCACAGATCATGGAAATCCTGCGTCAACGCGCAGACAAGGAAAGCCGCCAAATGGGCATCCAGATTATGGACGTGCGCTTGCGTCGTGTAGATCTGCCGAAAGAAGTCAGCGAATCCGTGTATCAACGCATGGAGGCCGAGCGTAAATCGGTGGCCAATGAGTTGCGCTCACAAGGTGCAGCAGCGGCAGAAAAAATTCGTGCCGATGCTGACAAGCAGCGTGAAGTGATTATTGCTGAAGCCTATCGCGATGCGCAGAAAATCAAAGGCGAGGGCGATGCCAAAGCCTCAGAAGTCTATGCTCAGGCGTTTGGTAAAAATCCTGAGTTTTATGCCTTCTACCGCAGCCAGGAAGCTTACAAAAACAGCTTCAAGAGCAAGTCTGACGTGATGGTGATTGACCAAAGTTCAGACTTCTTTAAATACATGCGTAGCAGCGGTAAAAAGTAATACTTGCGCCATGAACTGGTGGTGGAGTGTGCTGGGCGGCGTGTTGCTGATTGAAGGCTTGATGCCGCTGTTATTAACCAAAGCCTGGCGCAATACTTTTGAGCGAATGCTACAACTGCGAGATGGTCAAATTCGCTTTATTGGTTTTATTTCCATGCTGTTTGGTTTGTTCATTCTCTGGTTAAATCGTTAACGGGTGAATGCCACCAAGCTGATATGGTTAAGCGTTTTAAAAAAAGCACACCTTGCGTGTGCTTTTTTGTTTGGATTTTAACGGAGTGCAAGGCTGACGCGACTTGCTGGCAGGTTGCTAAAGCCGTGCTTTCGGCAGGGGTTTGCAGGTATAATGGCGGGATGCATAATTGGTTACTCCCTGAATATATTGAAGATGTGCTGCCTGCTGAAGCAGCACGGCTTGAGTCCTACCGTCGGCAACTGCTGGATTTGTTCCGTGTCCATGGCTACCAGTATGTGATGCCGCCCATGATGGAATATGTTGAATCCCTGCTCACCGGGACCGGTCACGATCTGGATATCGCCACCTTTAAAGTGGTGGATCAACTGACCGGGCGCTTGATGGGCTTGCGTGCTGATACGACGCCACAGGCTGCGCGCATTGATGCGCATATGCTCAATCATGCCGGTGTCTCGCGCTTGTGTTATGCCGGGACCGTTTTGAGAACCAAGCCGGATGGCCTGGCGCGCACCCGTGAGCCTTTGCAACTCGGGGCAGAGTTGTATGGTCATGCCGGTATTGCCAGCGATATTGAAGTGCAGCGGCTGATGGTCAAAGCCTTGCAGTTGTTAGGCATGGAAACCTTGTTTGTGGACCTGAGTCATGCAGCGATTTTCGCCAGCCTGTCGCATACCGCGCAATTGGGCCTGCCGCAAGAACAAGCCCTGCAAGCGGCTTTGCAAGCCAAAGACATCTCATTGGTAGAGCAACTGGTGGTGAATCTGCCCGAAAAATCCAGGCAAGCTTTTATTGCCCTGGCCCAACTCAATGGTGGCATTGAGGTGTTGGATCAGGCGCGTGAAGTATTGCCTGACTCTGAAGAGATCGAACAGGCTTTGCTTGAGTTGGAGGCAGTCGCGAAAGCGCTGGGTGATCGTAATGTGACGGTGACCATTGATTTAAGTGAGTTGCGTGGATATCACTACCATAGCGGCATCGTCTTCGCGGCCTATGCCAAAGGCTATGCTGGCCCCATTGCACTGGGTGGCCGCTATGATGAGGTGGGGGCTGCCTTTGGCCGGGCACGTCCGGCGACAGGCTTTAGCCTGGATCTGCGTGGTGCCTTACTCGCCTTGGGCCCTGCGAGCATGGACAAAGGGATTTTGGCGCCTGCAACGCAGGATGCTGACTTGGTAGCCCTGATAGAGACCTTACGCGCGCAAGGTCAGGTGGTGGTTGAAGCCTTGCCTGATGCGCAGGTGGATTATTCTGAATTGGCCTGTGACCGTCTGTTGCAAAAGGTGGATGGTCGCTGGCAAGTGGTGGCTGTGTAATACGCCGCCTCTTTAATTTGTATAGACAAGATATTGATTGAACATGACACAATTTAAGCAAGCAAAGAACGTCGTTGTGATTGGCACCCAATGGGGCGACGAAGGTAAAGGTAAAATTGTTGACTGGCTGACCGACCATGCGCAAGGTGTAGTGCGTTTTCAGGGTGGTCACAATGCGGGTCACACCCTGGTCGTCGGCCAAGGGGATGCGCAAAAAGTCTACAAGTTAAACCTGGTGCCTTCTGGTATTGTGCGCGATGGCGTCAATTGCTATATCGGTAATGGCGTGGTGCTGGATACCACCCATTTGCTGCATGAGATTTCCACGCTGGAACAAGGCGGGCTGGATGTTAAAAACCGTCTCAAAGTCAGTCCTGGCTGTCCATTGATTTTGTCTCATCACGTTGCGGTTGATTTGGCACGTGAAGCCAAGCGCAGCGCCGAGAAAAAAATTGGCACTACAGGCAAGGGCATTGGCCCTGCCTATGAAGACAAGGTCGCACGCCGCGCCTTGCGTGTCTATGATTTGTTCCACCCTGAGCGCTTCGCCGAAAAGCTGCGCGAAGTCATGGATTATCACAATTTTGTATTGACCAATTATCTGGGTTCTGCTGCGGTAGATTTCCAGCAGCAATACGATGCCAGCATGCAGCACGCTGTGGCGTTGAAGCCGATGGTGGCTGATATTTCTGCGGCGTTATATGAAGCCAATGCCCGTGGCGAACACTTGCTGTTTGAAGGCGCACAAGGCACCTTGCTGGATGTGGACCATGGGACTTACCCCTATGTGACTTCCAGCAACTGTATCGCTGGCCAAGCCTCAGCAGGGACCGGTGTTGGTGCCAACATGCTGCACTATGTGCTTGGTATTACCAAAGCCTACACGACGCGTGTGGGTGGCGGCCCCTTCCCAAGCGAGCTGGATATTGAAACAGAAGGCGCACCAGGTTACCAGATGTCTCACAAGGGACAGGAAATCGGGACTGTGACCAAACGTAAACGCCGCTGTGGCTGGTTTGATGCTGCAGCCTTGCGTCGCTCTGCGCGAATCAACGGCTTGACTGGCTTGTGTATTACCAAGCTGGATGTGCTGGATGGCATTGAGTCACTGGATATTTGCACGGGTTACAAGCTGGATGGCAAAGTGGTTGATATGCTGCCGGTCGGTGCGGATGACGTCGCCCGTTGTGAGCCGATTTATGAAACCGTGCCAGGCTGGAGCGAAACCACCTTCGGTGTCAAAACCTGGGATGCATTACCCAAAAATGCGCAGCATTACCTCAAGCGTCTGGAAGCGGTCTGTGGCGTGCCGATTGCCATTGTCTCGACTGGCCCGGAGCGGGATGAAACCATCGTGCTGCAACATCCTTTCGCCTGAGTAAGGTGACTTGACATGCGTGCACAACGATTGGCATGGGCAATTACCGGTTCCGGCCATTATCTGCGAGAGTCATTGGCCATTCTGCAAACCTTGCAGGAGGTCGATATTTACCTGAGCCGTGCAGCGGCCGAAATTATCCAGCAATATGGCTTTCAGGCTGCACTGGAAGCCTCTGGCCACAAGGTCTATCAGGACAAAACAGCCAGCAGCGTCCCGGTCGAGCGTTTTTATGAGGGCGTATATCACACGCTGGTGATTTCACCTGCGACGTCTAATACTATCGCCAAAATGGCATATGGCTTTTCGGATAGCCTGGTCACCAACCTGTTTGCGCAAGCAGGTAAAACGCGGATCCAAAGCATTGTGTTTGCATGTGATACGGCGCCAGAGTTGGAGTCGGAAGCACCCAGAGACAACGTGGTCAAGGTCTATCCACGCCAGATCGATCTGGATAATGTGGCCCAGTTAAAACGCTTTGCGGATACCACGGTCGTTGAAGACATGGCTGGTTTGCAGCATGCGATCATGGCGCGTCTGGCAGCCGTGCATGAGTTGCATTTGCATCAGGGCGTACAGGTAGAGCACACTCACGACTAACACCATGAATCGACTGCTGTTTCTTACCGGAAAACTGGCAGAACACAGTCTGCATCAGGTATTACAAGCGATACAGGCCGACAGTAAACAGTCTCCGTTTGAATATGAAGTGAAACAGATCGGGGTGTCTGTTGCGGCATTGATGACGCCGCCCCTGATCGCCCGCCGCTTACCCAAAGTCGAGAATATTGATAAAGTCATTTTACCTGGTCTCTGTCAGGGCGATCTCGGCCTGCTGGAGTCGCAGTGGGGTGTGCCTGTAGAGCGAGGACCTAAAGACTTGAAGGATTTGCCACAATATTTTGGTCAGCAAGGAAAAGTGCCCGATTTAAGCCAGCATAGTGTGCTGATTTTTGCTGAAATTGTCGATGCACCAGATCTGACGGTTGAGCAAATCATCGCCAAAGCGCAGCATTTCAAACAGCAGGGGGCCGATGTCATCGACCTCGGCTGCCTGCCGGGAAAAGCATTTGCGCACATGACAGAGAGCGTGCGTGCGCTCAAGTCAGCAGGTTTTCAGGTAAGTGTAGATTCCATGCGTGAAGACGATCTGCTGGCAGCGGGTAAAGCCGGTGCCGATTACCTCTTAAGCCTGCATGAAAACAGTCTCTGGATTGCAGAAGAAGTCGCTTCTACCCCCGTGTTGATTCCAGCCAAGCCTGGCAGCATGCCCAGCTTGCAACGGGCCATCGAGTACTGCCTTAAACGGGAGCTTGCGTTTATTGCCGATCCTATTTTGGATCCCATCCATTTTGGTTTCACCGAATCGATTGTACGTTATCACAAGCTACGCAAAAAATATCCGGATATCGCGATCATGATGGGCGTGGGCAATCTGACAGAGTTGACGGATGCCGATACCACCGGGATTAACGCCATGCTGTTCGGGATGATCAGTGAACTGAATATCAACGCTGTCCTGGCGACCTCGGTTAGCGCGCATGCCTGTGAAGCTGTGGCTGAGGCAGATATCGCGCGCCGTGTTATGTACCGTGCCAAACAGGACAAACGGTTGCCCCGTGGCTATGATGCGGGCTTGCTTGGCCTGCATGATCGCAAGCCGTTTCCTTACAGTGCGGCGGAAATTGGCGAGATGGCCAGGCAAATTAAGGACCCCAGTTTTCGCATCATGGTGAGCGAAGCGGGTGTACATGTCTATAATCGGGATGGTCTGCAGCAAGCGACGGATCCCTATGTATTTTATCCAGAACTGCAGGTACAAGACGATGCTTCGCATGCGTTTTATTTGGGGGTAGAGCTGGCCCGCGCGCAAATTGCCTGGCAACTGAAGAAACGCTATGTGCAGGATGAAATGCTGGAGTGGGGCGTTGCCTCAGTCGCTCAAAATAAGCAGGCCAAGGTTGCACATCGTGAGGCTTCCATCAAAGAGCGTCAGGAAGCGACTAAACCTGATCAAGCCAGTGGTGCCACGGTTCACGCATCAGCGGAAAAGCCCGTTGGTAATTCAACCAGCCCGGAAAACAAAGAATGATTTACGAAACCATCATCACCACGTGCTCTCCTGAAGGTGAGGTTCACATTGCGCCGTTTGGGATCCAATGGCAGGCAGGGCGCGTGCTCATCATGCCTTACCAGCCCTCAACTACCTTGCAGAATATTTTACATACCCGGTCGGCCGTCTTAAATCTGACTGATGATGTTCGTGTTTTTGCTGCCGCTATTGCCAGAAAAAAAATGTTTTCCACCTTGCCAGTCGGGCATGGCCACAGCGTGCGGCTAACTGACTGTCTGGCGCATCATGTATTAAGCCTCGATACAGTCGAGCCGGATGAAAATCGACCAAAATTATGGATGCAAGTGGTTGAAAGTCAGACACATGCGCCATTTATGGGCTTTAACCGTGCCCAGGCGGCAGTGGTTGAATTGGCCGTGCTTGTCAGCAGGCTGCATCTGTTGCCTGCTGAGAAAATTACGCAAGAAATGCAGTATTTACAAATTGCGATTGATAAAACTGCTGGCCCCAACGAGCTTGAAGCCTGGCAATGGCTGGTGGATTGCGTTAACAACCACCAGGCACAGCAAACAGGCATGCAGCAGGCATAAGGATATCTATGCGCATATTAGTCAGTGTAAATTCGGTTGTCGAGGCGCAGTTGGTACTGGCCGCTGGAGTCAGCTTGATTGATTTGAAAGACACCAGTCATGGTGCGCTCTCTGCATTAAGTATGTCGCAGTCAGTTGCCATCATGCAGGCAGTGAATGGTTACAAAAAGCAGCATGCTCATGCGGACATTCTGGTCAGTGCCACCGTGGGCGATACTGCTGAATCCGTGGCTGCATTGCTGGAGTTGATCCAATCCCGTCTTGAGATTGGCGTGGACATTATTAAGCTGCCGGAAGCCATTTGGGATCATCCTTTGTTTACAGCGGCGATTAGCCAAGTGCTTGCGGCAGGCACGCGGATGGTTGCGGTGTTTAGCCCCGATAGTTTATTGCAAACATCTACGATTGAGTTGCGCTTGAACAAGCTCGCCACACAAGGGTATGTTGGGGTTATGGTCGACACGATAGACAAGTCTAGCTCAGTCTTGGACTGCGTTTCTATATTGCATATTCAGAAATTTACCGAGATGGCCAGACGCTTGCAGTTAATGGTCGGGGTGGCCGGCGGACTCAGACCGGCGTATTTGGCGCAATTGTGTTCGTTAGAGGCGGACTTTTTGGGTTTTCGTAGTGGTTTATGTGAAAAAGGGTTAAGGCAATCAAACCTATTGGCTGAATCAATTGTGAGCGTTGTCAGGCAGGTGTCAGGAAACTGTTGCAAAATGAGCGCCTAAACCAATAAATACTTGGGCTTGTAGCTCTCTAGGCTTGCGCCTCTTGCACTGTTTGCGTATAGTTGGGTTTGTAAGTATTTTCAAAGATGTGGCGAAAATGCCCAATAACAAAGGAGTCAATGAATGAAAAAAAGTTTTTTAGGCTTGGCAATTGCTTCTGCATTTGTTTTTGCATCGCAAGCTGCGCAAGCTGAAGACATGTACCGCGGTGCTTGGTATGTTGTGCCAGGTGCAAGCTACATGCACACTGACAGTGATCTGGATGCAGATAATGCCCGTGGTGGTTTCTTGTCCATTGGTAAAGAGCTGAGCGAGCACTGGGACATTCAAGGTCGTCTGGGTTATAACCGTGCTGATGAAGATACTGGCATTGCGGGTGCAAGTGGTAAATACAAACAAACCACTTTGGGTTTGGACGCATTGTATATGTTCAGTCGTGAAAAATTCCGCCCATTCCTGTTGGCTGGTATTGGTGCAGCCCGCAATGATTTAGATTACAACATTCCAAACGTTGATATTGATGGTAAAAAAACTTCTTGGATGGCTAACGTAGGTTTAGGTGCCCAGTATTTGTTTAATGATAAGTTTGGTATCCAAGCTGATCTGCGCCATCAATGGAGCAGAGCACGTTTGGTAGCTACCGGCCCTGGTGGAACAGCTGGTGATTCTGGCCGTGTTGATAACACATTATTTAATATTGGTGGTATCTTCCGCTTTGGCGCACCAGCGCCAGTGGTTGAAGAGCCAACGCCAGAGCCAGCACCAGCTCCAGTGGCTGCAGCTGAGCCAGCACCGGCACCAGCTCCTGCACCAGCGCCAGCACCTGTTTGCAAGCCAGTCAACGAAACAGTGACTGTTTCTGCTGAAGAGTTGTTTGGTTTTGACAAGGCTAACCTGAAAGAAAAAGGCCGCGTTACACTGGATGCAGTTGCTGCCAAGATCAAAGAAAATCCTGAAATCAAAGCTGTGATCGTCACTGGTCACACAGACCGTATCGGTTCTGAAGCTTACAACCAGAAGTTGTCTGAGCGCCGTGCAAAACAAGTGGCGGACTACTTGGTTGCTCAAGGTGTAGACAGCAGCTTGATCACTGCTGAAGGTAAAGGTAAATCTGAGCCAGTGGTTCAGTGCGAAGGTAAAAAAGTAAGCAAGAAATTGATCTCTTGCCTGCAACCTAACCGTCGTGTTGAAATCCGTGCAGAAGGTACGAAACAAGAAGGTTGCCAATAAGCACTGACTTGTGAGTTTAAAAAGCCACGCAATTGCGTGGCTTTTTTGTTGCTGCACGCAGGCGGACTTTCAATTTGCCAGCCTGCCTCAGTTATAATCCAAGCATGAGTGAATCCCAATTTATCATCAAACCACGCTGGCTCGTTACTATGGATGAAGGGCCACACGTGCGGGAGCAGCATGCAATTCTTGTGGATGCTGGAAAAATCAAGGCGATTGTACCCAAATCCGATATCCCGGATTGGGCGGTTGACTGGCCCGTCGTTGATTGTTCACAACATGTCGTGATGCCCGGGCTGATCAATTTGCATACTCATAGCAGTATGAGCCTGTTAAAGGGGTATGCTGATGATTATGCGTTGATGCCGTGGTTGAATGAGCATATCTGGCCAGCAGAAAAGAGATGGGTCTCACCCGCTTTCGTACAGGATGGCAGCTTGCTGGCTTGTGCGGAAATGCTGGCAGGCGGAATCACGACATTTAACGATATGTATTTTTTTCCGCAAGCGACCATAGAGGCTGCCAAACGCACAGGGATACGCGCACATATTGGCTTAACTATTATGGAGTTTCCCAGTAATTATGCGGCAACTGCCAGTGAATATATCCGCTTGGGCACAGAAGTGCGCGATCAGTATAAATCCGAGTCCTCTATCAGTTTTTCTTTTGCGCCGCATGCCCCCTATACGGTGAGTGATCAAACCTTTACCGACGTTGTCACACTTGCCGAACAGTTGAATCTGGGGATTCATACGCATTTGCATGAAACCCAGGCGGAAATCGCGCAAAGTCAGGAGCAATTTGGTGTACGGCCGTTGCAGCGTTTGCAAGCGCTGGGGGTAATTGGTCCCAGCACCGTATTGGCGCATGGAGTACACCTTGAAAAGTATGAACAGGAGACCCTAGCAACTTTAGGCGCGCATATCGCGCATTGTCCAAGTTCTAATCTGAAATTGGCGAGTGGGATTGCGCCAGTGGCATCTGCGTTGCGTTCGGGGATCAATATCGGTTTAGGCACTGATGGTGCCGCCAGTAATAACCGGCTCGATTTGTGGCAGGAAATGCGCACAGCAGCCTTGCTTGCCAAGGTGGCAGCGCAACAGGCAGAGGCTGTGCCAGCTTATCAGGCGCTACAGATGGCAACCATTAATGGAGCCACGGCACTGGGGTTGCAAGCACAGATTGGCAGCATTAGCGTCGGTAAGCAGGCTGATCTGATTGCGGTTCGTCTGGATGAGCTGAATAGCTTGCCTTGTTTTGACCCGATTTCTCATCTGGTGTATGTGGCTAGCCGCGAGCAGGTTACCCATACCTGGGTCAATGGTCAATTACGGTATCAGCGCTTACCAGATGGCCAGCCACAATTTGCAGGCATTGAGACCGAGGCATTACGGTCTATCGCTTTGCAGTGGCAGCTCAAGATGCAACAGCCCGCAGATTAATTTTGTTTAGGAAAACATCATGGCCAATGTCGAAATTGCAGAAGTAAACAAATTTGCTGAACTGGCACACCAGTGGTGGGACCAGCAAGGTGTCTTCAAACCTTTGCATCAGTTGAACCCAATACGTTTAAATTATATTGACAGTCGCGCGTTGCTTAAGGGCAAACAGGTGCTCGATGTCGGCTGTGGTGGCGGTATTCTGAGCGAGTCCATGGCACAACGTGGTGCCCACGTGATGGGGATTGATATGGCAGACAAGTCGCTGCAGGTGGCGCAATTACATGCGCTTGAAGCAGGGGCACAGGTTTCGTATCGCTGTATTGCCGTGGAAGCGCTGGCTGCAGAAATGCCGGAGCAGTTTGATGTGGTGACCTGCATGGAAATGCTGGAGCATGTTCCCGACCCATCCAGCGTGGTGCGTGCTTGCGCTGCACTGGTCAAGCCGGGGGGGCAATTGTTTTTTTCCACGCTTAATCGCAATGCCAAGGCATACCTGATGGCGGTGGTCGGGGCTGAGTATGTCCTTAATCTGCTTCCCAAAGGCACACATGATTACAGCAAGTTTATCAAGCCGTCTGAATTAGCGAGCTGGTTACGTCAATCTGGACTGGAGTTACAGCATCAGACAGGCGTCACTTATGACCCTTTCAGTAAACAATATAAATTGACAACAGATACCAGCGTCAACTACATGCTACATGCGGTAAAAGAGGGTTGAGCACATGCAAGCCGTATTATTTGATCTGGATGGGACGTTGGTAGATACCGCTCCAGATTTGGCATATGCACTTAATTTGCAGCGTGAACGGCATGGATTGCCCTTTTTACCAGAAGCGACGATTCGCCCCTATGCCTCGCATGGGTCTCGAGGGCTGCTGGAAATTGGATTTGGTCTGTTACCGGATCATGCTGAGTTTGAACAGATGCGCACTGAATATCTGGAGTTATACACGCAAGTCATGACCCGTCAGCCACAATTGTTTGACGGCATGGCAGAGGTGTTACAGGAGATTGAGCAGCGGGGGCTGCGCTGGGGCATCGTCACCAATAAGCCACGCCGGTTTACCTTGCCTATGATTACACACATGGCGCTGGATAGCCGCGCGGGTGCGGTCATCAGCGGGGATGATGCGCCCCAGCCCAAGCCGGCGCCCCAAACACTGTTATTGGCCTGTGAACGTATGCAGCTTGATCCTGAACAGGTGGTGTATGTTGGCGATGCCGAGCGAGATGTGCAGGCCGGTAATGCAGCGGGCATGACAACGCTGGTGGCTTTGTTTGGCTACCTGTCAGACGTGGATCGGCCTGAGGCATGGGGTGCGGATGGCTGTATCCAGCAGCCCCAGGACTTGCTGGCGTATTTATAACTGAGCAGATTCCGCGCCAATTTATCATTGCGCTTGCCGCTCAGCTAATTGCGCTTGCTGCTGAGTACCGCCATCGCCGCAATATTAATATCTGCGACTAAAATACTAGCCAGCTGGCCGTCCTCACCCAAAATTGGCAAAGAGACCGTGAGGCAGAAGTCTTCGGTTGCGGTAGACAGATAAATGCTTGAAATATAAGGCGCCTGAGTTTCTGCCACGCGACGATAATAGGCTTGTTGGCTCCGGTCTATGCCTGCACCGCCAGCCTTGATTTTTCCATACATGTTGGGATTTATCCAGTTGGCATAGCGTTGTACACCGTTTGGCTCCAACTCAAAGATCACCTCAAAGAAGGGGAATTCGGCAAAGCAGCTATCCAAATCATGGGCGCCTGTCGAACGTTGCGTGTGTAGCAGCGACTGTAAGGCGGACAGTGCTTTTTGCTGCCAGTCTGAATAAAATTCTTTTTTCGGCAGGATGGTTTGTGGCGGCGTATCTTCTACAACCACAATGCTGCCGATATTGGCCTTGCCTATCTTTTTAAGCAGCGCTGCGCGTTCAGCGGCAATGACGCTGTTTTCGAGCTTGCCTTGTTTGCCATTCACCACCGCAATCGAGACACTGGCGACCGGGTGATCCTTACCGTCTTCAGTGGTAAAAAATCCTCGTTCCAGATCTGTTGCGTCATACAGATGCACGGCCAGGGCCTGAAACTGGCTAATGATATGCAATAAGGTGTCATTAAGGGTAGGCGCCTTATGATCATAGATCAGCACAAAGTCATCGCCACCAATATGGCCCACCATCACGCCCGCTTTATCCTGAAACTCCTGTCGGATGATTTCGGAGAGGAGTCGTATCATGGCATCGCCACGGATAAAACCGTAGCGGTCGTTATAGGCCTTGAAATGATCCAGATCTATGTAGATCAGTTGCGTATTGGGATTGTTACGCAAGCTGTTATCCAGGGTTTGCCGGAGTGTCGGGCCTGTCGTCAGATGGCTTAAGGGGTGAAGATTGCCGGTAGCAGTTTTGCGGCTGATCAACTGAGCCATGATTTCCATCGGCTGCAAGATACCGACATAGCCGCCTTCGTCATTGACGGTGATCCAGATGTCGATATTGCCACGCTCCAGATAAAAAATGCGCGCCAACACCGAAGAGGGCAGTTTATGATTGATGACCTTGGGCAAGGGGTCGCAACAAGCGCCCAGGCCTGTGGGTTTCTTGGAGAATACTTTGCCCCGCCGCAATACCCCCAGCGGTTTTTGCCCGTCCAGCACCACCGCCGTTGCAATATCGGCATGCGCGTTAAACAAGCGTCTGGCTTCAGCCAGCGTGCTGCTGACATCAATTGTCAAGCCGTGACTAATATATTCACCAATATGAAAATCATCAGGAATATGCGAACGGTGGGCTTCATCCCGTACGGGCAGTGCCGCAACCTTGTCGCTCGGCGTGCTTTGTGGCTGGGCAAAATAATGGCCCTGGGCATAATGCAGGCCTAGATCCTGGCAATAGGTAATATCCTCTACGCGCTCCAGCCCTTCAGCGATAATGGTGCATCCCAGTCGTTGCGCCATCGAAATAATCGCCTCAAGTAACACTGTCCTCACACGGCTGCCTTGTGCTTCATGCACAATGGCACGGTCTATCTTGATAAAGTCAGCCCGTACCTCAGCCAGGATGCGCAAACCGTTAAAACCCGAACCCATGTCATCCAGTGCGATGCGCAGACCATGCATACGGATTTCATCGCAGTAACGCGCCAGTACTTCGGGATTGGTTTTTTCACTCTCAACAATTTCGATGACGATATCCCGTCGATCAATCTGCTGCTGGTTCAATAGATTTAAAATAAAATTGAGCCAGCCCGGACTCATGATTGTTTGTGGCAGCACATTAATAAAGAGGGGCTTGTCCACAGAAATTGATTGTGACTTGCCCATCAGCGCCAACTGTTGGCAGGCCAGGTCTAACTCGTGGCTGCGTTTAACCTCGGCGGCAAGGGCGAAAGCCTCCATGCCGTTGAGCCACTTACCTTCTGGTGTTTTCAGTCTGCACAAGGCTTCAAAGCCAAACACTTTGCCACTCTGGCCAAAGTCGACAATCGGTTGATAATGCATTTGCACATGTGGCGTCAGCTCAGACAGCAGCCACGGGTATTTATGCCTAGCATAAAAGGTATTGAATGGCATGGTGGCCTGCAAGGCTTCCATTGGATGCATGGCCTGCTTGTCCTGTGACACCAGCACCCAGGTATCTCTGAGTGTATGTGCAGGCTCCTCGGCAATGACACGGTCTAAAATCTGCAGGAGTTCTGCTTCAGTCTCATAACTGAAAGATGCGGTGTTGATGCCTGAAAAATGCGGACTTTCAGAGTTGGTATGACTATTGGCGTCAAAAGTATGCAGAAATAATTCCATGGAATACGACCTTGCTTTTATTTTTATTAGCTCACGATAATGACGACTCGCCTGATTAAAAACCGGGAGGCTGTCATTTGTATAACGACAGGACAGAGTGTTTATGAAGAGAAAAAACGAAGATAAAAGACAAGTCTGCTTAAAAACTTGTTAAGGTCTTGGCACAAGGGCATCAAATACAGCAGTTATCTTGACTGCTTGACGATTAATTTGCTGTTAAGTGACGGCTTTTCTTTCCAGCAACGCGGTAGACAGCGTGCCACTGTCCACATACTCAATCTCACCACCCATCGGCAACCCACGCGCAATCCGGCTGACGCGAATGCCACGCGATTTGAGCATCTGCCCAATATAGTGTGCAGTGGCTTCACCCTCGGAGGTAAAGTTGGTGGCAATAATCACTTCGTGGATCGCGCTGTCCTGTGCACGTTTGAGCAGTTTATCCAGGTGAATGTCTTTGGGCCCAATGCCATCCATGGGCGAGAGTTTTCCCATTAATACAAAATATTGGCCCTGATAGCTACGCGTATTCTCCAGCATCATGAGGTCGGTCGGCATCTCCACCACACATAGCGTGGATTTGTCTCTGTGGGTATCCTGGCACACGCTGCATACGCGATGCTCGCTGAAGTTGTTGCAATAATCGCAATGCGCCAGCTTATCCAGCGCCTGTTGCAGACTGGCTGCCAGCTTTTGTGCACCTTCACGGTCACGTTGCAGCAAGTGATAGGCCATCCGCGTGGAGGATTTGGGCCCCACGCCCGGCAGACAGCGCAGGGCACTGATCAGCTGATCCAGAACTGCCGGGTGATTCACGCCTGGTCTCCGCGTCGACGATAATATGGGTGGGCGTCAGGCACTAGAACGGCAACTTGAAGCCTGGTGGCATCAGGCCACTCATTTTCGCTGAACTGGTCGCTTCGGCTTTCGCTTTCGCATCTTTCAACGCAATCATAAGCAAGTCTTCCAGTGTTTCTTTGTCATCCATGGCCGCGTCATCAATCTGTACGCGTTTCACATCATTGCTACAGGTCATGGTCACTTTGACCATGCCATTGCTGGCAATACCTTCCACCTCAGTGTTTGCCAGTTCTGCCTGGGCTTTTTGCATATTGGCTTGCATCATTTGGGCCTGTTTCATCATATTGCCCATGCCACCTTTCATCATTGTCTGCTCCTGAAGTTACGTGTGGTTAATGTAAGGGTTTAATGGAATTTGGCACTATCGTTGCGCCCATTTCCTGCATCAGGCCTTGCACAAACCGGTCACTCATAATCGCTTGTGTAGCCTGATCCTGTAATTCTGCTTTTTCGACGGCCAGCTGTCTGGCGGGCGTATTGGCTTCCTGGCTGGTGGTGATGATCAGTTGCAAGCGGCGGCCAAAATGGCTGTTTAAAGCAGCATTGAGTTTTTCGAGATAATTGGCACTGGCCAGGTGTTTATGTGACTCGCTAATCCGCAATGTCATGGCATCGTCCTCAAACTGGACCAGCTCGCAATTTTGTGCCAGTGCGCGTACCAGGCCCAATTTGCTCAAATGGTTCTCTACCAGTGCACGCCAGTTGCCATCCCAGTCCAATGCAGCGCTTGTTTCTTGCGCCTCAGGCATCGCAACATGCACTGCCTCACTGGCAACGGCTGTCGGTGCTGGGGCCGAAAGCGCTGGCTGCGACATTTCTGCCAGGGGGGCAGTGGTGAAAGATGCGCCTGGTTCAGTAGCACTTTCGGGAGCCTGTTCCACCGCCCGCTTGCGCATCGCATGATCCGCTGTTGCAGGGTTGGTTGCGCTGCTGGCTTGATAACTTTGCGCCAAGGCGGCGCGCGCGCTGCCAACACTCGGAGCGCTGCCACGGCCATGACCTTCTGTGCTTGACGGGGGCGCGGGGGTGGTGGCCATTGCATCGGCTTTAAATGCCAGCATACGCAACAGCGTCATGGTAAAGCCTGCATAAGCATCCGGGGCCAGGCCAATATCGCGGTGACCTAAAATAGCAATCTGATAATACAGCTGCAGGGTTTCTGCGGGCAAGGCTGCGGCAAGTTCCAGCAAGTTCTGCCGCTCGGGGTGATCGTCTGCAATTGATTGGGGCGCGTATTGCGAGACAGCTAGCACATGCAACAAAGCTGCAAGGTCGTTCAGGGCACTTTCAAAGCCGATGCTGCGCGACTCCATTTGCTGTGCGATATTGAGCAGGCTGGCTGCATCTTGTGCGATCAACGCCCGCAACAAATCATACAGGTAGCTTTGGTCAATCGCCCCCAGCATGCTACGCACATCGCTTTCACGGACGGACTGGTTGCCATAAGCAATTGCCTGGTCGGTCAGTGAGAGCGCGTCACGCATACTGCCATTGGCCGCACGCGCTATCAGCTGTAATGCGGGCGCCTCAAATGGAATTTGCTCCTGGCCCAGAATGTCTTGCAAGTGGGCGGTAATGGTACTGCTGGCCATTTGGCGCAGGTTGAATTGCAGGCAGCGCGACAAAATGGTGACCGGGACTTTTTGTGGATCTGTGGTCGCCAGAATGAATTTGACGTGGGCAGGCGGCTCCTCCAGCGTTTTCAGCATGGCATTAAACGCCTCTTTGGTCAGCATATGCACTTCGTCTATCATGTAGACCTTGAAGCGGCCGGAGGACGGCGCGTAGATCGCCTGCTCAAGCAAGCTCACCATGTCTGCAATGCCGCGGTTAGAGGCCGCATCCATTTCCACGTAATCTACATACCGGCCGATATCAATCGCACGGCATGCCTCGCACTCGCCGCAAGGCGTTGCGGTGATGCCGGTCGCACAGTTCAGCGATTTTGCCAGAATACGGGAGAGGGTGGTCTTGCCGACGCCACGGGTGCCGGTAAACAGGTAAGCATGATGCAGGCGCTGTTGGCTCAGAGCATTGCTCAGGGCCTGGACTACATGGTCCTGGCCCACCAGACTGGCAAAAGATTTGGGGCGCCATTTACGCGCCAACACTTGGTAAGACATCGCGCACTCTACTGATTAAAAGCAATAAGGCAAACCTGTACTTTAGCCTAATTTGCCGACTCATGCTTGCCACAAACCATAACATTGAGATCAACGCTGGCATGACAAACAGAAGGGCTGGAGAGAAGGGGCGAGCCCAACCCCCGGCACTTGCTTGATAGTTGTGGCTGCTTGCTTCCGCACCTGACCAGGTTGGCTACCTTACAATGCGGGGAGGCCCGCGGACGCTATTGTAACGCAAAAACGTTTTTTTACCGCCTTATTTTCGCCGTGCCTCATTTCACCTGCAGAGGTAAAGCTTCTGAAATAAACAATTATTTACCTTCTTATACACCAATAAATTCCAATCATCGCCCCGCATAATATTTGCATCCTATTAATTTTAGTGTGATTTGGCAGAAAACGATGGCAGCAAACGGATCATCCATGACAGCTTCAGAAGTTGCACGTGAAACCATCAAGCAAATGGCTGTCAGGCGTGTCGAACCGACACCGGACAATTACATGCAGATTTACTATGAGATTGCAGGTAAACCGGTGAAGGAGGATGCTGCCAGTGCGTTGCGCAAGGCATTGAAGCAGTTGCCCCACGACACGCTGGAGCAAACCAACTGGATTAACCGCTGGGAAAAAGTGCTTAAACAGGATAACTGGCAAGGGCTGGGGGAATTGCTGACTGAGGCCATGCAACAGCAGCTTAGTCATTCCACCAAATGGCCCAAGGCGATTCGTGTTTTATTGCAAGCCTGGGACGACAAGCGCAGTGGCATAGATACTGCCAGAAAGCGTGAGACGCTGGAACGTGTGCTCATTAATTTTGGTGATGACGAGAGCCTGTCCGACAAGTTGATCGGCATGGCGAATATGTGGTTGCCTTCTGAAGCCCGGGTTGAGGGGATTGCCTTGACTGATGCGGCTGACGCGTCCACAGCTTCGACGTCGCAACCTGTCTTGGATATATCCAGTGAACAAGGTTTGCCCTCTGAAGTACAGCAGTTCCATGGCGCTTTTACCATTTTGCAGACCTTGTTGAAGCAAACACTTTACCTGGGCTTGATTCCCCGTTTGCAAGGGTATCCAGACTTGCAGGCGGAGGCGGTGGCCCTGCAGGAATCTGCCGAGCGCGCTAAAAAGCTTAAAGAGTGGGAGGCTTTGGCCAAGTCACTTAAAGCGTTATTGATGCGGGTCGAGGTGATGGGCGCGCAAGAGGATGACGTGCGTGGCGACATTATCGACTTGTTGCATTTGCTACTGGAAAATATCGGTGAACTGGTGGCTGAAGATAGCTGGCTGAGTGGTCAGGTCTATGCTGTACAGTCGATTATTACCGGTCCGCTGGATAGAACCAAGCTTAAACAAGCCGAAAAAAGCCTCAAAGAGGTTATTTACAAGCAAGGACTGGTCAAGCACAGTCTGATTGAGGCGAGGAACTCATTTAAAACCTTAATCAGTACTTTTATTGATAAGCTCAAATATATGGGTGAAGCCAGCGAACTCTACAGTGGCAAAATCGAGACCTATGCCAAAGAGCTCTCTCAAACTGATGATTTGATTAAAATTAATGAGCTGGTCAACCAGTTGATGCGCGATACTTCTGTCATGCAGACCGACATCCTGCGTTCGCGCGATGACTTGCTTATCCAACAGCGCAAGGCAACGGATACGCAAGACCGTATTGATCAATTGCAACTGGAGTTGCAGCAGTTGAGTGAGGTCGTCAGAATTGACCAACTCACCGGCGTGCTCAATCGCCGCGGTATGGACGATGCCTTCCAGGCCGAGATTGCGCGTTTTCAGCGTAGCGGTGAGTCATTTAGTGTGGCTTTGCTCGACATCGATAATTTTAAATCGCTCAATGACCAGCATGGGCATGCCGCCGGGGATGCTGCGCTCAAACATCTGGCTTCAGTGGTAAAACGTGCGGTGAGGCCGACGGATATTGTGACCAGAATGGGGGGCGAAGAGTTTGTTGTCATTCTGCCCAAGACCGACTTGCAAGAGGCGGTGATCATTATGTCGCGCTTGCAGCGATCACTGACCAAAGAGTACTTCATGGGTAATAACCAAAAGCTGCTGATCACCTTTAGTGCAGGTGTCGCCTTGTTCCAGAAAGAGGACGATGTCAGTGCCATCTTGTTGCGCGCAGATCAGGCCATGTACCTGGCCAAAAAACGCGGCAAAAACCGGGTGATGACTGAAACTGATCTAGTTGGCACCGTCAATCCCTAGCTTGTGCGCTTGGTCAGCACTTTGTTGATCGACAGCGGTTTTATCCGGGATCACTGACTGTCATATCCAGCCGTGGGTTGACATGATATGCTAGCTGGCATCTTGATTGAGGTGCCATGTGTCTACGCCAGCCAGCCATTTTCCTATTGATAGTGTCCAACATGCCTTGCATGAAAGCGAGCGCAGATTCTCCGCCATTGTTTCCAGCATTCCAGGACTCGTGTTCCAGATGCATATGACTGCAGATGCTCAAGTGGTTTTTACTTATGTGAGTGAGGGCTGCGAAGCCTTGCTGGGTATCCCGGCCGCAGCATTGCTCAAGGATGCCAACACCCTGTTTGATGCCATGGATCAACCTTCCGCCCATCTGTTCAAGCAAAACTTGCAAAAATCCGCCCGGCAACACAAACGCCTGGATTGGGAAGGACAAATCTGGATTGCCGACTGGCAAGACATGAAATGGGTCAATATCCGGGCTACCGTGCAAGACTTGGGGCAGGGCGCGGTGCAGTGGGATGGCATTATGCTCAATATTAGCCAGAGTAAGCATGAAAAACAGGAGATCGAGCAAGCCAGGCAAGATCTGCAGGCACTGACGGCGCACTTGAACCAGGTCAAAGAGCAGGAGCGCGTGTCGATTGCGCGTGAAATTCATGATGACCTCGGCGGCAACCTGACTGCGATGAAGCTGGGCTTGTCGACCATCATCCAGCAAATTGAGGCCGGTGAGCCGGTCAACCTCGAGCAAGCGCATTTGTTGCAAGGGATCATCAACCAGACGTTTGATTCCGTACATCGTATTTCTGGCAATTTGCGACCCAACATTCTCGATCTGGGGCTGGTGGATGCGCTGGAGTGGCAGGTGAGCCAGTTCAAAAAGCAATTAGGCATCTCGGCAAAATTTATCACCAATTGTCATGATTTGGAGTGTGATCCCGATCAATCCATGGCGTTGTTCCGGATTTGTCAGGAGGCGCTCTCGAACATCGCCAAATATGCGCAGGCCAATGCGGTCGAAGTGGAGCTCAGCCTCAAGGATCAGCTGTTATTCATGAACATCACGGATAATGGCATCGGCATTGCCCCTGCCGACAAGATCAAATCGAACGCATTTGGCCTGAGAGGTATGCAGGAAAGAGCGGCGGCACTGGGGGGCGAGTGCCAGATTGAATCTTCCAGCGCCGCATCTGGCACTTGTATCCGGGTGCAAGCGCCGTTCAAGCCCGCAGAGTCGTGACAGAATGGCTGATCCGATTTACAATCAACAGCGCAGTTTCTGGATTAGCCATGGTGCAACCAGCAAAACAGAGGGATCAGGTTGGATATACAAAAAATAAAAGTCATTATCGTAGATGACCATGCCATCTTACGTTCTGGCATCAAGCAAATATTGCTTGCGAGTGGGGATATTGATGTCGTCGGTGAGGCGGAGAATGTTGCGCAGGCGATTAAATGTGTACGTGAAGTGGCTGCCGATGTCATGCTACTGGACATTTCGTTGCCGGATAAAACCGGCATAGAAGCCTTAAAGCTCATCAAGCGAGAAAATGCTGCGCTCAACATCTTGATGCTTTCCATGTACATGGAAGAGCAGTATGCCGTGCGCTCCATTCGTTCTGGCGCTTCTGGCTACCTGTGCAAGCATACGGCGTCAGAAGAGTTGCTCACCGCCATACACACGCTGGCCAAAGGCAAAAAATACATTACCCCCAACGTGGCAGAGATTCTGGCCGAGCAGGTGGGGAATGATTATGCGGTGGCCTTGCACGAAACCCTTTCAGATCGCGAGTTTCAGGTCATGCGCATGATTGCTTCCGGGCAGTCAGTCAGTGAGATTGCAGATAAACTCGCATTGTCGGTGAAAACGGTCAGCATGTACCGGACGCGGCTGCTCGAAAAAATGCATCTTAAACATAATGCCGATATCACCCATTACGCCATCAAGAACCAATTGGTTTAGGGGCGCTTGAGATAGCACCGCACAATAAAAAAAGGCCTCAATAGAGGCCTTTTTTAATATTAATCAATATGCTATGAAATTTTCTTCGCGTAATTGATTAAGCCGTTGGTTGAGCTATCAAAGCTGTTTACCGGCTCGTTGGTATTCAGCTGTGGCAGAATTTGGCTCGCAATCTGCTTACCATATTCCACACCCCACTGGTCATAGCTGTTAATGTCCCAGATCATGCCTTGCACAAAAATCTTGTGCTCATAAAGCGCAATCAGTTTACCCAAGGTAAAGGGTGTGAGCTGTTTAAACAGGATAGACGTGGTTGGGCGGTTGCCTTCAAACACTTTATGCGGCAGCAGATCTTCCAGTGCCTGGCCGCTCATGCCTTGTGCTTCCAGTTCGGCACGTGCTTCTTCACGGGTTTTGCCCAACATCAAGGCTTGGGTTTGTGCCAGGAAGTTAGCCAGCAGGATTTTATGGTGCTGATCGTCTGGGCTACCCACTTTGTAATGGCTGTTGGCTGGCATCAAAAAGTCTGCCGGAACCATTTGTGTGCCCTGGTGAATCAACTGGTAAAACGCATGCTGGCCATTGGTGCCAGCTTCGCCCCAGATGACCGGGCCCGTTTTGTAGCTGACGCGGCTACCGTCACGGCAAATAAATTTGCCATTACTTTCCATGTCTGCTTGTTGCAGATAGGCCGCAAAGCGAGACATGCCCTGGTCATAAGGCAAAATCGCGTGCGTATCAACATGGAAGAAATTGTTGTACCAGACACCCAGCAAGGCCATGATGACAGGCATGTTCTGTTCCAGTGGCGCCGACAAGAAGTGCTGATCCATGGCGTGACCGCCTGCCAGCAACTGTTCAAAGTTGTCCATGCCGACATAGAGCGCAATGGACAGACCGATGGCTGACCACAGGGAGTAACGACCACCTACCCAGTCCCAGAAAGCAAACATGTTGTTGGTGTCTATGCCGAATGCCTGCACGGCCTTGGCATTGGTGGACAGCGCGACAAAATGTTTGGCCACATGCTGATCTTGTTTAGCTGCTTGCAGGAACCAGCGGCGCGCTGAGTGCGCGTTGGTCATGGTTTCCTGGGTGGTAAAGGTTTTGGAGGCAACGATGAACAGGGTGGTTTCAGGGTCGCAGACTTCCAGCACACGCATCAAGTGCGCGCCATCAATGTTGGAAACAAAGTGGGCTTTCAAGTTGGGGCTGGCGTAGGGTTTTAACGCATCACATGCCATGACTGGACCGAGGTCTGAGCCACCAATACCGATATTTACGATATCGGTAATCCGTTTGCCGGTAAATCCTGTCCATTGGCCGTTGCGTACTTGCTCGGTAAAGGCCCGCATTTGCGCCAGTACGGCATTCACTTCTGGCATCACATCCTTGCCATCCACATACACCGGTGTATTACTGCGGTTACGCAGGGCGGTGTGCAGCACTGCACGCTTTTCGGTAATGTTGATTTTTTCGCCGCTGAACATGCGGCTGCGCCATTGCTCAATATTTGAGTCGCGCGCTAACTGGAATAACTGGGACAGGGTTTCTTTAGTGATGCGGTGCTTGGAGTAGTCCAGCAGAATGTCGTCCACCGTTAAACTGAATTCTTCGAAGCGTTTGGGGTTTTGGTTAAACAGATCGCGCATTTGAACATCGCGCATTTCAATTTGATGCTGGTTCAGCGCATGCCAGCTCGGATGTGTGGTTAGTTTTGCCATGTCGTGTTGTTACTATCGTTTTTCAAGTCAATTAAATTTACGGGGCCAGACAAGGCAATCTCTGAATTTTCTTGTCTGGCCAAAAATCTTTACTGCCAGGCTACATCATATAGTCAGTGTAACCAGTTATTGTAACTGAAGTATGACACCCCCAAGTGGCGGCAAGTTTAGGCTGATGGAGGCTGGCTGGTTCATCCATGGCACGGGGTCACTAGGACAGCCGGAACCATTACCAACATTGCTGCCACCATAACAAGCGGCGTCACTGTTAAACAATTCCTGATAGTAACCCGATTGTGGTACGCCCAAACGGTATTGATGGCGCGGTACCGGTGTGAAATTAAGTAGGATTATAACAAAACTATGGTCTTTGCCGCGTCTGACGTAGCTTAATATTGATTGCGCGGCATCTTCGCAGTCTATCCATTGAAAGCCCTGTGCATCAAAGTCATGGGCATGGAGTGCGCTTTGTTGGCGATAGAGCCAGTTGAGGTCCTTGCAAACGCGCTGTATGCCGCGATGCATGTCATGTTCAGCGGCGGTGTCTTCAAGCAAATGCCAGTCCAGGCTTTGGTTGACGCGCCACTCACGGCGCTGGGCAATTTCATTGCCCATAAAGTTGAGCTTTTTACCTGGCATGGTCATTTGCAAGGTCATCAACAGACGCAAGTTGGCGAATTTTTGCCAATCATCCCCAGGCATTTTTTCGAGTAAGGACTTTTTGCCGTGGACCACTTCGTCGTGCGAGAACGGCAGGACAAAGTTCTCGGAATAAGCGTACATCTGACCAAAGGTCAGGCGATTATGGTGGTATTGGCGGTAGACCGGATCCAGTTGCATGTAGGTCAAGACATCATTCATCCAGCCCATATTCCATTTCATGCTGAACCCCAGGCCCCCGGCATAGACCGGACGCGAAACGGCGGGCCAGGCCGTTGATTCCTCGGCTATCGTCAATGCGCCGGGGAAGCGTTCGCCTACCATCATGTTCAATTGCTTGAGAAACTCGATCACGTCCAGGTTTTCACGTCCGCCATAGACATTAGGCAACCATTCTCCATCTTTACGCGAGTAATCCAGGTAAAGCATGGACGCCACGGCATCCACACGCAAGCCGTCAATGTGAAACTCTTGCAACCAGTAATAAGCATTGCTGAGTAAAAAGCTGCGCACTTCATTGCGGCCATAATTGAAAATATAGGTGCCCCAGTCCATATGTTCACCCAGGCGGGGGTCGGCATGTTCATACAGCGCCGTGCCGTCAAAACGCGCCAGCGCCCAGTCATCTTTGGGGAAGTGACCAGGGACCCAGTCCAGAATGACGCCGATATTGGCGGCATGACAGCGGTCAATAAAATACTTAAGATCATCCGGACTGCCATAGCGCTGGGTGGGGGCAAAGTAGCCCGTCACCTGATAACCCCAGGATTCATTCAGCGGATGTTCGGCAATTGGTAACAGCTCGATATGGGTATAGCCCATCTCTAACAAATGTGGAATCAGTGCCTCTGCCATGGCGCGATAGCCCATAAAGTGGCCGTTTGGGTCTCGTTGCCAACTGCCTAAATGCACTTCATAACAGTTAAAGGGGGCATGCAGCCAGTCATGCTGCTGGCGTTGCTGCAACCAGCCATCATCTTGCCAGGTGTATTCGCTATGGCAGATGCGATTGGCCGTGCCGGGTCTAGGCTCAAAGGCTCTGCCATAGGGGTCGGCCTTGAGCATGACATAGCCATGCTCGCGGTTGCGGATCTCAAATTTGTATAAATCATGTTCGGTCAGGTGGGGAATAAATAACTCCCAAACGCCGGTGCTGCCAATGACACGCATGGCATGGATACGGCCATCCCACTGGTTAAAGTTGCCGACCACACTGACCCGTGACGCATTGGGCGCCCAGACAGCAAACCGGACGCCCGCCACCCCATTCACCTGCATGGGGACCGCGCCCAGGGTATTGTAGGCTTGGTAAAAACGACCTTCAGCAAATAGATACAGGTCATCGGCAGACACGGTGCTGTCAAAACCATAGACATCCAGGGTTTCGTAACGGCTAGTTTGCCCCTTGGGCTGAACTTGCAGTGGGGCAGGGGTTGAAATCGGATTATCTGACTCGTAAATAAACAAGCCCTGGGCATGCGCCTGCTGCATGGGCTGCCAATTTTTGCCATTGTTGAGCCATACTTGTTCTGCCGTTGGTATGAACACACGCACCTGCCAGCGTTTGGTTTTCGCATCCTGATGCGACCCCAAATATTCAAAGGGATTATGATGGGTGGCGTCTAAAATCCGTTGCAAATGATGATTGTCGGTGGCAATTTGATGAGAAGCTTTGGCAGTCATGCTGTCGGTATCCGGTTAAGCAGATTCCATGCTATCAAAAAAAGTTAAGATTTACGTCATTCGCCCCCGGAATTTCGTTGTCTTTACCCCAATTATCATGCAGACTGTGGATGTCAGACCTGCAGATGCAAAGCCTTGTGTCGTCTCTGCTGAAACGCGCAACGCTGACAATAATGACTGTAGGCTGGTTCCCCGGATCAGGAAAAACAGGAATAGCATCATGTCTCAAGTAGCAGAGTTTGTTGAACGTCGTAAAGCCAACCGGCGGCAAGAACGTCCCTCCGACCGGTTTATCAGTAACCTGACGAAAAATACCGTTGCCATTATCCTGGCGGGTGGTCGTGGCAGCCGGTTAAAAAACCTCACCGACTGGCGGGCCAAACCTGCTGTACAGTTTGGTGGCAAATTCCGCATTATCGACTTCCCCTTGTCCAATTGCATTAACTCTGGCATCCGCCGCATTAATGTGGCGACCCAATACAAAGCGCAAAGCCTGATTCAGCATGTTCAGCGCGGCTGGGGTTTTTTGCGTGGGGAATTTAACGAATACGTCAATATTATTCCTGCCCAGCAGCGTCTGGGCGAGGAGTGGTACAAAGGCACGGCTGATGCGGTCTATCAGAATATTGATTTGCTGCGAGAGAATGGCGGCGAATATATTCTGGTCTTGGCCGGCGACCATATCTATAAAATGGACTACGGCAAAATGCTGGCGACGCATGCGCGCAGCAATGCCGATATGACCATTGCCTGCATCAATGTGCCGCTCGAAGACGCAAAAGGGTTTGGGGTATTGGAGGTGGACGCCACCGACCGCGTGATCGCCTTTGATGAAAAGCCAGCGCATCCCAAGCCTAGCCCGAACAATCCCGAGGTGGCTTTTGCCAGCATGGGTATTTATATCTTCAATGCCAAGTTTTTGTACGAACAATTGATCCGGGATGCTTATGACCGCAAGTCACACCACGACTTTGGGCAGGACATTATTCCTTACATCATCAAAAAATACCGGGTACAGGCGCACCGATTTACCGATAGTTGCGTCGGTGCACAAGGCAACAACTTTTACTGGCGGGATGTGGGAACCATAGATGCCTACTGGGAAGCCAATATGGAGCTGACCAAGGTGATTCCAGAGCTCAATCTGTATGACAGTGAATGGCCGATCTGGACGTATCAGGAACAACTGCCGCCGGCCAAATTTGTATTCAAGGATGAAGGCCGTACGGGCAAGGCGACAGACTCGCTGGTGTCAGGGGGCTGCCTGATCAGTGGTTCTTGCGTGTCTAACTCAGTGCTTTTTTCCGGCGTGCATGTGGCGGATTATTCCGATCTGGATGGCGCTATAGTGCTGCCCAAGGTCAAAATTAACGAGGGGGTCATCATGCGCAACGCAGTGATAGACCGCGGCTGCGAGATTCCTGCTGGCATGCAGATCGGTGTCGATCTGGAGCGCGATAGAAAGCGCTTTCATGTCTCTGAAAAAGGCATCGTACTGGTCACACCCGACATGCTGGGCCAAGATTTATACCGTGTGAAGTAGTTTAAAAGTCATTGAGTGAGTGAAAGAGGTTGAAGGATGTCCGATAAAAAATTGCTCTTGAATTTATATTGGCACATGCACCAACCGGATTACCGTGATCTGGTGACAGGCGAGTTTGTGCTGCCATGGACGTATTTGCATGCGCTCAAGGATTACAGTGATATGGCCTTTCACTTGGAGCAAAATCCAAACGCCAGGGTAACCTTCAATTTTGTACCTATTCTGGTGGAGCAGCTCGAAGATTATGCTGAGCAGTCACGGTCCGGACAGTGGCGCGACCCATTACTGCGTTTGCTGGCAAATCCCAATCTGGAAAACATCACGGATGAAGAGTGTCGCCTGATTGTGGACAGCTGTTTCAAGGCACACCATGAAAAAATGTTGAGTCCTTTTCCGCATTATCAGCGCTTGCTCAAGCTGTATGAACTGGTGGCGCCTATTATGCAAAACGGCCAGTTTCATTATCTCTCGGCGCAATATAAAGCGGACTTGCTGGTCTGGTACCACCTGGCATGGACGGGGGAGAGCTTGCGCCGCAAAAACAAAACTGTGCAAACCCTGATGCAAAAAGGCGTGTTGTTTACCCTGGAAGACAGGCAAGCGCTGTTAGCCGTGATTAGCGAGACCTTGCAAGGCATTTTGCCGCGCTATCAGGCCTTGCTGAAAAAAGGCCGCATTGAAATGACCACCACGCCTTACTACCATCCCATCTTGCCATTGCTCATTGATTTGGAAAGTGCTCGTGACGCCATGCCCGATGCGCCGTTGCCGCAGTCAGCCACCTATCCAGACGGTTATCCGCGTGCGATTGCTCATGTGCAGGCGGCACAGCGCTATCATGAAAAAATATTTGGTCAGCCCGCCAATGGCATGTGGCCTGCTGAAGGCGCGGTCTCACATCCTGCACTATCGTTGCTGGCAGAGCAGGGCGTGGCCTGGGCGGCCACTGGCCAGGGTGTGCTGGCTAACAGCTTGCGTAAACTCGGTCTGCCGCACGACACGCCATCGCAATACCTGTATCAGCCTTATAAAATCACCAATGGTCAGCAGGATATTGTGTGCTTTTTCCGTGACGATCATCTGTCTGACAAAATCGGCTTTGAGTATTCCAAGCAATACGCAAGCGAAGCGGTGCATGACTTTATTCAGTCGCTGGAGCATATCCTGGCCAACAGTGAAGAGACGCCGGTGGTTAGCGTGATTCTGGATGGCGAGAATGCCTGGGAATACTATCCATACAACGGTTATTATTTCTTGCACGAGCTCTATCAGGCGCTGGCGCAGCATCCGGATATCCAGATGACGACTTTTAGCGATATTCTCGCCTTGCAGCAGAAACAAGCATTGCCAGCGCCACGCTTGCTGGATGATATTTGCGCCGGGAGTTGGGTCTATGGCACCTTTAGTACCTGGATTGGGGAACCGGCCAAAAACCGTGCCTGGGATCTGTTGTGCGAAGCCAAGCGGCATTATGATCAACAGATACACCAACTTTCAGCCGAACAGAAACAAAAATGCCAGCAGCAATTGGCCTTGTGCGAAGGCTCGGACTGGTTCTGGTGGTTTGGCGATTACAACAGCGCCCAAAGCGTACAAAGTTTTGACCAGCTCTATCGCCGTAATTTGAGCAACCTGTACAAATTACTTGGCCTGACAGCCCCTGCACATTTGTTACAACCCATCAGTCTGGGCGGTGGCGATGCCGAAAATGCAGGCACCATGCGCCGGGGCAACGCCTGATTCTTTCAACTGATTTGAATGCCAATCCATGACGCAACATAGACAAGCGGGTGTGCTGATGCACATCACTTCATTGCCTGAGGGCAATCTCGGCCCAGAGGCCTATCGTTTTGTAGACACCCTGGTCAAAATGGGCGTATCGGTGTGGCAGACCTTGCCGGTCAACCAGCCACATGGAGACCAGTCGCCCTATCAAAGTGTCTCCGCGCATGCAGGACATAGCGGCATGATCAGCGCGCAGCAATTGCAGCTTGATGGCTGGTGTCTGCCCAATGAGCTGACGCTGAGTTTGCCTGCATTGATGGCCAAAGTCATGGCGCGCGTGCAGTCAGGCAGCGCCCCCACACATGGCGAAGGCCATGGCCTGTCGTGGTCCGGGTTTGCGAGATTCTGTCAGACGCAGCAATACTGGCTGGAAGATTTTGCCTTGTTTGGCTGCTTGCGTGAGCAGCACCATAATCAAAGCTGGCAGCAGTGGCCACAAGCTTACCGCAAGCATGATCCACAAGCCTTGCAAGCTTATCGGGTCACGCACCAGGAGCCGTTGACGCTGATTAAATTTACGCAGTACGTGTTTTTTCAGCAATGGGCGCAGCTCAAACGTTACGCCAACCAGCGTGGCATTCGCTTGTTTGGAGATATCCCGATTTTTGTCGCTTACGACAGTGCCGATGTCTGGGCGCATCCCGCATGGTTCAAGCTGGATGACACCCTCAACATGACCGTCGTAGCGGGTGTGCCGCCAGACTATTTCTCTGAAACCGGACAACGCTGGGGGAATCCGCATTACGACTGGCTGGCCATGCAAAAAGATGGCTTTTCATGGTGGCTGGGGCGTATCGATACGCAGGCACAGCTGTTTGATGTGCTACGGATTGATCACTTCAGGGGCTTGCAGGCCGCTTGGGAAATCCCCGCAGAAGAGCCCACTGCCATTAACGGGACTTGGCAAGAGGCGCCAGGTGAAGCGCTGTTAAACGCCATCACCGAGACCTTCCCGGAGCTGAGTCTGGTGGCTGAGGACTTGGGCATTATCACCGCAGAAGTGGATGCCTTGCGCCATGGATTCGACTTGCCTGGCATGAAAATTTTACAGTTTGCGTTTGGTGGCGGTGAGGATAATCCTTACTTGCCAGAAAACATAGAACAAAACAGCGTCGCTTATACCGGCACGCATGATAACGATACCACCTTGGGCTGGTACCTCACCGCGCCAGAGCATGTGCGTAATCATTTACATGATTACCTGAATCAACATCCTCCGCAAATGCCCGCAGCCCTGATTAAACTGACCCTGGAGAGCCAGGCCAAGCTGGCAATTATCCCCATGCAAGACATTCTCGCGCTGGACAGCCAGGCGCGCATGAACACGCCAGGCACCATAGAAGGTAACTGGTGCTGGCGCATGCAATGGTCGCAACTGAGTGAAGAGAAATTATTGTCTTTTAGACACAGTGTTGAAGAAAGTGGCCGCTTCCATGCGTGATGTGACTCCGGTTTATCGTTTGGGTCTGGATGTGGGCGGGACCAATCTGCGTTTAGGTGTGTTTTCTGATCTGCGCCTGATTGAAGAAACGCGTTTTGAGGCAAACTATTCTGCCATTTGCAAGCAGCACTCGCCAGCACAGGCCTGGCAAAAGATTATTGCGGTTACGGCAGAAGCCATCCAGCCATTGCTTGAAAAATATCCGACGATTCAGAGTATAGGCATTGGTTTTCCCGGCTTTATTGATCCGCACACGGGCATCCTGGCGCAATCGCCCAATTTACCGGGCTTGTTGAACGTGAATCTGGGCCACGATCTGGGTGCCCGGCTTGGTTTCAATATCCGGGTCGAGAACGATGCCAATGCTGCAGCCTTTGGGGAATTTAGCCTGCTTGGTCAGCCTGCTGGTGGCTTGCTGTATCTGGGCTTGGGCACCGGAGTGGGTGCCGGCTTGGTCGTGAATGGTCATGTTTGGGCCGGGCAGCATGGTTATGCGCTCGAGGCTGGGCATATTATTGTCGAGCATCAAGGCCGCTTGTGTGGCTGTGGTAACCGAGGTTGCGTCGAGCAATATGCTTCTGCCACCGGCATCAGCAAAGGCTATGCCGAGTTGACTGGCCAGACAAGGAGTGCTTTGGAGATTGCGCTGGCTGCGGAGCAGGGCGATGAACATGCGCGCGCAGTCTACGCGGATGCTGGTCGCAAACTGGCGCAAATGCTGGCGAGTGTACTCAAGGTGGTTGATGTTGGCACCGTTTTGATTGGCGGTGGCGTGGTTGCCGCATGGTCGCTGATGTCTGAGGCGTTTTATCAACGGCTAGAAGCTGACTTGATCCCGGTACTCAGAGGCAAGATCGTGGTTCATCTATCTCGTTCTGGCGATATTGCGGGCATGTTGGGTGCCGCCTTGCTGGCCGAGTCCACCACCCGCTCAGCATAACCCTTCATGCGCGTGCGCCTGGTGTTGCGCCAGTGCCCAGGCCACATGCTCCCGCACCAAGGCATTTTCGTCTTGTGCCCGTGACTTCAGTGCTGCAATCACCGCCATCGACGTCGGCGCATTACCCAAGCCGACGGCAATATTGCGTAACCACTGCGTGTAGCCTATGCGGTAGATCGCGCTCCCCGCCATTTTTTGCTGAAATTCAGCTTCGGTCCAGCCAAAACAGGTCACCAGGCTCAAGCTGTCGAGCCCATGCCGTACCGCAAAGTCGGGCTCTGAGGTCCTGACGGCAAATTTGTTCCACGGGCAGGTTAGCTGGCAATCGTCACAGCCATACACCCGGTTACCCATCAGTGGCCTTAACTCCTCGGGAATGCTGCCTTGATGTTCTATGGTGAGGTAAGAGATACAGCGGCGGGCGTCTAGTTCGTAAGGTGCAACGATGGCAGCTGTCGGGCAGACATCAATACACGCAGTGCAACTGCCACAATGTGCTGAGATGGGCGGGTCCACTGGTAGCGGCAGGTTGGTATAAATTTCCCCCAGAAAAAACCATGATCCCTGCTGGCGATTGAGTAGCAGCGTATGTTTGCCGCGCCAGCCCACACCCGCTTTGGTCGCCAGTGCTACCTCCATCACCGGCGCACTGTCCGCAAATACACGGTATTCAAAACTGCCAAAGGTCTCGGTGATGCGGGTACACAATTGCTGCAATTTTTGCCGCATCACTTTATGGTAATCGCGCCCCATGGCATAGCGGGCGACATAAGCCTGCTCAGGGCTCTCCAGCACCTGCCAGCCGTCGGCTGCATCTGCGGGCAAATAATTGAGGTTGACCGAGATCACGCGCAAGGTGCCAGGCACCAATTCTGCCGGACGGGTTCGCTTGGTCCCATGTTTTGCCATATAATCCATGTCGCCGTGGTATTGTTTGTCCAGCCACTTTAAAAATTCAGGCTCCGCGGCAGACAAGTCGGTATCGGTAATGCCGATATTGCCAAACCCCAGTTCTCGCGCCCAGCCCTTGATGGTCGCTGCCATTTGCGCAGCGACATGAACATCAGGCAGTTGAAGCGGGACGGGATGTGATTGATGTGACATGACAGAAACGTATTCTACACAGATTTTAAAAGACGAAGCAGCGACCGTGCATGCCGCAAGCGTGCTGGCAAAGCAATTGCAGCCTGGGCAGGTCATTTACCTGCACGGTGATCTGGGGGCCGGAAAAACCACGCTGGTGCGCGGCATGCTGCATGCCTTGGGGCATGTCGGCAAAGTGAAAAGCCCCACCTATACGCTGGTGGAACCCTACATGCTGCCATTCGCCACGTGCTATCACTTTGATCTTTACCGCTTTCAGGATGCAGAGGAATGGGAAGCTGCAGGCTTCCGCGATTATTTCAACCCTGCCAGTGTTTGCCTAGTCGAGTGGCCTGAGCGTGCAGCCGAGCTATTGCCTGTCGCAGACATCGAGATTCGCTTTGATATCCTGCCGCACGGCCGCGTGCTGCACATCACAAGTCAGCAGGTGCTGGCCTTGGAAACACTATGCCAGTAAAGCGTAAGCATTGCCTGGGCTGGCTATTGCCAGTCCTGTTCTTCATCCTGAGTCAGGCCGCACATGCCGCTGAAGTCATCCTGGCCAATTTGCAGCAGCAAGGCGGTCAGGCACATGTCGAGCTTTTGCTCGACCAGCAAGTCAAATACCGTGTCTTCACGCTGGATAATCCATTCCGCGTGGTGATTGATATGGACGGTGTTGCCATCAGTCCAACCCTGAAAGCGCTCGCGCTGCAGTTGGATGCCCAACATCCTTACCTGTCTAAAATCCGCATAGCGCCGTTTACCGAGAAAACGGCGCGTATCGTTTTTGACATCAAATCTGATATCAAACCGCAGGTCACCGATATGAATGCGGGCAGCTCGCAACAACGCTTGGCCATCAGCATAGGCCCTGCGAGTGGTCCTGTCGAGTCAGCCATGGCGAGCCCGGTGCTGACACCTTCCCGGCAATTGCAAGAAGTGCCACGTCAAGACGACAAACCCGCTGAAAAAGCAGCCGAGCCCACACCAGACAATGCCAATCCAACGGTGGAAAAATCTGCCGAAAAACCGGCGGATAAAGTGGCCGACAAGCCAGTTGAAAAACCACTCAAACAGGCAAAACCTGGCCAAAAACTCATTACCATTGCCGTCGATGCCGGTCACGGCGGTGAAGATCCTGGTGCACGCGGTTCCAATGGCAGCCACGAAAAGAACATTACTCTGGCCATTGCGCGCAAGCTCAAGCAACAGATCGATGCCGAAGAAAACATGCAAGCGATCCTGATCCGCGATGGCGATTATTTCGTGCCACTGGGGGACCGTGTCAAAAAAGCACGGGCGGCCAAGGCCGACTTGTTTATTTCCATCCATGCCGACTCGTTTGTGAACAGCACCGCCAAAGGGTCTTCTGTGTTTGCCCTGTCTGAGCGTGGCGCCACCAGTGCTGGCGCCCGCTACCTGGCGAAAAAGGAAAACGCGGTAGACTTGATTGGTGGTGTGGCGATTGATACCCGCGATATGGACCTGGCAAGAACCTTACTCGATTTGTCGCAAACGGCCACTATTCACGACAGTATCCGCATGGGTAAAGCCGTGCTGGGACGCATCGCTAAAATCAATACGCTCCATTCCAAGTATGTTGAACAAGCGGCGTTTGCGGTGCTTAAATCACCGGATATCCCTTCGATTCTGGTCGAGACGGCGTTTATCAGCAATCCTGAAGAAGAAGCCAGGTTGAATGATGATGCTTATCAGGATAAGTTGGTCAATGCGATTTTGTCTGGCGTGAAGTCTTATATTGCGACCAATCCTTCCTTCGCTAAAAAATAAGTGTTATTTATTTGGTTCAAAAGTTATTCGATGATTGGGCTTATTTTTCCTACAGGCGAAAAGGACGCCGTAAGCGTTCTTGGTAGAAGTGCTATTAAAAGTATTGCCCTAATTCCGCCTCTCGCTGCGTCTTGCCATAGCCCGCCTGAACTCTCAACACCCGACCAATAAAACCATTGAGCTTTTTCCTGGCGTCATCAATCAATGCGCTATCCACAAAGATGCGTGGATATTGATACGATAACCAGCTATACAAGCTCAAATGCTGGCATATGAGTTCAGCCTGCTCCAGATATTGCGCCTGTTGGCCATTCAGCCATTCTGGCATTTGCGGCAATGACCTGGCTTGTTGCGTAGCGACGGCTTGTACGCATTGCAAAAAATAGTCTCGTGCAATCGGCACCTGGATCGCGAGCGGGGCGCACATCAAGCGGTATTTGTCCCGCATGGAGAGTTGCGGTGCGGTTTGGTCGATCAGCATGGCTTGCTGGTGTTGCAGGCTTGTCACTTGCCACTGCAAGGCATACTGGCCGGGTGACCTGGCATATTGCTTGTGCAGGTACTCCATGCATTCGGCCAGTCGCCAGGTAGGGATGCGTACACTCAGCGCTTCAATATCCCCGCCACCAACCGCAATCGGCAAGGCAAATGGTGGCACCGTGTCATCGGCGTCTAACATAGCCTGTAAATGCCATTGCTCGTCGTCTTCCAGGACGGTGACATATCCCGTGTCATATAAGCCATGGCGTCCGGCCCGACCGGCAATCTGGCGCATTTCGGTGGCATTGAGCGGCCGCGAGGCGATGCCGTCAAATTTATGGATATTGGCAAAAATCACGCGGCGGATCGGCAGGTTGAGCCCCATGCCGATGGCATCTGTGGCGACCAGAATGTGCGCCTCGCCGCTGGCAAAACGCGCAGACTCGACGCGGCGGACTTCAGGCGAGAGGGCGCCATAGATGGTGGCGACAGACAGCCCCCATTGGCGGATACGCGCAGCCAGTGTCAGCACATCTTTGCGGCTAAAGGCGATGATGGCATCACCGGTTTGCAGGGCTTTGCGTAGTTTGGCGGCGTGGTAGCGTGCACCGCAAATACTATGTTCTTCGATCAGCAACGGTGTCATGCGCTGTAAATGAGTGAGAGTGTAGGGCTCGTTGAGCGCATCTAGCACGCGGGTACAGCTGCTGGTGACACTGTTCGCCCCGCAGATAAATACTTGTTTTGCCGGGACCCCGACCAGCGCCGCCGTCCATGCACTGCCACGGTCCGGGTCCATCAGCATCTGGATTTCATCAATCACTGCGACGTCTACGGCGTGGTCTGGTCGCAGCATTTCGATGGTGGAGGCGGTGTGTCTGGCACCGGGCACCATGACACGTTCTTCGCCAGTCACCAGATTGCAAGGGACGCCCGCCTGCATCAGCCGGTCGCGGACCTCCATTGCCAGTAGACGTAATGGTGCGAGATAAACACCAGACTCAGCCTGGCGCAGGGTTTCGAGTGCCTGATAGGTTTTGCCGGAGTTGGTGGGCCCGACATAAAAATGATGTTGGCGATCCAGCTGGCGGGCGAGGGTAAAGCGAGATAAATACGCCTGAAATTCTTGTGAGAACATACAGTCATTCTACCAAACGGTTTAAAATGCCAAGATGCAAATTAAACTTCTCCCCGATCAACTGATTTCTCAAATTGCCGCCGGTGAGGTGGTTGAGCGCCCAGCCTCCGCCCTGAAAGAGCTGCTTGAAAACAGTGTGGATGCTGGAAGCACGCAGATTCAGGTGGCCTTGCAACAAGGCGGTATCAAGCTGCTGAAAGTCACTGACAATGGTCACGGGATTGCCAAGGATGAATTGGCCCTGGCGCTGACACGGCATGCCACCAGCAAGATTGAGAGTCTTGAAGATCTCGAACAAGTTGGCAGCCTGGGCTTCAGGGGCGAGGCATTGGCCAGTATCGCCTCTATCTCGCGTACTGTGCTCACCAGTCGTCAGCAAAGCGCCAGTCATGCCTGGCAAATCGCCGCAGAAGGCACGCAAGCGCCACAGCTGAGCCCGGCCGCGCTGGATGCTGGCACAATTGTTGAGGTGCATGATTTGTATTTTAATACCCCGGCGCGGCGCAAGTTTCTCAAAACCGAAAATACCGAGTTTGGCCATTGTGAAGATGCCTTTACCCGCGTCGCCCTGTCGCGTCCGAATATCGGGTTTTTGTTGCAACACAATGGCAAAGCCATTAGCCGCTTGGCGGCCAATACCCCGCAGCAACGCATCACAGATGTGTTAGGGAGCGAATTTGCTGCACAAAGTCTCTGGATAGAAGAGGATAGCGGTGGCTTGCGCCTGTGGGGGATGACCGCTTCGCCCACTTACCAGCGCCACAGCCGCGATAGCCAATATGTGTTTGTGAATGGCCGGTTTGTGCGCGACAAGCTGATTGCGCACGCCATTAAGCAAGCCTATCAGGATGTGTTGCACGGCGATAAACATCCGGCCTTTGTGCTGTTTCTTGAGCTGGATCCCTCCCTGGTCGATGTCAACGTGCATCCCGCCAAAACCGAAGTTCGCTTCCGCGAATCGCAAGCGGTACATCGTTTTATTTTTCATAGCCTGCACAAGGCCCTGGGCAAAACATCTGCCGAGATACAAGCCAGTCAGCCTGTGCAAGCGCCGTTTAACCCTTTCCGTCCAGGCACGGATGCCTCTGTGTTTAGCATGCCACGCGAACAAGTGGAAATGCCACTGCACAATCGCCCGGCCTTTGGCGGCAGCTACCCCCCCAATATCAGCAACGGGGGTGACATGGCGCAGCAGTTTTATGGTCAACTCTACGGCGACTTAAAACCGGCCGCGATGGATCAAGCGACCATCCTTGAAAGTAATTCTTTAGAGGTGTTTGCTACGGTGGCGGCCTTGGATCAGCCGATACAACCCACGCCAGATCTGCCGCAACAATACCCGTTGGGGTTTGCGCTGGGGCAGTTACATGGGATTTATATCCTTGCCCAAAACGCCCAAGGCATGGTGGTGGTCGATATGCACGCCGCGCATGAGCGCATCATGTACGAGCGCCTGAAAAATGCCCTGAGCGAGCAGGCCATTGCAACTCAGCCGTTGCTGATTCCCATCAGTTTTTATGCCGAAAAAGTTGAAGTTGCCACGCTGCAATCCTTGCAAGGCAGCGACACATTACAGCAACTGGGCTTTGAGTTGGCTACCTTGTCACCCACCACGATTGCCATTCGTGCCATCCCCACCATGCTGCAAGATGCCGATGCCGTCGCGTTGGCCCGTGCTGTATTACGCGACTTACACGAATATGGCGCCAGCCGCGTGCTGCTAGAACGCCAAAACGAAGTACTGGGTACCATGGCCTGCCACGCTGCCGTTCGCGCTAACCGGCAACTGACCATTACTGAAATGAACGCCTTGTTGCGTGATATGGAAGCGACTGAAAGAAGCGGGCAGTGCAATCATGGCAGACCTACTTGGTTTCAGGTGAGTTTGGCCGATTTGGACAAGATGTTTATGCGGGGGCAGTAGCCGTCTAGCCCCGATTTTAAAAGCGTGTGCGTCTTACTCGTTAAAGTCTAGGGTAAATTGCGCTGAATCCGTTTGGTTTATACGATCAGCACGCAGCAGACCGCTGACTTTAACGCCTAACAATCGTATTTTCTTATCTAAATCTATCCTTTTCAGGCATTTTCCAGCAAAAAGCCGTAACGATTTCGCATCGCTGATCGCCGTGGACAAGGTGAGGTCACGCGTAACCGTTTTAAAGTCCTCAAAACGCAGCTTGATCCCGACCTTGCAGCAGGTATAGCCTTTCTTCTGCAGATCGTTGGCGACACGTTCACATAAGCGGGTAAATGCCTCGCTCAGCGCTGGTTTGTCTCTCACCGGATGCAAGTTGCGTTCGAAAGTGGTCTCCCTGCTCATGGAGACCGGGACGCTTTCTGTCACGACCGGTCTGTCGTCCTGCCCGCGGGAAACACGGTATAACCACCGGCCATAGCGATTGCCAAAATGTTGAACAAGCCAGGCTTCGCTCATAGCTGCGATTTGGCCTATGGTCTTAATCTGCAACGATTCGAGTTTTGCACTGGCTTTGGGACCAATGCCATTGATCTTTTTTGCCGCCATCGGCCAGATGCGGCTGGGGACATCTGACATCGTGATGACCGTGATGCCATCTGGCTTTTGCATTTCAGAGCATAACTTTGCCAATAGTTTATTGGGGGCGATCCCGACAGAACAGGTCAGGCCGGTGGCTGCAAATACGGCCGATTTCAGCTGTTGTGCAATCTCGGTGGCGTCTCCTGGCAGCGCCGAAACATCGGCGTAGACTTCATCGATCCCAATATTCTCCACCTGCGGGCTGATGCTGCGAATCGCTGCTTTGAACAACTGCGAGTAATGGCGATAGAGTTCGAAGTTGACCGGTAGCAAGACCGCATCGGGCGCGAGTTTGGCTGCCTGCATGGTGGGCATGGCCGAGTTCAAGCCTAGCGCCCGCGCTTCGTAGGTGGCTGTGGTCAACACGCCGCGCCCTGCGTAATCACGCAAGCGCGAGAATTCGCGTGTACCATCTTCTCTGATCCTCGGCACATGTGAGGAGCCACCGGCCACCACCATGGGCAAGCCTTTCAACTCCGGGTAGCGTGACAATTCGCAAGATGCAAAAAAAGCATCCATATCAATATGTGCGATGCGTCTGTGCTCTTGGTCTGACATGTCCGGCACTCACTAATTGATCAGCAGATTAACAATCAGAGATTTACGCATAAAATGAAGTATCAAGGATGGCAGCCAAAGAGATAGAGGAGATTGCAAAGCCGGATTATCCCACGAGAGTACTTAAAAACAATTCTTGTCCAAGAGTGCTTTTTTAAACGCCTTCTACAATCACCATCGCTTTATCCGCTATGAAAACCGCCGTAAAAAATAGCCCGCTTGGGCGGCATATTCGTTCCGTTTCCCGGTAATGATTGTGTTGCATGCGTTTTTTCAACAGCGATGTACTGATTGATTAATACCGCGGTTGGATCATATAGTTTAAATCGCTTTAAGCAGTGCGGTAGCGGATATTGCTGTAGGCGCAAAAAAGGCCTATCTTGGATAGGCCTTTTTAATCGGTGAAAGTTACTGAATAACGCCTAGTTGTTTGAACAAGCCATAAGCATCCAGCACATCCCAGTGCTCGGCCAGTTTACCGTTCTCGATCCTGAAAATATCCACGGCGTAAATACTGTAGTGCTTGCCTGTAGCCGGGATGCCTAACCAGTCGCCTTTTTGTGTCCCTGAATACACGCCATACGCCCAAACGGTATCCCCTTCGGCGACCAGCTTTTCCAGTTGATAGTGCCAGTCTGGTACAGCTTTAAACCAGGCACTAAAGAATTGCTCGAAGCCAGTCAGGCTTTGTGGCACGAGCGGGTTGTGTTGAATATAGCCTGGCTGCATGAAGTTGGGCAGTTGGCTCAGGTCTTTTTTCACAAAGACGGCAGTGGCAAAGTCTGCCAGCAGTTGTTTGTTTTGTTGCGTTTGGTCTTGTGCCATGGTGAGGGTTCCTTTGGTTAACAGGGTGGTGAATAGCAAGGTGGTAAGCAGCGATTTGAATAGATGCATATGGCTTCCTTAAGTGAGTTGAAAATGCTTGCGTGTTGTAGGTGTTGCGCATCATAATTTCAATGGTTACTTTTAGTAAGTAGGCACCTTAAAGTAACTTATGCACTTGTTACTCACTTGAACGTCTTAGATACCGAGGGAAAGCCATGCTGGAACAGATAGAACAACCGTTGCAGATTGTCAGTAGCTGGAATGCGTATCAGGCAGCGTGCCCGACACGTTTGATGTTGAACCGGATAGCGGATAAGTGGACGGTGCTGGTATTGGGGTTGCTGGAGAGTGAAACCAAGCGGTTTAGTACCTTGCAGCGTGAGATTGGCGGAATTTCACAGAAGATGCTGACGCAAACATTGCGTGGGTTGGAGCGGGACGGGCTGATTGCGCGTACGGTGTATCCTGAGGTGCCGCCAAGAGTGGAGTACAAGATGACCCCGCTGGGGAACACGCTGGTGGGCCTGCTAGCCGCATTGCGGGACTGGTCTGAGACGCATATGGATGAGGTGTTGCAAGCGCAACGTGATTATGATCAGGCGCAGCAGGCAGCCTCTAATATCGAGGCTGCCTCTGGTGTGCGGGTGGTACGTTTTTGATCCCTTAGGCTAGCAGCAAAAAAACGGTCGGTTTTTTATGCAAATCTGGCAGGGGTGCTTTCTTCCAGTCAGCCACTGTTTTTGTCACAATCAATTCTTCTTTGCCTGACACATTGCAGGCCACACATAATTTTGTTTGTGCTTGCAGGTTAGCAATCAGGTCTTCTAATACATGCTGATTGCGGTAGGGTGTTTCAATAAACAGCTGGGTAGCTTGCTGTTTTTTTGAGTCAAACTCAATGCCTTTGATGGTTCTGATACGTTCATTTTTATCGCTGGGAAGATAGCCTAAAAACGTAAATCTCTGGCCGTTCAAGCCGCTGGCCATCAGTGCCAGCAGCAAGCTGCTGGGGCCGATGAGCGGGGAGACGCGTATGCCTTTGTGATGAGCAACGGCGGCGAGCGCGGCCCCTGGATCGGCGATACCCGGACAACCGGCTTCACTCATCAAGCCAACATCCATGCCCTGTTGCACAGGTTGCAGTAACTTTTGCAGGTCTTTATTCGGTGTATCTTTAGTCAGCACCGTGAGCGTGATTTCACGCATAGGCACTGGGTGCCCGCTGGCGCCTAGAAAGTGACGGGCCGTTTTTTCGTTCTCGACGATAAAGTGACGCAAGCTGTGCATACGTTGTATGACTTCAGGCGGTACGACTTGTTGGGGCGTGGTGTCTTCCGTGAGGGGGACGGGAATAAAGTAGAGGGTTCCAGCAGTCATGGCAATCTTAATGAGTTAAACAGCGTGATTATCCCACGGCCAGACAGCAAAAAAGCATTCTTTTGCAAGAATGCTTTTGTTGACGCCCTTGAAGCATGTTGAGCGGGAGTGTGGCAGGCTAATATTTCACCTGCACACGATATTTCAGCGTGGTATCGCCATCGGCAGGCACATTGATTTTCCAGCTGGCCTGGTGGGCACTGGTTTTCTGGTGTGGCTGTGATTCGCTTAGTATTTTCCAGCTACCTGCAATCGGCTCTTGCACGGTGACGGTGACCGCTTCTTTTTTCGCGTTGTGCAAAGTGATGGTATAAGCGCTTTCATACACGGGTGGCTGGTTTTGCTTGCTCAGGTTTTTAAAATCGGTTTGCACACGGTCAGCCGTCACATCAAAGGCATTGCCAAGTTTGAGGCGCACCGTGTCGTTCTTTGGCGTATGGTCGATCTGGTCTTCGCCCACAAACTGTGCCGTGCCGTCGTGATCTTTTTTGTAAACGCGCATGGTGCCTTTAGGCAGAGGAATGCCCAACTGACTACTTTCTTTGTTATCAAATTCTACAAAGACCTGCACTTTGAGTTTTTTGTCGATATCAGGATACTGACCCTGGAAATAATACTCCGAGCCATTCAGCACCAGTTCTTTATGCGCCGGGATATGTTGCGCAGAAAGCAAGGCCACTTGTTTGGTTTGGTTTTCTGCAATGGTCGTGGGGCGTGGCAGGGTGTATAAATGATATTCGAGTAATGCTTGCTCGGTGGGCATGGCGGCTTCGGCGACCATGGCATCCGCGCGCATCATCATGGTTTTGGGGTGGATCACTTCACGCACACGGTTGACATCCCCTGCCACCAGTTGCACTTTTCCGTTGGGATAGCTGGTGCCGCTGGTATTGGTGAGCGTGACCCAGCCAGACAGATCTATCGCATCCTCTTTGCTGCTGAGCTCAGCGACATAGTCGGTTTTCCACTGCAAGCCGCCTGTGAGGTAACTGAGCTCCAGAGTGGACTGTTCACCGCCTTTATATTGCAACTGCGTCGTCAGGGTTGGACGGTCTTTGAGCATGCCGGGGACGTTAGGATAGGCGATACGGCCCGGGATCACGGTTTCGATACGGTTACCTATTTTGAGCACCGGGCCATCCTGGGCAGAGAGTACGGTGGCTGTTTCTTCAGTTTCGGCACCTGTGGTCGGGTTGGTACGAATCACGGTGACTTGTTGGCCGACATATTTTTCCAGCAGTTTGTGCGGGGTGAGCAAGTCAAAGTCGAAGTTCTGCTCCAGCACCTGCAAGCTGGTGTTAGGGAGCAAGCTACGCAATAAGGCAGTTTCAGGCTTGATCTGCGCACTGACATCACGGAAAGAAACGGCAGACAGGCCGTTGCTTAACTTTAACTTGCGACTGTCTTTGACCAACGCAAGGTCTTCATTATAAATCGTCACCGCCACACTGGTCTGGTCAGATTGTGGGCTGGTGAGGGTGGTTTCCGCTTGTGCAGCGGCTGCGTACGTCAATGCAGCCGTCCCCATGGAGAAAAATAGCAGGGTGCTGAGTCGCATGTGTATCCTTTCGTTATAGGTTATTTGCGTTTTAAGCATGAGACTGCCTAAACGCATTGGCCGTTCAAAAGTTAACACACGACTTTGTTTTATGCTATCGAGTTGAAGCCGATAATACGTCTACACCCGCTTGTCGCAGCATCTCGACCAAGGCAATCAAGGGCAGTCCTATCAGCGCATTCGGGTCATCGCCCCGCATATAGTCCAGCAGCGCGATGCCCATGCCTTCAGATTTGGCACTGCCTGCACAATCATAAGGTTGTTCAAGGTGCAGGTAGGTCTCGATCTGGCTGGCACTTAAGGATTTGAATTTAACGAAATAGGGCACGATGGTGGCTTGAAGGTGCTGCCGTTGGCTGTCATACAGGCACAAGGCACTATGAAAAACCACCTCTTTGCCGCTGAGCATGGTGAGTTGCGTGACAGCATTGGCATGATTACCAGGTTTACCTATCTGCATACCATCCACGGTCGCGACCTGGTCGCAGCCAATAATCAGCGCATCAGGCTGGGTTTCTGCCACTTTGCGGGCTTTGGCCTCTGCCAAGCGCAAAGCAGTCTGTTCGGGGCTTTCATTTGGCCACGGGGTTTCATCAATCTCTGGTGACAAGCAGGTAAACGGTAAATGCAGCTTTTGCAGTACTTCACGACGGTAACGTGAAGAGGAGGCAAGAATCAGTGATTGTTTCATGGATCAGGCAGCTCAAAAGCAAAAATCCCTGAATTGCTTCAGGGATTTTTGTTGATTGTAATTATTCAGGTTGAATTTCAATCAGTGTTTCATCTGGCGTGACACTGTCGCCCTTGGCCACGTGAATGGCGACCACGGTGCCCGATTTGCTGGCCTGGATCTCGTTTTCCATTTTCATGGCTTCGATCACCAACACGCCATCACCGGCATTGACTTTGTCACCCACATTCACTTTTACCGTCACTATCGTGCCTGGCATTGCAGTGGTGACGCAGCCTGGATGGTGAGGGCGTGGACGCCCACTCGCGGCGACTGCAGCGGCTTTTTTCTTGCTGCCGTTACTGCCGCCACCGCTGACTTCCATTTCGCTCAAGGTCTCAACAAACACTTCTTCAGAAATGCCGTCTACCTTGACATAGTAAGGTCTGCGCTCTTCACCCGCGTGACCGCTGCCGGTCAGTTTGATGTGGTAGGTTTCACCGTGCAGGGTAATGTTGAACTCATTCGGCGCATAACGGGCGGCCGCTGTTTGCTGGGTGACCGCGTCTTTGCTCAACAATGGCTCGGGATTTAATGAGCCTGCATTGCGTTCTTGCAAGAAGGTTTTACCAATGTCCGGGAACATGGCATAGGTCAATACATCTTGCTCGTTATTGGCAAAGCGCTCGGCCTCGGACTGCAGCTTGACCATTTCTGGTTGCAGCAAGTCTGCTGGACGGCAGGTAATGACTTCAGCATCGCCGACCGCTTGTTTACGCACCTCAGCATTCACTGCCGCAGGGGCTTTGCCATATTGGCCTAACAAGTAATTTTTGACTTCGTTGGTAATGGACTTGTAGCGGCCACCGGTCAATACGTTCAGTACAGCTTGTGTCCCGACGATTTGCGAGGTGGGCGTCACCAACGGAGGATAACCAAGATCTTGACGCACACGTGGAATCTCGGCCAGCACCTCGTCCATACGGTTAAGCGCACCTTGTTCCTTCAGCTGGTTGGACAGGTTGGAAATCATGCCTCCTGGTACCTGGTTGACCAAGACGCGTGTATCCACGCCGGTAAACTCGCTTTCAAATTGCCAGTATTTCTTGCGCACTTCTTTAAAGTAGGCGGTGATTTCCTGCAATTTGCCTAAATCGAGGCCTGTGTCGTATTCCGTGCCTTTCAATGCGGCCACCAGGCTTTCTGTGGTCGGATGGCTGGCACCTTCGGAGAATGAAGAGTTGCAGGTATCAATAATATCCACGCCGCTTTCCACGCTCTTGAGCAAGACCATACTGGCCAGACCGGAGGTGGCGTGGCTGTGCATGTGTACGGGCACGCTGACCGCAGCCTTCAGACCCTTGACCAGTTCGGCGGCCATGGTCGGTGTCAGCAGGCCAGCCATGTCCTTGACGCCAATGCTGTCACAGCCCAGCGCCTCAAGCTCTTTGGCCATGCTCACAAAGTAGGCCACATCATGCACCGGGCTGGTCGTAAAGGACAGGGTGCCGATGGCATGTTTCTTGACCGATTTAACGGCTTCAATCGCGGTTTTCAGGTTGCGGATGTCGTTCATTGCATCAAAAATACGGAACACATCGACACCGGCATCGGCTGCCTGTTTGACAAAGGCATGCACGACGTCATCAGAGTAATGACGGTAGCCCAGCAAGTTCTGGCCACGCAACAACATATTGATAGGCGTATTGGGCAAGGCTTTACGCAAGCTGCGCAGGCGTTCCCATGGATCTTCCTTCAAAAAGCGGACGCAAGCGTCAAAGGTTGCACCGCCCCAGGCTTCGAGAGACCAGAACCCAATCTCATCCAGCTTGCTGCAGATCGGCAGCATGTCTTCGGTGCGCATGCGCGTTGCAATCAGGGATTGGTGACCATCTCTTAAAACGAGTTCGGTGACATGTATTTTGCTCATAGTCTTGTCGATCTAAATAAATATCTTGCAATGCGGGTTAATCAAATACCTTCGTGGGCGGCAATCGCAGCCGCAATGGCGGCTGCCATCAACTCTTTGGGTAATCCTACGTCGTACTCAGTCAGCTCGGGGTGTTGCTCCACAAAACTGGTGTTGAAATCAGCGGCGCGGAAGTCCGGATGCTGCATGATCTGCTGGTAGTATGGAATGGTCGTTTTGACGCCATAGACAATCATGTCATTCAAGGCACGGCGACCGCGCTCAATCACGCTTTCCCAATCCAGAGCCCAAACCGTCAGTTTGGCACACATGGAGTCGTAATAAGGCGGAATGACGTATCCGCTGTAAATCGCCGCATCCATACGTACACCCGGACCGCCGGGCGCATAGTAGCGGGTGATTTTACCAAAGCTGGGCAAAAAGTCCTTTTTCGGGTCTTCTGCGTTAATCCGGTACTCCATGGCAAAGCCACGGAAAGCAATTTCACTTTGCTTGTATTGCAGCGGTAAGCCGGCCGCAACACGAATCTGCTGTTGAACAATGTCCACGCCAGTAATGGTCTCGGTCACAGTATGCTCTACCTGTAAGCGCGTGTTCATTTCCATGAAGTAAAAGTTATTGTCTGAATCCAGCAAGAACTCAACCGTGCCTGCGTTCTCATAGCCGACGGCCTTAGCCGCTTTCACACCCAGACCACCGATATATTCACGTTGGGCTTGAGTCAGTTGTGGAGAGGGGGCGATCTCGATCAGTTTCTGGTTACGACGCTGGATGGAACAATCGCGTTCAAACAAATGAATGACATTGCCATGTGAGTCGGCCAGCACTTGCACTTCGATATGGCGCGGATGCACCACGCACTTTTCGAGAAAAACTTCTGGCTTGCCAAAGGCTTTGCTGGCTTCTGAAATGACACGGTCATAGTTACTGAGTAGCTCTTTCTCGTTGTCGCAACGACGAATTCCGCGGCCACCGCCACCATTCGTCGCCTTGAGCATCACGGGATAGCCAATTTTATTGGCCAAAGTCACCGCGGCCTCTACCGATTCCAGATTGCCTTCACTGCCTGGCACGCAAGGAATGCCTGCGTTAATCATGGCATTACGTGCCTGGATCTTGTCACCCATTTGACGGATGACGTCGGCATCAGGACCAATGAACTTGATGCCGCGACGTGCGCAGACTTCAGCAAGTTCTGGATTCTCTGACAGGAAGCCATAACCAGGATGCAAGGCGTCACAGCCTGCAGCCACAGCAATGTTGACTATATTGTGTGCGTTCAGGTAGCCTGCGACAGGGTCTGAGCCAATGTTATAGGCTTCGTCTGCCTTTTTAACATGCAACGCATGGCGGTCAGCATCGGAGTAAATAGCTACCGATTTAATGCCCATTTCAGAGCAGGCACGTACGATGCGCACCGCAATTTCACCGCGATTCGCGACTAAAATTTTCTTAAACACACATTACCCTTAAAGCAAGAAAAAAGGACTAGAGTCTTTTAGTAACTCAACCGAGTTTTTCAATCTCCAGGAGACTGAATATAAAACGGTTCAAGTTGATTTGGTTGTGGTTTGGAGTCGTCTTTGCTACAGCAACAAATGGCCGATCAGGCAAACCGGCACCATGGGTGCGCCCTTGAACAGAGCGCCGCGTGATGCGGTGTCATTATAACAACAAACCTTGCGCTTAAACAGAGGCCTGTCATTTTAGTGCTGGCCTTGTCCGTGTTTTAGTCGTCAATGATCATTGAGTTTGTTATAGTGCCGGCTTAATAGTTGATTGAATTGTTTGGTAAAGATCATGGCGCATTTTCAGGAGCTGGCAAAGCAGCAAAAAACCGTTGAGGGGGTGTTAGCGCTGAGCGCTATGCCCAGGTTACATGAGGCGTTGCAAGCGCTAGGAGTGACGGATGCGGCCGCGCTCGACGGCATGCAGGTGCATTATCGGTTGCAAGGCTTGCCATCCCGCTATTTTGGTGAGGTGTCGCTGCCTATGCTGGCGCTAAGTTTGCAGACGACTTTGCCGCTGATGTGCCAGCGCTGCTTTGAGCCCATGCCAGAGTCGCTAGAGATGACCTTTGAATTTGCGCTTTGTGATGAGCCGCCGGAAGCATTGCTAGAAGATGAAACGGTGGATTGGCTGGAATCTACGGATGAGTCGTCACTGGAAGTGTTGGTCGAGGATGAGTTGTTGATGGCGCTGCCTATCTCTGTCATGCATGAAGAGGCGTGTACACAATTACAGCAGTCTGCGGGTGAAAAGCCGAATCCATTTGCTGTGCTCAAGCAGTTGAAGCTGGACAAATAACCCCGTAAGCTGGGTGTTCATGCCGCGAATCATGGCAAATAAACCAATGAAAAGCGATATTTGCATGATTTATTTGCAGTTATCCCTGAGTTATTTTATAATGCTGGATTAGGTAGCATTTTTAATTTATTAATAACCGAGTTTGTTTTATAAACTGTCATTGAGCTTCGATACATGAGGTGTGGCGGTTTGATATTGGAGTAACTTAAATGGCCGTTCAGCAAAACAAAAAGACACCTTCCAAGCGTGGTATGCACCGTTCCCACGACTTTTTGACTAACCCACCTTTGGCAATTGAGCCAACCACAGGTGAAGTGCATTTGCGTCATCACGTGAGCCCTAACGGTTTTTACCGTGGCCGCAAAGTGATGCCTGCAAAAGGCGAATAATCGCCACATTAAAGCGAACCGCTTTAAAACGCGCCGCGCAGTAAAATGCGCGGCGTTTGCGTATCTGACGTAAGCCGCTGTGATGGCTGCGCTTAAACGCGCAAAGTTAACAAACTTGGAAAATCACATGACAACTGGTCAACACGTGCATTCACATGAAGTAGTGATTGCCATTGATGCCATGGGAGGAGATCACGGTCCGCATGTGACTGTGCCCGCGGCAGTTCGAATTCTGAACGAAAATCCTGAATTAAACATTATCCTGGTCGGCCTGCAAGAGGCAATTGAATCCGAGCTTAAGGTCTTGAATGTCCAGCCGGGACCGCGATTGCGTATCCGCCATGCCAGTGAAGTGGTGTTGATGGATGAGTCGCCACAAAGTGCGATGAAGAACAAAAAAGATTCTTCTATGCGGGTGGCTATTAATATGGTGAAAACGGGAGAAGCGCAGGCTTGCGTGAGTGCCGGTAACACCGGTGCGTTGATGGCGACCGCACGTTTTGTCCTCAAAACCTTGCCCGGGATTGACCGGCCAGCCATTGCCTCGACTTTACCCTCTGAAAAAGGCAGTACATTTATGCTGGATCTGGGGGCGAATGCCGACTGTACGCCTGAGCATTTGTACCAGTTTGCCATTATGGGCGCGATGGTGGTGAGCTGCCTGACCAATAAGCCGAATCCAACCGTGGGTTTGCTCAATATCGGTTCTGAAGATATCAAGGGCAATGAGGTAGTCAAGCAGGCGGCGGAGTTGTTACGCGGCAGTCATTTGAATTTTTACGGCAATGTAGAAGGCGACGATATCTTCAAGGGCACGACAGACGTGGTCGTTTGTGACGGTTTCGTTGGCAACGTATCGTTAAAAACTACCGAAGGCCTTGCGCATATGATGGGTAAATTCCTCACCCAGGAATTTAAACGTAACTGGTTGACCAAATTGATGGCGCTGGGCGCTTTCCCGGTGCTAAAGGCCTTTAAAAAGCGGGTAGATCCAAGACTTTATAATGGGGCAAGCTTTTTGGGCTTGCGTGGCATTGTGGTCAAGAGTCATGGTGGCGCAGACAGCGTCGGTTTTTACCATGCGATTCATGTCGCGATGGAAGAGGCGCAGAGTGGTGTCCTCAAGCGTATTCAGTCGCAGTTGGAGATTGAGCATCTGACGACCTCCGAGCAACCCTGAACCCCTTTTTGTTAGGTGTTTCAAACCAATTAAGGCATAATCGCACGAATGATTTACGCTCGCATTGCAGGTACTGGAAGCTACCTGCCACCCCATATTTTGACCAATGCCGATCTGGAAAAAATGGTGGATACCACCGATGAGTGGATTTACGCCCGAACTGGCATCAAACAACGCCACCGCGTCACGGATGAGCGTACCAGCGATCTGGCGACCCACGCGGCGCGTCAGGCGATTGACGCGGCCGGCATCGCGGCTGAACAGATTGACCTGATTATTGTGGCAACAACCACGCCTGACAAGATTTTTCCAAGTGTGGCGACCATGGTGCAACGAAAATTGGGCATCAGCGGCTGTCCCGCTTTTGATGTACAGGCGGTATGCAGTGGCTTTGTCTATGCGCTGACCACCGCCAACCAGTTCATCAAGTCTGGCCAGTCCCGCAATGTCCTGGTGATTGGGGCGGATACATTCACCCGTATTACTGATTACAGCGACCGCAGCAACTGCATTTTATGGGGCGACGGTGCCGGTGCGGTGATCCTGCAAGCCAGTCAGCAACCCGGTATTCTTTCTACCCACATCCACGCCGATGGTAACTACGAAACCTATTTACATGTGCCGCGCAATCCTGATGGGCCTGACACGGTGGTGATGGAAGGAAATCCGGTGTTCAAAATGGCGGTCAATACACTGGATCAGATCGTCGATGAGACGCTGGAAGCTAACCAGATGCAAAAGTCAGATATTGACTGGCTGGTGCCGCATCAGGCTAATATCCGTATTTTGCAGGCAACGGCCAAAAAACTGGAAATGCCGATGGATAAAGTCGTCGTGACGGTGGATCGCCATGGCAATACCTCTGCAGCCTCAATTCCACTCGCACTGGATGTAGCTGTACGTGACGGGCGCATCCAGCGTGGACATACCTTGCTCATGGAGGCCTTTGGTGGTGGATTTACCTGGGGCTCAGTCCTGGTAAAGTACTAACCAGTGCTAACAGTACCAAAGTTCAACAATGAAGCATGCCGTGCTTGCATGACCGTTTTAATTGAATAAATAACTGAATCAATATGTCTAAATTTGCTTTTTTCTTTCCTGGTCAAGGTTCACAGTCTGTGGGCATGATGCAAGGACTTGCAGCCCATGCCATCGTTAAACAAACCTTTGACGAAGCCTCTGCTGTGTTGGGGGTAGATTTCTGGAAAATGGCCACCGAGCCAAATGAAGAAATTAATCTGACGGAACACACGCAACCCATCATGCTGACCGCCGGTATTGCTACCTGGCGTGTTTATCAGGCGCTGGGTGGCCAGTTGCCAACCGCGATGGCGGGTCATAGTCTTGGTGAGTACACTGCACTGGTTGCAGCCAATGCCATTTCATTTGCGGATGCCTTGCCACTGGTAAAGTTTCGCGCCCAGGTAATGCAGCAAGCCGTGCCGGAAGGCCAGGGGGCGATGGCAGCGATTTTGGGGCTGGATGATGATACCGTGCGTGCTGTTTGTACCGAGGCGGCACAAGGTCAAGTCTTGCAGCCCGTTAACTTCAACTCACCAGGCCAGGTTGTCATTGCCGGTGACAAAGCGGCGGTTGAACGTGGCATGGAGTTAGCCAAGGCGAAAGGGGCCAAGCGTGCGCTCGCATTGCCTGTCAGCGTGCCTTCGCACTGCGACCTCATGCAGACAGCGGCTGAAAAGCTGCGCGAATATCTCAATGGCGTGAATGTACAGGCGCCGATCGTGCCTGTCTTGCATAACGCCGATGTCGCAGCCTACTCGGATGCCGCGCAGATTAAAGACGCGCTGGTTCGCCAGCTCTATAGCCCGGTCCGCTGGGTGGAGACCGTGCAACAGCTGGCTGCACAAGAGGTGCTGAGCACCGCTGAATGTGGCCCCGGCAAGGTGCTGGCTGGTTTAGCCAAGCGCATTGTGGCCGAGGTGAGCTGTGTTGCGCTCGTCAATGACGAAGCCATGCAAACATTGATTACGCAATAAGGGAGAGACCATGTCTGACCAACAAATCGCATTAGTGACGGGCGCCAGCCGCGGCATAGGTGCAGCGATTGCACAAGCCCTGGGCAAGCAGGGAGCCACCGTGATTGGTACGGCGACCTCTGCCAGTGGCGCAGAAGCAATCACCGCCCATTTGAAAGCAGCTGGGGTCAACGGCGTCGGGATGGCGCTGGATGTGACACAGCCTGAACAAATTGAGGCGGTATTAAAGCAGATTGCCGAGCAGTATGGGGATGTCAGCATCCTGGTGAATAATGCCGGCATCACCAAAGATACCTTGCTCATGCGCATGAAAGACGAAGACTGGGATGCGGTCTTGACGACCAACCTGAAGTCCGTATTCCGCATGAGTCAGGCGGTATTGCGTCCGATGATGAAAGCGCGTCAGGGACGTATTATCAACATTTCCAGCGTGGTGGGTCATATGGGCAATGCCGGACAGACCAACTACGCAGCGGCCAAGGCTGGGATGACTGGCTTTACCAAGTCTATGGCGCAAGAAGTCGGCAGTCGCGGTATTACTGTGAACTGTGTGGCGCCTGGCTTTATCGCCACGGATATGACCGCTGAACTACCTGACGATATCAAGACCAAAATGCTGGAGCGTATTGCGCTTGGGCGTTTGGGGGCTGTGGATGAAATCGCGGCGACAGTGGCTTTCCTGGCTTCGCCAGCGGCCGCTTATATCACGGGCGAAACCATCCATGTCAATGGCGGCATGTACTGCGCTTAATATTTAGTTTCTTTGGTATTCTGGGCAAGTTTTGCTAGAATACTGGTTTACTGTACACGACACTTATCAACAAAGGGGTATTTTAGATGTCCGACATCGAACAACGCGTAAAGAAAATCGTTTGTGAACAATTAGGTGCAAACGAAGCTGACGTAAAAAACACATCATCTTTCGTAGATGATCTGGGTGCAGATTCTCTGGACACCGTAGAATTAGTAATGGCTTTGGAAGAAGAGTTCGATTGCGAAATCCCTGACGAAGAAGCTGAAAAAATCACTACAGTGCAGCAAGCGATTGACTACGTCAACGCAAACCTCAAGTAATTCATTGACTTCATTCTTCAATCAGCCCTCGCAAGAGGGCTGATTTTCTATTATGACGAAACGCAGAGTAGTAGTAACTGGCTTGGGCGTGGTGTCTCCAGTAGGGATTGGTACCCAAACCGCTTGGAACAATCTGGTCGCTGGTCAATCAGGCATTACCCGTATCACTAAATTTGATCCTACCCCATTTGCCTCGCAAATCGCAGGTGAGGTTAAGGGATTCAACGCTGAAGACTTTATTCCAGCCAAGGATGCACGCCGCATGGATACTTTTATCCAGTACGGTCTGGCTGCTGGCTTGGAGGCTTTCCGTGATTCTGGCCTGGAAGTGACCGACGCTAATGCAGAACGCATTGGCGTGACCATTGGTTCCGGGATTGGTGGTTTGGGCTTGATTGAGTCCACCAACGACAGTTATGACGAAGGTGGCCCACGCAAGATCTCGCCATTCTTTATTCCTGGCACCATCATCAACATGATCTCCGGCAATTTGTCCATCATGTTGGGTCTCAAGGGGCCGAATATTGCGGTGGTGACTGCCTGTACCACAGGCACCCATAGCATTGGTGAAGCCGCACGTATGATTGAGTATGGTGACGCCGATGTCATGGTGGCAGGTGGGGCAGAAGCCGCCATTACCGAGCTCAGTGTCGGTGGCTTTGCCTCTGCGCGAGCCTTGTCTACACGCAATGACGATCCTGCGACGGCCAGCCGTCCCTGGGATAAAGACCGTGATGGGTTTGTCATCGGTGAAGGTGCAGGGGTGATGGTACTCGAAGAGTATGAGCATGCTAAAGCACGCGGTGCCAAAATTTATGCAGAGGTGGCAGGTTACGGCTTGAGTGCCGATGCCTATCACATGACCGCACCGAATATGGACGGTCCACGCCGCTCCATGGTGAACGCGCTCAAAAACGCAGGGGTGAACCCGGACCAAGTCCAGTTCATGAATGCGCACGGGACCTCGACGCCCCTGGGCGATACCAACGAAACCAATGCCATCAAGGCAACGTTTGGCGATCATGCCTACAAGCTGGTAGTCAATTCGACCAAATCGATGACTGGTCACTTGCTCGGTGGCGCAGGCGGTCTGGAGTCGGTCTTTACGGTGTTATCGATTTACCATCAGGTTTCACCACCGACCATCAATCTGTTGAATCCTGATCCGGATTGCGATCTGGATTACTGTGCTAACACGGCACGTGACTTGCAGATTGAATATGCCCTCAAAAACAATTTTGGTTTTGGTGGGACTAACGGCAGCTTGTTGTTCAAGCGCGTTTAAAAGTATTTAAGACGGGTGTTTAGCAATATAAAAGCAGTAATAAAAAAGCCAGCTTAATGCTGGCTTTTTTTATTACTCAAATCTGCTGACTTATTTGAGGACTGCCAAGGCAGCAGCATAGTTTGGTTCGTCAGCAATTTCGCCAACCAGTTCGCTATGCAATACCTGATTGTTCTCATCCAGTACCACCACTGCACGTGCAGTCAGGCCTGCCAGGCTGCTATCGGTGATCAGGACGCCATAATCATTGCCAAATTTGGCTGTATCGCGGAAGGTAGACAGGGTTACAACATTCTCCAGACCTTCTGCACCGCAGAAACGGCTTTGTGCGAAAGGCAGGTCTGCAGACACGCACAGCACGACGGTGTTGCTGACGCTACTGGCTTCCTTGTTGAAGGTGCGCACTGAGGTGGCGCAGGTGGGCGTATCAATGCTAGGGAAAATGTTCAAGACTTTACGCTTGCCTGAAAACGCATCCAGACCAAGCAGGTTGCGTTTGGCATCTGCCAATTGAAAATCAGGAGCCTTGTCGCCTTTGGTTAAAAATTTACCGCCAACTGCGACCGGATTTCCTTTGAGCGTAACGCTAGACATAGTGTTCTCCAAAATGTGATGAATAAAACTTAAACAAGCACTTTAACGTGTCAGCGCAACGCAATCAACCACATAAAAAGTAAGGGAATCAGGCGGGCAGCACCGCAAGCACGGCTTCGTAGTCTGGTTCCATGACCAGGTCCTTGACCAATTCAACGTGGAGGACGCGGTCATTTTCGTCCGCGACGATGATGGCGCGTGCAGGTAGGCCTGCCAGTTTGCTGGTCATCATGAGCACGCCATAATTCTTGAGCATGTCGCGGCCACGCAAGGTGGATAAAGTCATGCATTGCGGCAGGCTTTCCATGGCGCAGAAGCGGGCCATGGTGAATGGTAAATCCGGTGAAATATGCAGGATGGCGGTGTTAGTCAGATCTAGCGCCATGCGCTCAAGAATACGCACGCTGTTAGCACTGGTGGGCGTATCAATGCCTGGGAAAAAATGCAGTATCTTGCGCTGACCTGCAAAGGCATCCAGCGCAACGTCCTCAAGCTCGCGGTTAACTAGCTGGAAATACGGCAGGTGCTGCCCCACGGCAGGCAGCTCGTCCTCCACCAGTATCGGGTCATCGAGCAGGGCAGTGGCATTGGGCATGTGATCTATCGCTTATGACAAAAACGCCTGCCATCATAGAACATAATCCCGGTTCGTTTCAATTTTTTACAACTATCAACAATCCATTTTTTACGAGGTTTGCATGGCTTTTTTGAGGCTGTCAATGACATTATTTGTCGTCGGCATGGGTACAAAAAAGCAGGTTGGCGGTTAAAATAAAGTGATGGAAGCGCCTGAAACACCCTCTCTCCAACCTGCATTTATTCACCTGCGTTGCCACAGTGAGTATTCCATTGTGGATGGCACGGTGCGCATTGATGATTACGTCAAGGCTGCAAAAAGTGATGCCATGCCAGCGATTGCGCTGACCGATCTGGCTAACCTGTTTGGGGCGATCAAGTTTTACAAGGCTGCCCGTGGCAAGGGGCTCAAACCGATTCTGGGCTGTGATGTCTGGATCGAGAATCCGCTCCAGCGCGACCAGCCTCACCGCTTGCTGTTACTGGTACAAACGCAGCAGGGCTATCGCAATCTGTGTGAATTACTCAGTCGCGCCTATCTGGAGAACCAGTACCGTGAACGGGCAGAAATCAAACCCGAGTGGTTACAGCAAAAAAACGCAGGGCTATTGCTGCTGTCGGGCTTTACTGCCGGTGACATTGGACAGGCACTGCAGGCTGGCAACCAGGCTCAAGCCTTGCAAGCGGCAGCACACTGGGCCTGGGTATTTGAAGGCCGCTACTACCTGGAAGTTCAGCGCGTACATGTGCCCGGCAATACCGAAGCCTATGCCCAAGAGCAATTGATCAGACAAACCATCGCCATTGCACAGCAGCTCGATTTACCTGTGGTGGCAACGCATCCGATCCAGTTCCAGACGCCGGATGACTTTATGGCGCACGAGGCGCGCACCTGTATCGCGGAAGGCTATGTGCTGGCCGATACCCGTAGACCCAAGCGTTTTGTCGCCACCCAGTATGTGAAAACCCAGGCAGAAATGCAGGCTTTGTTCGCCGATATGCCCATCGCCTTGCAAAACTCGGTGGAGATTGCCAAGCGCTGCAACCTGACGCTGACTTTGGGGAAAAATTACCTGCCCGATTTTCCGACGCCTAATGGTGAGAGTCTGGATCAATATCTGGTGGACCAGTCTAAAGCAGGCTTGGAGCACCGCCTGGCCTATTTGTACCCGGATGAACAGCTGCGGGAAGCCAAACGAGCTGAATACGAAGCGCGCTTGCAGTTTGAGTGCGGCATCATCATTCAGATGGGGTTTCCTGGCTACTTTTTGATCGTGGCCGATTTTATTAACTGGGCAAAAAACAACGGCGTGCCAGTCGGACCAGGCCGGGGCTCCGGTGCGGGGTCTTTGGTCGCTTACAGTTTGGGGATTACCGACCTCGACCCGCTCAAATACAACCTGCTGTTCGAGCGTTTCTTAAACCCGGAGCGGGTCTCCATGCCCGACTTTGATATTGACTTCTGTCAGGAAGGGCGAGATCGCGTCATCGATTACGTCAAGCACAAATATGGCTTGGCTTCGGTGTCTCAGATCGCCACCTTCGGGACCATGGCGGCCAAAGCGGTGATCCGCGATGTGGGCCGCGTGCTGGATTTGCCGTTCAACTTTGTCGATGGCATCGCTAAGCTCATTCCAATGGAGCTGGGCATCACGCTTGAATCCGCACTGGAAAAAGAGCCGCAACTGCAAGAGCGCCGCGAAAAAGAAGAAGAGGTCGCAGAATTACTGTCTTTGGCATTGCGGCTGGAAGGCCTGGTCCGTAACATCGGTATGCACGCCGGGGGGGTGTTGATTGCGCCTGGCAAGATTTCAGATTTCTCGCCCGTCTATTGCCAGCCCAATGGCGACAGTCTGGTCAGTCAATATGATAAGGATGATGTGGAGGCGGTCGGCCTGGTTAAGTTCGACTTTTTGGGCCTGCGCACGCTGACTATCCTCAATATGGCGCTTGAAAACGCCAATGCGCAGCGCGCGCAAGAAACGTTGCCTCCACTGAGTTTTGAGACGATTCCGCTCGATGACAAGCGTAGCTACCATCTGCTGAAAACAGCCAATACGACAGCGGTGTTCCAGCTGGAATCGCGCGGCATGAAAGATATGCTTAAGCAAGCCAAGCCAGACTTGTTTGAAGACATTATTGCGCTGGTTGCCTTGTACCGTCCTGGCCCAATGGATCTGATTCCAGACTTCTGCCGCCGTAAACATGGCACGCAGCGCGTGGAATACCCGCACCCGTCGACCGAATCTATTCTCAAGGAAACTTACGGTATTGCCGTGTATCAGGAACAGGTGATGCAGATCGCCCAGGTGGTCGCCGGGTATAGTCTTGGTGGTGCAGACTTGCTGCGCCGCGCCATGGGTAAGAAAAAGCCGGAAGAGATGGTCAAACAGCGCGAAATCTTTAATGAAGGTGCGCTCAAAAATGGCCTGACCTTGCAGCAGTCCAACGATTTGTTTGACTTGCTGGAAAAGTTCGCGGGGTACGGCTTTAACAAGTCGCATGCGGCAGCGTATGCCTTGGTGGCTTATCATACCGCTTACCTCAAAGCGCATTACCCGGCGGCTTTTCTGGCGGCGACCATGTCTGCCGATATGAACAATACCGATAACGTGCATACGTTTTTTGATGACTGCGGCGCCAATCATATCGAAGTGTTGCCGCCAGACATCAATGCCAGTGTCTATCAGTTCAAGCCGCTCAATGCGCAGCAGGTGCTTTACGGCCTGGGCGCTATTAAAGGCACCGGCCTGGCGGCGATTGAGTTGATTATGGCGTCCCGTCAGTCTCAAGGCCCTTTCAAAGACTTATTCGATTTTTGTCAGCGCCTGGATTTGCGCAAGGTCAACCGTCGGGTGATTGAATCCCTGATCCGCGCCGGTGCTTTTGACAAGCTGGAACCTAACCGGGCTGCGTTGCTGGCGGGCCTGGATAGGGCGATCAGTGTCGCAGAGCAGGGCGCGGCACACGCCGGGCAAGATTGCCTGTTTGGCGGGGTGATCGAAACGCAGCATGCTTTACCGGATATTGCCGCCTGGAGCCCTGAGCAGGCCTTGCAAGAAGAAAAAACGGCGCTGGGTTTTTACTTGAGTGGCCACCCTTATTTAAGCTACAAAGCGCAGCTTGGTCCCTTTATCAAAGGCAATCTGGGTGAGCTGGCGCCACAAGAGCAGCCGAAACTGCTGGCCGGGGTGGTCATGGGTGTACGTGTCCGCATGACGCAGCGTGGGAAAATGGCGATTGTGACGCTGGATGATGCCGTCGGTCGCGTGGATGTGGTCGTCGGTAGCGAACTGTTGAATCAGCACGCACAGTGGATCAAGGAAGACCAGCTGCTGGTGGTAGAAGGGCGCATCAGTAATGATGAGTTCTCCGGTGGCATCCGCGTCAGCGCCCGTAAACTCTATGATCTGGCCGCCGTGCGTAACCGTTTTGCGCAAATGCTGACCTTGAGCTGCAATGGCACTTCGGATGTGCAGCGTCTCATGACAGTATTAACGCCTTATCGCTACGCCGGTGAGGAGCAGAAGCGTTGTCCGATCAAAGTCGACTACCATAACCAGTCTGCGCAGGTGAGTTTGATGCTAGGCGATGACTGGCAAGTCGTGCTGCATGATGACCTGCTACACAATTTACAGGGCTGGTTGTCTAAAGAAAACGTCAAAATCCTTTATAATGCCTGAACTTTTTTCTAAAGAATTCATATTGGAATTCCAATGAGTGTAAAACGTTTAACGCCTAGTAAACTGACTTATCTTGATTTTGAACAACCGATTGCCGAACTGGAAAAGCGGATTGACGCGCTACAAGTTTCGCATGACGAACATGACTCTCTGGATATTTCCAAAGAGCTGGATTTGTTACAAAAGAAGAATACCAAGTTATTGCAGGATACCTTCCAGGCCTTGACTGCCTGGCAGATTTCCCAGGTGGCCCGCCATCCGCAGCGCCCCTATACTGCAGACTATATCAATGCCTTGTTTACTGATTTCCAGGAGTTGCATGGCGACCGTGCCTATGCAGATGACCCGGCCATTGTCGGCGGCATTGCGCGCTTTAAAGGCATTCCGGTCATGGTCATGGGCCATCAAAAAGGCCGCGATATCAAAGAACGCCAATACCGCAATTTCGGTATGCCGCGTCCTGAAGGCTACCGCAAGGCGCTGCGCCTGTTCCGTCTGGCCGAAAAGTTCAAGATGCCGATTATCACCTTTATTGATACGCCAGGCGCCTATCCCGGCATTGGGGCTGAAGAGCGCGGCCAGTCAGAAGCGATTGCACGCAATTTGTATGTCATGGCCGAACTGAAAACGCCGATTATTGGCGTGGTGATCGGTGAGGGCGGTTCTGGTGGTGCGCTGGCCTTGGGCGTGGTGGATCATTTGAATATGCTGCAATATTCCACTTACTCGGTGATTTCGCCTGAAGGGTGTGCGTCCATTTTGTGGAAGAGCGCCAGCAAGGCCCCGGAAGCCGCCGAAACCTTGGGCATTACCGCAGACAGGCTCAAGTCTTTGGGCTTGATTGATACCATTATCAACGAGCCGCTGGGTGGCGCACATCGTAATTATGAAGATGTGATGGAGAAGGTCTCGCAAGCGATCGGCCAACAGTTGAAAGCATTGCAAGCCAAAAAAATACCGCAGTTGCTGGAGACACGTTACCAGCGCCTGATGAGTTACGGTAAATTTAAAGCGGCCAGTGAAAAATAATGCTTCTCTTATGACCAGCCTGGAAAGCCAGTTATCTGGTTTTCTGGCTGGGCTGTCAAATCCGGATGCCAACACACCACATCTGCTGCTCGCACTGAGCGGTGGCGTAGATTCTATGGTGTTGTTACATCTGCTGGCAGAGCTCTGCCAGCGATTGCCATTTCGGCTGTCAGCCATGCATGTGCATCATGGCTTGAGTCCTAATGCCGATGCGTGGTTGCAACAATGTGAACACCATTGCCAGACCTACAATGTCCCTTTTTTTGCTGACAAGGTATGCGTAGATTTGCAAAGCGGACTAGGCCTGGAGGCCACCGCCCGCGAAGCACGCTATCATGCCCTAGAGCAACAGCGTCAGCAGATCGGTGCAGATGCGATTGTGACGGCTCATCATCTGCAAGACCAGTCAGAGACGTTGATGCTGCAACTGGTAAGAGGCGCTGGGGTCAAGGGCTTGAGTGCCATGGCCGCGTGGGATGGTGCACGCCGCTTGTATCGGCCACTGTTAAGTGTGCCAAAAGCCACACTTTTACAGTTTGCCACCGCACACCACTTGCAATGGGTAGAAGACGAAAGCAACGCAGATACGGCTTACGACCGCAATTTTATGCGTCATGCAGTGATACCAGTGTTGCGCGAACGTTATCCGCAAGTGGATCAGTCGTTGTTGAGAACGGCGGGGCACATGGCAGACGCGCAGAGTTTGCTGGATATACTGGCCAGTCAGGACTTGGCGCAATGTGATTTACAAGCTGAATGGCTGGGGCAATCGATTGCGATGTCAAAGCTGTATGCATTGGGTGATGTCCGCGCCAAAAACTTGCTCCGCCATTGGTTTCAACAGTTGCAGTTACGGATGCCCAATCAGGATCAATTGCAAGACTATTGGCAGCAGCTTTCATCGGTAAAACCTAACCGTTATCTGCATTTGCCGTTACAAGGGCAAGCCTCGCTTCAGTCAGCTTATTTGCACCATTACCAGCAACGCCTGTATTGCGTTACCAAACCAAGCGCATTGCCACAAACACCGCTGGTATGGCAAGGACAAGCCTCGCAGCAATGGGGTGACTGGCAAGTGCAGTTTAAAGTCGTGAAAGCGCGCGGGATTGCTTTGGCCAGACTGGGGGTTTCCCCGGCAGCGATTACCCTTAACCGGCGGTATGGACAACCTTTGGTGCTTGCTGAAGGCACTTCGCTCAAGTTGATGCCTAGGGCAGGGGGTGAGAGTTTGCAGCCTGATGCCAAGCGTCCACGACGTGAATTGAAAGTCCTCTTTCAAATGCTGGGCATTCCGCCATGGCAGCGTGCTTTTTATCCTTTGGTCCAAGTGGCCACCACCCATCCAGGCGCTTCTGAAACGCTGGTCTCACTGGCAGGTCTCGCCGTGGATGCCGCCTGGCAGCCTGGCCGTAATGCTTACGGTCTGGAAATCAGCCTGACGCCGTCTCCCTCTCTTCTGTAATTGGTTGTATATATCCAATGGTGGTTTTTAAATTGGTTGTAATAAACCAATTTTAAGATAAAATCTGGTTGTAATAAACCAGATTTATTTTTATCTCATTGATTAAAAAAAGATATTTTTTTAGCCTCACAATGGAATGATTTTTGCTCAATACCTTGAGTGTTTTTTGCAGCCAAAAGACATTCATTTAAGTATTCTCGGGAAAAGGATCATTCGTTATGAATAAACAAGCAGTCAAACCATTGTTGATGGCCATTCTCTCTGCTTATGCGGCGCATGCGGTCGCTGTGCAAGCTGAAGAGGTGCAATTGGATAAAGTCGAGGTCATCAGCACCACGCCGCTGAATGGGGTTGGTGTGCCTCTTGAGCACATTCCTGCCGGCGTGCAGCAAGTCAAACAAAAAGAGCTGGTCAAGCAAAAGAGCCTGACATTAGGTGACTACATGAACCAGAACATGCTTGGGGTGAATGTGAATGAAACACAGAACAACCCATTCCAGCCCGATGTGAACTATCACGGTTTTACCGCTTCCCCTTTGCTTGGCACGCCACAAGGATTGTCCGTGTATGTCGATGGCGTACGTGTGAACGAAGCCTTTGGTGATGTGGTGAACTGGGACCTGATTCCGATGAACGCCATTAATCAGATGACTTTGATTCCAGGCTCTAACCCATTGTTTGGTTTGAACACTTTAGGTGGGGCGATTTCAGTGCAGACCAAGAGTGGCCGTACCAACCAGGGCGGCGCTGTTGAAGCTTACACTGGTTCCTGGGGCCGTCATGTGTTGAATGCAGAATATGGTGGCGTGTCCGAAGACGGTTCTAAAGATTTCTTTATCTCTGGCAACAGTTTTGAAGAGGATGGCTGGCGCAGTTTTTCAGCCTCCCGCGTCAAGCAGTTGTTTACCAAGGCCGGTTGGCAGAATGAAAAAACCTCTGTCAATGTCAGCTTGTCGCTCGCAGATAACAAAATGCGTGGCAATGGTTTGCAAGCAGGCAGTTTGCTGGATTCTTTGGGCTACAAAAGCAATTTTACCGTGCCTGACCAAACCAAGAACAACATGGCTTTTGTAAACCTTAATTTGAGCCATTACTTTGCTGACGACATTCAGTTAAGTGGGAATGTTTATTACCGTGATGTGCGTACCAAAACCTTCAATGGTGACTTAAATGATGGTTTTGAATTGGCTGCTGGCGGGTTAGGTGACAATAATTCAGATTGCTTGGCTGGCAATGATGCTGATGAGAACTGCTCTGGCGCGATTAACCGCAGCAGATTAACGCAGAAAAGTTACGGCTTTACCTCACAGTTAACCTTTTCTCAAGATTTACTGGGCCTGAAAAATCAGTTTATCAGCGGCTTGGGCTACAACCGCGGTAAGACCAAGTTCTCGCAGAATACCGAGTTTGGCTTGTTAAACAGCTACCGTGGCGTGGATGGCACTGGCGAACTTAATGCCTTGACTGACCAAGTGAATTTGAGCGGTGTGAACCGCACATGGAGCGTCTTTGCGACGGATACCTTGTCTTTGAATCCCTACTGGCATGTGACCGCCTCTGCCCGTTACAACACCACCAAAATTGATAATGATGACAAGATCACCCCCAGTGGTTCTGGCTCGCTGACCGGCACGCATTCCTTCAATCGGTTGAATCCGTCTTTGGGGATTAATTTTACGCCCAGCAATCAATTGACGGCGTATGCCTCTTATAGTGAAAGCAGCCGTGCGCCTACCTCTATCGAGCTGGGATGTGCGGATGAAAACAATCCTTGTAAATTGCCTAACGCAATGGCCGGTGACCCACCACTCAAGCAAGTGGTTAGCAAAACCTATGATGCCGGCTTGCGTGGCTTCCTGACACCCACAGTCACCTGGAGTCTGGGTGCCTATCATACGATCAACACCAATGACATTCAGTTTCTGACCTCTGCGACTGCTGTCAATAATGGCGCTGGCTTTTTCTCTAATATCAGCAAAACCAAGCGTCAGGGGATTGATGCAAGTTTGGCTGGGCGTATGGATGCGTTTTCATGGAATCTGGGCTACAGCTTTGTGCAGGCCACCTATGAGTCTTCCTTCCAGATTGCCAATGAAGTGAATACCAGTGCTATTCCAGATCCAGCAGGTTCTGGAAACAGCTTTATTCAGGTGAACAAGGGAGATTACATGGCTGGCATCCCAAAACATCAGTTTAAACTGGGCTTGGGCTATGACGTGACTTCTGCCTGGAATGTGGGCAGCAATATTGTGGCTTTCTCCAGCCAGTACTCCCGTGGCAACGAAAACAACAAGGATACAAGCTCTGGCGCAAAAGTCCGTGGTTATACGGTAGTGAATCTGTTCACAAACTACCGGTTTGACAATGGCTGGAACATCTTCGCCCGTGTGAATAATGTGTTTGACCGCGAGTATTACAGCTTGGGCATGCTGGGTCAGAATCCGATTGACCCGACTACCGGCCAGTTTAGCGGCAATGAAACCAACGATACGTTTTATGCCCCTGGTGCGCCAAGAGCAGGCTGGATCGGTGCGCGTTACGATTTTGGCGTCAAAAAGTCAGTCGCTTCTTACGATAAAGACTAAATAAACGAGGAGGATGCGTGCTTTCACAACTTTCATCATCAGTGGATAAATCCAGCTTAATGCCTCTCAAGAAAAAAATCTTGCTGGTAGAGGATGAGGCGCTTTTTGCGCGCGCGGTGGTTAAGCGTTTGCAAAAAGCAGGATTTGAGTGCGAGCACGCAGAATCTTTAAGCGATGCAAGACTGCTAATCAAGCAGTTTGAACCGGATATGGCGCTGTTGGATATGCGCCTGCCCGATGGCAATGGTCTAGACCTGTTATCAGAGTTTATTGCCAGAAATATCAATACGATTGTCATGACTGCGTTTGGTGACGTGAGTGATGCGGTCAATGCCATCAAGCTGGGGGCCATTGATTATTTAAAAAAACCTATTGATCTCGAAGAGTTATTGCTCATTATTCAGAAAAACGAGAAGACGACAGAACTGCAAACCAGCCTGGATTACTCGCGCCAGCGCAATGCCGTTGCTAATGACTCCGTTCAACTGATAGGCGAAAGTACGCCTATGCAAAGTGTGCGCCAACAGATCACGCGTATTGCCCAGTTAAGTGCGCTCAGTGATGCCGTGCAACCGACGGTGTTGATTACTGGGGAAACCGGCACGGGCAAAGACGTTGTTGCACGTTTTTTGCATGGCAGTTGTGCCAATCATGACAAACCTTTTGTGCATGTGGATTGTGCCTCTTTACCGGCTGAGTTGATTGAGAGCGAGCTGTTTGGGCATGAGAAAGGCGCATTTACCAATGCAGTTTCCTCGCGGCCAGGCCTGATCGAATCTGCAGAAGATGGTACCTTGTTCCTCGATGAAATTGGCGAGTTGCCGTTGGGTTTACAGGCAAAATTACTCAATGTACTTGAGCGCAGAATGGTGCGTCGCTTGGGCTCTACCAAGGAGCGTCCAGTGAACGCGCGTATTATCGCCGCCACCAATCGTGATTTATACCAGATGTCGAATGAGGGGCGCTTCCGTTCGGATCTGTATTACCGACTGAACGTGATCACCATGAAAATGCCTCCCTTGCGTGATCGTGGGGCAGATGTCTTGTTGCTGGCTAATTATTTCCGGCAACTGACTGAGAAGCGCTACGCCCTGCCGCATCATGAGTTCAGCGCCGCGGCATTGATGGCAATGCAAACCTATCACTGGCCGGGCAATGTCCGTGAGTTGCGGCATCAAATCAGCCGTGCGGTTTTGATGTGCACACAGTCTATGATTTCCGAGCTTGACTTGGGCTTGCCTCAGGTTGGCATGAACCAGGTCGCGAGTGTCTTGCAAGGCGACAGCCAAGTGACGCTGGATGATGCAGAAAAGGCCATGCTGCTAAATGCCTTGGAGCAGTCGCGTAATAATGTCTCTAAGGCCGCAAGATTGCTGGGCATCACGAGAATGACCATGCGCTATCGTATGGATAAACATGGCATCTCTGTATAACGCGCTGAATCTCTGTCATCCTGAATAAAACGCCTCGCAACTGCGGGGCGTTTTGTTATGCCCGTGCGTGGTTGTTGCATGATGTAAATCAAGCGTACGGCCTCTTGCACATAAATCGCGCATGGTATCATTACGCTTTTACAGTGGAGCTAAAAATGATTGGTACCCCGTTAAGCGCAAATGCGACCAAAGTCATGTTGTTGGGCAGTGGCGAACTTGGCAAAGAGGTGATTATTGCCTTGCAGCGTTTGGGGGTGGAAGTCATTGCGGTTGACCGTTATGAGCATGCGCCTGGTCACCAAGTTGCCCATCATGCCTATGCGATTGATATGACTGACGCGGATGCGCTTAAAACCTTGGTGAGTCAGGTCAAACCACATTATATCGTCCCGGAAATCGAGGCGTTGAATACGCAGGCGCTGGCCGAGATTGAAGCCACAGGCGTCACGGTGGTGCCTACTGTACGTGCCGTGCAACTCACCATGAACCGTGAAGGGATACGCCGGCTGGCCGCGGAAGAATTAAACCTGCCGACGTCACCGTATGCGTTTGCCCGTTCTGAAGCTGAATTGCAAGCAGCGATTGACGGTGGTATTGGTTATCCATGCTTTATCAAGCCCACCATGTCTTCGTCTGGTAAAGGTCAATCCCGCATTACACAAGCCTCAGAAGTGAAGGCCGCCTGGGAGTATGCCGCCAGTGCGGGGCGTGTCAATCAAGGGGTGGTGATTGTCGAAGGTCAGATTGATTTTGATTATGAAATCACCTTGTTAACCGTGCGTGCCAAAAATGCCGCTGGCGAGATTGAAACGCATTTTTGCGCGCCGATTGGCCATGTGCAAAAGCAGGGCGATTACGTTGAGAGCTGGCAGCCACAAGCAATGGATGCGCTAGCCTTGAAAAATGCTCAGGACATTGCCAAAAAAGTGACGGATGCCTTGGGTGGTCAGGGCTTGTTTGGCGTCGAGCTGTTTGTCAAAGGTGAGCAGGTTTGGTTCTCTGAGGTTAGTCCTCGTCCGCACGACACGGGGATGGTCACCATGTGCACGCAGCGCCTGAACGAGTTTGAACTGCATGCACGTGCGATTTTAGGCTTGCCTGTGGATGTGACTCAGCGTGAGACTGGCGCAAGCGCCGTCATTTATGGCGGTGCAGATACCAAAACACTGGCCTATCACGGCCTGGAAGCGGCCATGTCAGTACCTAACAGCGAGATTCGCCTGTTTGGCAAGCCGGAGTCTTTTGTGCGGCGTCGCATGGGCGTCGCCTTGGCGACCGCTGATAATACTGACCTCGCGCGTGCGCGTGCCAAAGAGGCTGCGGGTCTGGTCACGCCTAAAGTCGCAGGATAACTGGTGTGGCAATGACTGAAATTCAAGAGCCAAATACCGCCAAACAATCGTTGTTTGACTGGCTGGGCGGCACAGAAAAAGGGACTGAGACCATCCGACAGCTGGTGGAAACCTTTTATGACATCATGGATAGCGACCCAAAAGCGGCGGGTTTACGCGCCATTCACCAGCCAGATCTCACCGAGGCACGCGAAAAGCTGTTTATGTTTTTAACTGGCTGGACGGGCGGGCCGCAGTTGTATATCGAACGCTATGGTCATCCCAGATTACGGGCACGACATTTGCCGTTTTCCATTGGTGAGTCCGAGCGCGATCAATGGATGTATTGCATGATTAAAGCCATGCATACCTTACAGTTTGAAGAGTCGCTGATGAAGCATATTGCCAATCAATTGTATGGCGTGGCGGATTTTATGCGCAATCGCGAGGGTTAATCCCCTTAATATTCGCAAGCTCAAACTCTCATCCGCAGAAAGAAAAAGCCCCGACTCTCGGGGCTTTGTCATCATCGCGATCCCAGTTCCAGGACTTCAGTGTCGTCTCTGGGATTGCAGGCTTAGGACTCAATATTCGCGGTCTCCGCTGTATTTTCAGCAGGTTGCTGAGCAGGGAGATCTGATTTCTGCTTAGACCTGCCTGTCGTGCGCTTGGCTTGCGTGCGGTTTTGCGGCGTCGCTTTAAAGCCAAATCCACCCAGCAGCGCGGCAACCACTTTGCGTTTTACGTTTGCTGCAGATTTTGCCGTGACTGCTTTGGGCGCGGCCGTGGCGGCGGCTGGCTGGTAAGGCTGCTCAAACCAGGCATCCTTGCCGCTGGAGGCTTTAGAGGGGCGTGAACGCGTAGGGGTCGTACTGCTGCTGACATTCGCTTTTTCTTTTGGAATCTGTTTTTTGATGAGCTTTTCAATCTCGTCAAAATACTTGGTTTCATCCTCGTCGATCAGCGAAATGGCAATGCCTTTAGCGCCTGCACGGCCTGTACGGCCAATACGGTGCACGTAATCTTCTGGCGCAGTAGAGATTTCGTAGTTAACCACCAATGGCAAGTCCGTGATGTCCAGACCGCGTGCGGCAACATCGGTTGCAACCAAGGCGTGAATAGTGCCCGCCTTAAACGCATCAAGCGCTTCGATCCGTTCTTTTTGTGACTTGTCACCATGAATCGCGCTACAAGGCACCTGATCACGTTCCAGGGCTCTGGCCAGTTTGCTGGCCGAAAGCTTGGTTTTGGTAAAAACAATCACTTGCTGATTGGGGTATTGCTTGAGCAGTTGTACCAAAAAACGTTGTTTCTGGTCAGTGTTCACCAAAAACGCTTTTTGTTCCACATTGTCGTTGGTGGCGTTGCTGCGTGCCACTTCAATCAATGTCGGATTATTTAAAAACGCATCTGCCAGTTTTTTGATTTCATCAGAAAACGTCGCCGAGAACATCAGATTTTGCCGCTGTTTTGGCAACAAGGCCAGAATGCGCTTCAAGTCAGGCATAAAGCCCATATCCAGCATGCGGTCGGCTTCGTCCAATACCAGAAACTGTACCTGGTTTAACGACAAGGTTTTTTGCTCGACATGGTCCAGCAGGCGGCCGGGTGTCGCGACCAGGATTTCAACGCCTGTCTTGAGGATAGGCGTTTGCGTCTTGATATCTACACCGCCATACACCACAGTACTACGCAAAGCCGTGTGTTTGGCATAGGTTTTGATGTTGTCGTATACCTGAATCGCCAGCTCACGTGTCGGCGCCAGCACCAAGGCCCGGATGGGATGCTTGGCTGGCGAGGTGCTGGTGCTGGCCAATGGCAGCAAGGTATGCAAAATTGGCAGCGAAAACGCCGCCGTTTTGCCCGTCCCTGTTTGCGCACCGGCCATCAAATCCATGTGCTGCAAGGCAAGAGGAATCGCCTGCGCCTGAATCGGCGTCGGCGTGGTATACCCGGATTCCTCAATCGCTTTCAACAGCGGCTCGGCCAGGCCGAGCGCACGAAAATCTACAATGGTTTGCTCAGTCATAGGCTAGGCTTAGGCAAATGAACGAGGACGTTTGGCGGCGCCACCACCATTGTCACCAAAGGATTTTCCCGCTGGACGTGGTTTTTGATTGCTACGGCTGGCGTTAGGGTTGCCAAAGCGTTCCTGGCTATTGGTTGGACGTGGGCGGCGCTGGCCAAACTCGTCCGCCAATGCGCGGGCAAACTGGAAGTCGGTATCCTTGTTGTAGCTCTTGCTGTTACCGTTGACTTCTTTGCTTTGTCCAGCTTCTGGGGTACGCGGTGCACGTGGCTTATTGTTTTGCGCATCGCGCTGGCCTTCACGTGCAACACGTTCACCAAATGATTTTGGCTGTGCTGAACGCTCGTCGCGACGGAAGCCACCTTTACCTTGTGGTTTGCCAGGGCGCTTGCCACGACGGCTATCGCCATCATCCATGCGTACCGCACGTTTTGGCTCAAAACCGGCAATCACTTCAGCCTGTAATTTCTGGCCAGTATATTGCTCGATTTTGCGCAGCAAATGACGATCGGCGTTTGAAGCAAACGAAATCGCAACGCCGGTATTGTTGGCGCGGCCAGTACGGCCAATGCGGTGTACATAGTCTTCAGCAAATTTAGGCAGGTCGTAGTTAATGACGTGTGAAATACCTTGTACATCAATGCCGCGCGCTGCAACATCCGTCGCTACCAGCACTTTTACATCGCCGTGGCGCAATTTTGTCAGCGTGCGGTTACGCGCACCTTGAGTCATGTCGCCGTGCAATGCGGCAGTGCTATGGCCGGCAGCATACAAGTCTTCAGCCAACAAATCGGCATGGCGCTTGGTGCTGGTGAAAATAATGGTTTGATTGACATCTGGTGCAATCAGCAAGTGCTCCAGCAGTTTGTTCTTGTGGTTCATGTCATCCACAAAGTGCAAACGTTGTTCAATGTTGGCATGTTTTTCTTTTTGACCAGCCACCTGAATAGTGAGTGGATTATTGAGGAAACGTTTGCCGATATCCATAATCCCGTCAAGAGTGGCAGAGAACAGTAAAGTTTGGCGCTCAGCAGGCAAGGCTTCGCAAATACGCTCTACATCCGGCATAAAGCCCATATCCAGCATGCGGTCAGCTTCATCCAGCACCAGCATCTGCAGGCGGCTCAGGTCAATGCGGCCACGCTCAAGGTGATCAATAAAACGGCCTGGCGTTGCTACCAGAATATCCAGTGGTTGCGACAGCAGCTTGTTTTGCAATGGGTAAGGCATGCCACCCACAATGCTGATGCAGCGTGCACGCAAGAATTTACCGTATTTACGTGCGGCTTCATTCACTTGTGCAGCCAGTTCACGGGTTGGTGTCAGTACGAGGATACGTGGGCCACGGCTGCGCACCGGGTGTGGTGTTGCCAGCAAGTTTAAAGCGGGCAGGGTAAATGCAGCGGTCTTGCCGGTGCCGGTTTGTGCAGAAGCCATAATGTCACGGCCTTGCAATGCTTCAGGAATAGATTGTGCCTGAATCGGTGTTGGGTTTTCATAGCCTGCGTCGGTCAATGCGCGCAAAATGGAGGGGTCGAGATTTAAATCTGCAAAAGACAAGGAATGTCCCTTTCATCAACAATTAAAAAGGGCGCTAGTAAAGCAAATGCAAAGCCAGTCAATTACATTGCACAAAGTGTGCATGTAGTACTTGCTGAGCGAAAGCAACATCAGGAATGGATTGCTTTTACCGGCGCTTGGGCATGGCCACTAACCGATAAAAGAAGATGGTGTCATCAAGACTTCATCTAAAGATGATAACCTCAAAAATTCGCGAGTTATCGACAGGTCAGGGCAATGAATTTAAAACGTATTGGGCTAGTAGAGCACCAGCAACGCTTTAAAGTTGCTCGCAGTATATCCATTTTATTTTAAAAGTCAATTATTTAGTTGATTTGTGATAAAATCGCGCCCTTTCCAAACAGATGGCAGTTCACATGGCACGCAATTTAAGAAATATCGCAATTATCGCCCACGTTGACCACGGTAAAACCACCATGGTCGATAAGCTACTTCAACAGTCAGGTACTTTTGCCTCACACCAAGCGGTGACTGAGCGTGTGATGGATAGCAATGATCTCGAAAAAGAGCGTGGCATTACCATTTTGGCCAAAAACACCGCCTTAACTTATGAAGGCACGCATATCAATATCGTTGATACCCCGGGCCACGCCGACTTTGGTGGTGAGGTAGAGCGTGTATTGGGTATGGTGGATGGCGTATTGCTGTTGGTGGATGCCGTTGACGGCCCCATGCCACAAACCCGTTTTGTGACGAAGAAAGCACTGGCGCTAGGCTTGAAGCCAATTGTCGTGATTAACAAGGTAGACCGTCCAAGTGCCCGTCCGGATTGGGTGATCAACCACACTTTTGACTTGTTCGCCAATTTGGGGGCAACGGATGAGCAATTAGACTTCCCTGTGGTCTATGCCTCTGCCTTGAATGGTTTTGCAACGCTGGACCTGAAAAATCCTTCAGACAATATGCGCGCCTTGTTTGAAACGATTTTGAGTCACGTTGAGCCACCTAAAGGCGACAGCGATGCTCCATTGCAATTGCAAATCTCAGCCTTGGACTATTCGACATATACAGGTCGTTTGGGCGTTGGTCGTATCACTAACGGTCGTATCAAGCCAGGCCAAGTTGTAGCAGTGATGCGCGAAGATGAACAAGTCGCACAAGGCCGTATTAACCAAGTGCTCGGTTTTAGAGGTTTGGAGCGTGTGCCGGTAGAAGAAGCCGAAGCTGGCGACATTGTGATCATTTCAGGGATCGAAGAAATCGGTATTGGCTTCACCATCTGTGATCGCGACAAACCTGTTGGTTTGCCACATTTGGGCGTAGATGAGCCAACTTTGACCATGGACTTTATGGTCAACACCTCACCATTAGCCGGCACTGAAGGTAAGTTCATCACTTCACGTCAAATTCGTGATCGTTTAACCAAAGAATTGTTGGTTAACGTGGCTTTGCGCGTTGAAGATACCGAAGACACCGATGTTTTCCGTGTGTCTGGTCGTGGCGAATTGCACCTGACCATTTTGCTGGAAAATATGCGTCGTGAAGGCTTTGAAATTGCCGTAGGTAAACCACGCGTTGTGTTCAGAGAAGTCAATGGCGAAAAATGTGAGCCTTATGAAATCCTGACTGTAGATGTTGAAGATGAAAATCAAGGCGCAGTCATGGAGGAGTTGGGCCGTCGCCGCGGTGAAATGACTAACATGGAATCTGATGGTAACGGTCGCACACGTTTGGAATACCGCATTCCAGCACGCGGCCTGATTGGTTTCCAGGGTGAGTTCTTAACCTTAACCCGTGGTACAGGGTTGATGGCGCATATTTTTGACGAATACGCGCCTGTAAAAGCAGACATGCCAGGCCGTCGCAATGGTGTACTTATTTCAGCGGAACAAGGCGAGGCCGTTGCCTATGCCTTATGGAAGCTACAAGATCGCGGCAAAATGTTCTCTAGCCCAGGCGACAGATTGTATGAAGGCATGATCATCGGTATTCATAGCCGCGACAATGACCTGGTCGTTAACCCGATCAAGGGCAAACAACTCACTAACGTGCGTGCTTCTGGTACAGACGAAGCGGTGCGTTTGATCCCGCCAGTCTCGCTAAGCCTGGAAAGTGCCGTAGAGTTTATTGACGATGACGAATTGGTCGAAATCACGCCAAAAACCATTCGTCTGCGTAAGCGCTACCTGTTAGAGCACGAGCGTAAACGTGCTTCTAAAGACTAAGTGATATGTTGATAAAAAACGCCAGCGAAAGCTGGCGTTTTTGATTGCGAGTAATCAGTAGTGGTCATGAATGAAAGCTACGCACTTGTCATGATTAAAAGTGTGGCGTTTAATCCAAAGAGATCAGCAGCTTTTGGAGTGATTGCTGTTAGCCCAACCCGCAATTAGTCAACAATTAAAGTTAGCAACTTTAAAAAGGTTTGCTTAATATGCTTTACATAAAAAGCCTTATTTGGGTGCGATATAATAAAATTAATAATTGATTTTGTGCTAAAAATTAATTGGTATGTTTTTATTACAGTATCTTTAATAAGAGGGTGTATTCGGTTTTTTGTCTGATTTATGTTAGGTGTTGTCGTATGTCTAGTAAGTCCATCAAGGCAAGCTTCTTAAAGCGTTATACCGATTTGCCAGCAACTTTAGCGGTATTGCGGAATCGCGAATTAACGCTACTAAGCCCTATGACCTGGGACGATACAAATGATCGCGGAACATTAGCGCACTATGCAGAACGTCGAGAGTTAAAAACTTTGTTGAGTGCCTGTTTCTCTCAAGCGATTGAGACGTATCATCATTGGAAAGTATTTTCCCCTGGCTCAGCAGGAGTATGTATCTACTACTTTAAGGACAAGCTATTAAAGGCAATTCCAAAACAGGGCTTTTCTCACCGGCTTGTTGATTACAAGTCGCCAACGGAGTTGCTGGCCTCATATTCTGAATTAAACGATATGCCATTCACTAAAGCAGAGGCGTATCGAGACGAAATCGAATACAGAGTTATCTATTCATCGAAAACAGAATTTCTTAGATATAAAACCATTACTATAGAATTGGATGTTATTCGTTCAATTGTGCTTAGCCCTTGGATGGCACCATCGTTATTTGAGGCTACTAAAGAAACATTATTGTCTATTGAGGGTTGTGAAAATATACCAATCACACAATCCAGAGTGGTTGCAAATGAGGCTTGGCTTCAGTATGTAAAAAACACCTAGCCGTTCTATGAAGCTGGAAGTAGGATCCGACGGGACTTCTCAGGCCTGTCGAGCAGGGTGGGCAACTCGTTGCCCACGTATTGTGATCCCAAGCTAATCAGACCTTTTGCAACCCTCTCAGCTTGAGATACACTGCTTGTGACTTTGTGATCTTGGCAGGCCTTATGGAAAAGCTGGAAAAATACCGCGTCAACCCTAAAAAATTCTCCCTCAAGCAATATTCTCCCGATGACCGTTCCGCGCGGAGTGAAGATAAAGCGCAGGATTTGGCCGAGTTGGCAAAACTGACTGAGGCGATTAATGCGCGGCAGGATATTTTGCATGCTGAGGGCAAGGATAAGGTGATTTTGCTGTTGCAGGGCATGGATACCAGCGGCAAGGATGGCACAGTGAAGCATGTGTTCAGTGCTTGTGACCCGTTAGGCATCCGTCTGGCGAGTTTTAAAGCGCCTAGTGCTGATGAGCTGGCGCATGATTATTTATGGCGGGTGCATGCGCAGGTGCCAGCTAACGGTGAGTTGGTGATTTTTAACCGTAGCCATTATGAAGATGTGCTGATTGTGAAGGTGCATGGCTGGATTGATGAGGTGGAATGCAAGCGCCGTTACCAGCAAATCAACGATTTTGAGCGTATGTTGACCGAGACGGGCACGACACTGATCAAGTGTTTTTTACATATCTCGAAAGAGGAGCAAAAGGAGCGCCTGCAAGAGCGTCTGGATGAACCGACCAAGCATTGGAAATTTAATCCGAAAGACCTGGAGGAGCGGGCGCTTTGGGAGGATTATATGCAAGCTTATGAGTCTGCCTTGCAAGCCACGTCTACCGAGCATGCGCCCTGGTACGTGATCCCGGCCAATTCCAAGACCAACCGCAATCTGCTGATTTCACGTTTGTTGCTGGAGACGCTGAATCAACTGCCATTGGCTTACCCGCCTAAACCCAAGGAATGGGATGCTTTGAAGATTAAAGACTAAGCGCCGGATTGGTTGAATTTAATGATTTTACGCTGTGAGAATGCGCGGTAGTTAAAGTCTAATAGGGCAATTGCGATTATCATCACTCTCCATGAGTTTACGTTTCAGGTTAAATCTTTTAGTCACCATGCTGTCGCTGGCTTTTTTGGTCGCGGCAGGCGTGGTGTTGGTGCGTGATACCAAAGACAGTATTCGTGAGCGGGTGGAGGCGGCTACGCGGGTGACGGTGCAATTGCTGGATACGGTGATTGTCAGTTCTGCCATGAATCCCAGCCTGGGGCCAACGCATTATGTGTTGCAGGACTTTTTGCGCTCTTTGGGCTATGTGCGCAGCAGCCGGATTGAGCTGTATGACTATGCCAATAACCAGTTGTATCTTTCTCCTGGCTCCACTTTTAAATCTGAGGTCATCCCGCCACAATGGTTTGTACGCCTGGTGGCCCCCAAGGTCGAAACCGTGACGCGTCGCGTGCGGTATGGGGTGCTGATTGTTCACTCCAGTGCAGAAGGCTCGATTCGGGAGGCTTGGTCCGGCTTTAGGCAATTGATGATTATGGGCATTGGTTTTTTTGTGCTGCTCAACTTGCTAGTGTATGGCTTGCTGAGTCATGCGTTGCGCCCGGTCAGGCATATTTTGCATGCGATTAACCGCATAGAGCAGGGTGATTTGACAACGCGCCTGGAGCGCTTCTCTTTGCCCGAGTTTGACCGTATTGGCCAAAGCTTGAACCAGATGGCTGTGTCGCTGGATGCCGAGCGCCAGTTGGAGCAAAACCGCCAGCTCACGCAACTGATACAGCAGCATATTGAAGACGAGCGGCGCAGCCTGGCGCGTGAGCTGCATGATGAGCTCGGCCAGTATGTGACCGCGATCAAAACCTTTGCCGTGGCTATTGTAAACAAAACCAAGGCGACCACGCCTGATATCTCTGCCAATGCGCAGACCATCGTGGCGGCGGCCAACCATATTTACGACGGCATGCACAATATCATCCGTCAGTTACGTCCGGCTGCCATGGACAATATGGGGCTGGTGGAAACCTTGCGCGATATGATGTCTGGTTATCAGGCGCAGCATCCAGAATTAAGCATACAGCTGCATGTCTCTGGCGAGTTTCAACCCATGGGCGAGAATGTGAACATCAATCTTTACCGCATTGTGCAAGAGGCGGTGAATAACGCGATTAAGCACGCGCATGCACAATGTATCAATGTGCATTTACTGCTGGATAAGGATGGCTTGCGCCTGATGATCTGCGATGATGGCGTGGGGGTGCATATCGACAACGTGGACCAGACCAAGCATTTTGGCTTGCTGGGCATGCGTGAACGTGTACAAGCATTGCATGGGCAATTTAAGGTAGTTTCTCAGCCGGATGCCGGCCGTGGAACCACTCTGGAAATTAGATTGCCTATACAATCAGCATAGAACAAAAGGGAGAGATAAACGTGATTAGTGTAATGCTGGTGGATGATCATGCCGTGGTCAGGATGGGCTTTAAAATGTTGCTGGAGTCCGACCAGGACATCAAAGTGATTGCTGAGGCCGAAAGTGGTGAAGCTGCCATCAAGGCCTATGTCGAACACCAGCCCCAAGTCGTGGTCATGGACATCACCATGCCCGGCATCGGTGGTATGGAGGCGATTGAGCGTATTTTGGCCAAAGATAATCATGCACGTATTCTGGTGCTGTCTGCGCATGAGGATTCGGTACATCCCAAACGTGTGCTGAATGCTGGTGCCATGGGCTATGTGACCAAGCGTAGCGCGGCCGAAGAACTGATTAAAGCGATCCGCAGTGTGGCGCAGGGCAAGAAATATATTGAAGCCAGCGTGGCGCAGCAAATGGCTATCCAACAGTTGTCGGGTGAGCAGAATCCGGTCGATGTGCTCAGTGAACGCGAGTTTGAAGTATTTATGTCGCTGGCCCGCGGCAAGTCAACCAACGAAATCGCAGAAACCTTATTCCTGAGTCCGCGTACCGTGGGAACGCATTTGTACAATATCAAGCAAAAGCTCAACGCGCAAAACTCGGCGGAGATTGCACTGATTGCCATGCGTTGCGGATTGCTGGAGCCTTAAAGTAATTTTCAGAGGTGCGAATAAAAGCCATTCTTTTAAGAATGGCTTTTTACATAGTGAAAGCGCTATCGCTTGATGCGCGTACTGAATATGCCAAAAGCAGCAATCAGTAACATCCCGGCAATCTCGTGCAGGCTCAAGGTTTCACCCCACACAATCATGCCTATCAACGTGGCAAACACCACGGTGCTATAAGCCAGGCTGGCTACCGTCAGGGTGTTACCGGTGCGATAAGCACGCGTCAACGCCAGTTGGCTGAAGGTCGCCGATATACCCAAGCCAGTTAATAATGGTAAATCTTGCCAGCTTAGGGCGGTCATATGGTCAATGAGCATCCAGCCTCCGCTGGCAACAGTGCAGACCAAGGTAAAGTAAAACACAGTTCGCCAATCCGGCTCGCCTTGTATGCCTAACTGTTTGACGTGAACGTAGGCCAGGGCGGCACCTATGCCAGAGAGTAGGCCTATGCCGCCAGCAAGCAGTTGGTCCCTATGAAACGTTGGTTGCAGTAGCAGGCAAATGCCAGCAAATCCACCTGCGACGCACATATTCAACACCAACCGCTGTTGACGTGTCAGTAGTTTGTCACCTGTCAGCAGCCATGGCGAGAGCAGGGCCAGGAACATCGGTGAGGTGTAGTTAAGCGTGATCGCTGTGGCAAGCGGTAAATGCGCGATGGCATAGAAGAACAGTAGCAAGGCCGTGAAGCCTATGCCCGCCCTACGTAGCTGAATGGCGAGTAATGGTGTTTTCAAGGGCTTGCGTTGCCAGCAGACAAGCGCTGCAATCATCAGGAAACCAAACGCAGAGCGATAAAATACCAGCTCACTGGTGGTGAAGCGCGCTGAGCCTGCTTTCACAAAAGCTCCCATGATGGCAAACCCTAGCCCTGCCAGCAGCATCCAGTAACTGCCAAGGCGCCAATGCACAGGGTGCCAGTGACTTACTTGTCGGGACTTAAGCAAACAGAAGCCTAGCGCTGTAAATGGTCAGGCAGATGTGGCTCCATCTGCTTGCGGTACCATTGATGAAAGTGTTCCAGACCCGTTTCCATGGGATGCTGGTAAGGGCCACGTTCATCTTTGCCTAGCATAAACAGCCCTTTTCGACCGTCATGCATGCGCTGGCAAATTTCTTTGTCTTCAACCGCTGTTTCAAAATAAGCCGCCTGTTGAGCCTTAATATACTCACGCTCAAACAGGGCAATATCTTCCGGATAGTAAAACTCCACCACATTCTGGCAAGATTCTATGCCGGTGGGAATAATGTGCGAGACCACCAGCACGTTTGGATACCATTCAATCATGAGAAATGGGTAGAGTACAAACCAGATCGCGCCATACTTAGGCGTAGTGCCTTGCTGGTAATCAGTCACCGCTTGTTGCCACTGTTTGTAAACAGGGGAGAGGCTGTAATCGGGTAATGGTTTGTAGCCGACAGTTTGTACGCTGTAATGCTCGCCAAACTCCCAGTTCAGTTCGCCGCAATCGACAAACTGGTTCAGGCCAGGGTGGAAAGGGCCGACATGATAATCTTCAAGGTAGACCTCAATAAAAGTTTTCCAGTTGAAATCGTAATGATCCACAATGGCGGAATCAAAGTGGTAGCCGGTGAAGTCGAAATCTTGTTTGCACCCGAGCTGTTTCAGGATATTCGCAATTTCCAGACCTTTTTGCTTGCTGGCCTGGTTATTGGCTTTAAATAACAGGCCTTGCCATTCAGTCAGGGCCTGTTTTTCGAGGTGCAGGCAGGGGTTTTGTTCAAAATGTGGCGCACCTAGCAGTTGCCCGCCTAAATCATAGGTCCAGCGATGTAACGGGCAAACAATATGTTGGGTATTGCCCTGGCCATTGAGCATCACGGCCTGGCGGTGGCGGCAAATATTGCTGATGAGTTGAGGTTTACCAGCTTGATTTACCAGGGCAGTGGCATTATGCATCCAGTCCAGGGCGCGATAATCGCCCGCATGCGGGATCATGCGGGCGTGGCCGAGATATTGGGGAACCCTGGCGAACAGGTGTGCCTGCTCCAGCGCATATATTTCCGGATGCAGATACCAATCGACAGGTAATTGTGCGAAGCGAGTCTGGTTTTGTTCTTTGTTTAAAGAGGTGACAGAACCCATATGCCCAACTGATTAATCACTTGCAAAAAATGTGAATTGTGCCCGAAAAGGGGGTAAATGAAAAGTCAGCTCCCCTTTATCTACTGTAAAAATCTGGTTCAATCATTTGATTTTAATCAAAAAAATGTATGGTTCACATTAGGCTGGCCCAAGACTGGTGCGCATTTAAGGCGAAAACGAGGCTTAACCAACTCAAATAAATTCAGTTATAATGTTCGAGGTTTTTGTGTATAACAATACGTAAACGATTATTGCAATTTTTAGGAGCAATCGAATGGCAAACTTATTAGATCAGTTGAAAGCAATGACAACCATCGTGGCTGACACTGGTGATGTTGAAGCAATCAAAAGCGTTAAACCTGTGGATGCAACCACAAACCCATCTCTGGTGTTGAAAGCCAGCCAAATCCCAGAATACGCACCATTGATTGACACTGCCATTGCTTATGCAAAAGCACAAGGTGGTTCCAAAGAGCAACAAATTGAAAATGCTGCTGACAAACTGGCAGTATTGATTGGCGCTGAAATTACTAAAGTGGTTCCAGGCCGTATTTCTACAGAAGTGGATGCACGTCTGTCTTTCAACATCGATGCGATGATTGCTAAAGGCCGTAAATTGATCAAGTTGTACGAAGAGTCTGGCATCAGCAAAGACCGCGTACTGATCAAGCTGGCTTCTACCTGGGAAGGTATTAAGGCTGGTGAACAGCTGGAAAAAGAAGGTATCCAGTGTAACCTGACATTGTTATTCGGTTTCGGCCAAGCACGTGCATGTGCTGAAGCTGGCGTGTTCCTGATCTCGCCATTCGTGGGCCGTATCCTCGACTGGTACAAAGCGAAAAACCCAGGCACTGAGTACACACAAGAAACTGACCCAGGTGTAGTTTCTGTGCGCGCAATCTACCAGTACTATAAAGAGCACGGTTACAAAACCGTGGTAATGGGTGCTTCTTTCCGTAACACTGGCGAGCTGATTGCCTTGGCTGGTTGTGACCGTTTGACCGTGTCTCCAAACCTGCTGCAAGAGTTGGCTGCAACTGAAGGTACATTGACTCAAGTGTTGAAAGATGGCGGAAAAACCAAAGAAGTGCCTGCCAAATTGACAGAAGAGCAGTTCCGCTTTGAATTGAATCAGGATCCAATGGCGACAGAAAAATTGGCTGAAGGTATCCGTGGTTTCGTGGCTGACCAGAACAAACTGGAAGCTGCATTAGCCGCAAAACTGTAATATCGCCATGCGATAATGCACACGGGCAGTGATCTGCCCGTGTGGCTTTTAAGTCAGGCATAAATTGGCCTGCAACATTGACTTATTTTGGCTGCGAGCTTACTATGGGCGACCAGCTTGAATTGGTAGTACGCTAGCAATAGCATTTAAATTTTAACTTTTGGAGAAAAACATGGCATTAACACAAATGGCATTAGACTCATTGGATTTCGACGCAACTATCGCTTTGGCAGAAAAAGTTGCTCCACACGTTGACATTCTGGAAATCGGTACACCATGCATCAAGCACAACGGTATCAAATTGCTGGAAACTCTGCGCGCTAAGTTCCCAAACAACAAGATCCTGGTTGACCTGAAAACTATGGACGCTGGTGAGTACGAGTCTGAGCCATTCTACAAAGCCGGTGCTGACATCTGCGTAGTATTGGGCGTATCCGACATCGGTACAATCAAAGGCGTAATCAAAGCAGCTAACAAATACGGCAAAAAAGCTCAAGTTGACCTGATCAGCGTTGAAGACAAAGTTGCTAAAACTAAAGAAGTTGCTGCTGCTGGTGCACACATCATCGGTATCCACACTGGTTTGGACCAACAAGCTGCTGGTCAAACTCCATTTGCTGACCTGGCTGCTGTTGCCGGTTTGAACCTGGGTGTTGACATCTCTGTTGCTGGTGGCGTTAAAGCTGCTACAGCTGCTCAAGTACGTGACGCTGGCGCGACTATCATCGTTGCTGGTGCTGCTATCTACGGCGCTGCTGACCCAGCTGCTGCTGCTGCAGAAATCACTGCTATCGCTCACGCTTAATTCATTTAAGCATCAATAAGCAATTATTGATTAGCGATCATAAAAACCCGACCCAGTAATGTGTCGGGTTTTTTATTCAATTTTATGTTTACACAGGATTTAAAAATGGATCATCAACAATTTATTCTGGACAACCTGAAACGCATTCTTGACGTGACCGACAAATCAAAAGCAGCTGAGCTGCTCAAGTTGGTTGATGAGGCAGGTTCTACGTTCATTGGTGGCGCAGGTCGCTCACTGCTGGTCTCACGTTTCTTTGCCATGCGCCTGGTACACTCCGGTTACAGCGTTTACATGATCGGTGAAGTGGTGACTCCAGCCATCAAAAAAGGTGACTTGCTGGTATTGGTTTCTGGTTCCGGTGGTACAGCGACGTTGCTGCCATTTGTGAAAAAAGCCAAAGAAGTGGGCGCAAAACTGGTGGTTATCTCCATGAAGAAAACTTCTGCCATGGCAGATGTGGCTGACCTGGTGATTCAAATTGGTCAGGATGACAGCTTCCCACTGGTAAAAGGCATGCCTATGGGTGGTCAGTTCGAGCTGTCGACCTTGGTATTCCTTGAAGGCGCGATTTCTGAATTGATTCATGCTAAAGGCCTGACAGAAGAAGGCATGCGCGCATTGCATGCAAACCTTGAGTAAGTGTTTAGGCTTGGCCTATAAAAAACCGGTCGTATGACCGGTTTTTTTATGCGCCCCATTTGGATAAATCATGTGCTGTGAGTTGCTTTTGATGCAGCGCACTGGCGATCAATACGCCGCTGGCGCCTGCCTGCGATAAGGTTTCAATATCTTGCGCATCACGTACGCCACCAGCGGCATATAAAGCTTGTTGCGGATGCTGCGCTTTGAGCGTGGCCAGTTGTGTATGGTCTGGGCCGCGATTTGCCCCGACCTTGGGCAAGCTCATGACGATGGTGGGGTGTGTCCATTGCTGTGGCGCTGAGAGCAGTTGGGTGGGCCCATGAAAGCCATCTTGGAAAAAGTCCAGCGAGAGTAGGCTGTTTGGGCACGTTTGCCGCATTTGTGCATAGGTTTGATCATCTTGCATAGACTCACTGGCCAGAATAGGGGTGATGCGGGCAGATTGCCAAGGAATCAGCTGGTCGGCGGTTTGAAAACCTGCGTCTATCCACCAGGCTAATTGCGGGAACTCGACCATCGCCTGCTGGATCAAGGACAGGTGGTTCGGCAACGTGCCTTGGCCAGTGATGGCATTTAAATCTGCAATATACAGGCAGTCAAACGGATAAACTTGTAAAATAGCTGCCACGATATCGATCAGGGCATGGCTCTCCGTCAGTTGCGATTGAATAGGACGGTAGTGCTGGCGCTGGCCTTGTATGGCCTGGACCACCTGGCCATGCATCAAATCGATGACGGGAATAATATGCAAAATACCACTCGTTTCAAAATCTGGGTTTGTGAATACATCAGCGCCGGCGGCTTGGTTGCAGAAGCCTTGCCTGCCAGTTTGCTGCAGGAAGGGCTGTTGATGCGAGACGCCCTATTGGCAGACCTGGCTGCGCTGGGCATGGATTGTATCACTAGCCATGACTACCGCGTGATGCCGCCTGCAATGGCGCAGAGTGTTGCCATACAGGCGCATGAAAATGCGCATTCGGTATGGCAACAGCAACTCGCTGAGCAGGACATTGATGCCTGTTGGGTGATCGCACCCGAAACGCAGGGGATTCTGCAAGCGTTGTGTCATCTGGTGCAAGACATGGGTATTCCATGGGTCGGATGCACGGCACAGGCTATTGCCGACACCACCAGCAAGGCATGCATGGCTGAGCTTTGTCACCAGGCCGGTGTGCCAGTGGTGCCACACGTGATGTTGGCTGAACTGACCACATTTGAATCGCTGTCCTGGTATGCTCAGGGGCAGTTGCATGGCTGGGTAGTGAAACCTGATGATGGCGCGGGTTGCACTGCAACATATTACTTTAAAAAAGATTCTGAACTGATTGAATTTAAAAATAATTTAATCAATAATTCCTTGCTGAGTCAGACGCGGTTTTTGCTACAGCCCTATGTGCCAGGCATTGCCTTGAGCATGTCAGTGGTGGCTACCGCTAACCAGGTAAAAGTGATCGCTGCGCATCGCCAGCAGGTGGAAATCGTCAATGGTGAATTTACTTTTAACGGGGCTGGTGTCAACGAAGCGACGGATCAGATCCTCGCCATGCAGCGACTGGCCGAGCAAGTGCATCGTGCGATCCCGGGCCTGATCGGTTATTGGGGGGCGGATATGATTTTGAATGCTGCGGGCGCCTTGGTTCTGGTTGAAATCAATCCACGATTAACCACTCCGTATATTGGATTGTCGAGGATAATGAACAGCAATCCGGCAGGAGTCATTCTGCAGGCAGTATTAAACAATCAGTTACAAGCAGACGTGGCTAGCAGCTCGCTAAGACTCACGCTGAACACATTGCAAGAGGGGGGATATGACCAGGTCTAAACCTGTCATTGGATGGGATATTGGCGGTGCGCATGTCAAAGCGGTGATGCTGGATACACAATCGCAGGTACTCAACGTTTCACAGCAGGCATGCGCTTTATGGAAAGGCCTGCCGCGATTGGAAGAGGCCATTAAGCATCTGTTGCATGACTGGCAATTGTCCGCGGACGAATGCGATCATGTCATTACCATGACCGGCGAGTTGGTGGATTTATTTGAAAATCGGGCACAAGGCGTACAAGCAATTGCGGAAACGGTCCATCGCTATTTGCCAGCCGCCAGATTTTATCAGGCCACAAAGGGTTCAGGCATGACCTTTACCGACAATGTGACAGGCCAAGCGGAAACGATTGCCTCCATGAATTGGCATGCCTCAGCACAATGTCTTGCCATGGCCTTGCCTGATACCGCGATGGTTGTGGTTGATATCGGCAGTACGACTTGCGATCTGACACGATGTCAGCAGCAACAGGTCTTGCCCTCAGGCTGGACAGATGCCGAACGTATGCGGCAATCTGGACTCTGTTATACCGGTGTCGTCCGCACACCGCTGATGGCGCTGGGGCCATTTATTGAATGGCAAGGTGCACAGCGGCATATCGCTGCCGAGTATTTTGCCACCACGGCGGATGTCTACCGTATTTTGGGCGAGCTGCCGGCCAGCGATGACCTGGCAGACACGGCGGATGGTCAAGGCAAATCGCTGTTAGAAAGCATGCGGCGCATCGCTCGTATGGTTGGGCATGATGTCGAATCAGCCGAGGACAACCTCTGGCAGTCTCTGGCGCAGGCGTTTAAAGCAGCGCAGCTCACCTTAATCAAGCACAGTATTCAGGCAGTGATCGCGCAGGGACAAGACCTCCCGCAGACTCTGGTGGGTCTTGGTGCGGGGAGTTTTCTGGTCAGCCAATTGGCAGGCGAATTGGGGATGAAGTACTACGCTGCTTCTGCTGTGGTAGAGGCTGCTGAGGCAAGTTTAAAAAAGGATGCAGAGGTGTGTTTTCCGGCCTATGCAGTGGCGAGGTTATGGCAGCAATGACATTGAATACGCTGACGCTCCCGTATGCTGAAGGCATGCATTGGTTCAAGCAGGTGAGAGACCTCACTTGGCCCATGTTGCTTGAAAGTGGGCAGATTGAAAAAACAGATGCGGTCGCGACCCTGGATGAAGAGATCAGCCTGGGGGCGCGCTTTGATATTGTGGTGGCTGCCCCTGTGGCGAGAATAATTCATCGGCATCCGCACACAGACGTGCTGGTTGATCAGCAGCGCACCCGCACGGAAGAAGATCCTTTCAAAGTCATTCAGCAATGGTTGCTCTCCCATCCTGTTGAACGTACCCCTGAGGTTCCGTTTGCGGGGGGCGCCCTCGGCTATTTTGCCTATGACTTGGGTCGCAGTATTGAAAACATTCCAGTGATGGCGCAACAGGACGTGCCGTTGCCAGAATTGATGGTGGGCATTTATGACTGGGCAATCATCGTGGATCACCATGCACGGCAGTGCAAGCTGGTTTCGCATTTACGCTATCTGGATCAAGCAGGGCTTGAGCAGTTGCATGCCAGGTTGCTATCCGTGGCGCCAGAACGCAATAGCGTACCATTTGAAGTCGTCGGCAACGTAGAGGCCAATCTGGATCAAGCCGCTTATGCTCAGGCCTTTACACGCGTCAAAGATTACATCCGTGCCGGGGATTGCTATCAGATTAACCTTGCGCAGCGTTTTGCAGTGGAGGTGCGCGGTGACGCCTGTCAGGCGTATGATCATTTCCGGCAATTGAGCCGTGCGCCTTTTATGGCGTTGATGCAAGCGGAGGACGGGGAGGGGTTGCCTGTTTCGGTCCTTTCCATGTCACCTGAGCGTTTTTTGCAGGTGGTGGATCAACAGGTGGAAACGCGTCCGATCAAAGGCACTCGTCCGCGTCACCAAGATGCTGAGCAAGATGCGGCGATTGCGCAGGAGTTATCCGGCTGTATCAAGGACCGCGCCGAGAACCTCATGATTGTTGATCTGTTGCGCAACGATATCGGCAAGGTGTGTGCCGTCGGCTCAGTGAAAGTCGAAGCGTTATTCAAATTGCAGCGATTTACCAATGTGCATCATCTGGTCAGCATCGTTCGTGGTCAGCTGGCCAATGGGTTTCATGCGCTGGATTTGCTGCGCGGTTGCTTCCCTGGCGGTTCTATTACTGGTGCGCCCAAGTTGCGTGCGATGGAAATTATTGAGGAGTTGGAGCCGCATCGGCGTGGGATTTATTGCGGCAGTATTGGCTACATTGGCTTTGATGGTTGTATGGATACGAATATTGCGATTAGAACGGCGGTCATTGCCCAAGACCGCATGACGTTTTTTGCCGGCGGTGGCATTGTCGCTGATTCGGATTGCGCCAAAGAGTATCAGGAAACCTTTGACAAGGCGTCGCAGTTCTTCAAGCTGGTTGCGGCATTTAAAACAAAAAACGAATGGTCAGCAAAAAACTAATGTTCAGGAAGATGCGATGTGGGTGATCAAGCTAGGGGGTAGCGTGACCCACTATGATAGCCTGATGCAATGGCTAAAGCTGGTGGTGCGCTGGGGGGATGGTAAGGTGATCATCGTCCCCGGGGGCGGTGTGTATGCTGATGCAGTACGTGAGTTCCAGCGTTTGCGGGCGACGATGCCTGAGGGACATATCGATGACAGTCAGGCGCATGCGCTGGCAATTTACGCCATGGATCAAATGGCACGTAGCCTGGTAGCGATGATGCCCGCGCTAACCCTGGTGCGTAATCCCTTTGAAATTGCCGAGCGTGGCTGGCAACACCGTGGCCTGGTCTGGTTGCCTAGTGAAATGGCATTAAACCAGGCATTTGCCACGGAATATCCGCTGCCGCACAGCTGGGACGTGACCTCGGATAGCCTGGCCGCGTGGTTGGCTTTGCAACTGGATGCTTGCCAGTTGTTGCTGGTGAAGTCTGATGAACGCTTGCTGAGCCTAGACCAGGCGCTGACATTGCCGCAATTGCAGGAGATGGGCATGATAGACACCGGAGTTACCGCGCTCCTCAAGCTGGCGCGGTTTAAAACCCGGGTGGTGCATCAGAGTCAATACATGCTGTGCGAGCACGGCTTTGATGCCAGCCATTTTGATCGTTGTGGCGTGACGAGTATTTCAACTGCGTAATGCAGGTTTAGCCAGGCACATTATTGAGGGGCTGTCTGCTCAAACTTGCCAAAATGCAGCATGATCGTGGGCAGAATCAGCAAATTAAGAATTGTTGAAGACACCAGCCCGCCGACAATAATGGTCGCCATCGGGCCTTCAATCTCCCGCCCGGGTTCGCCGCTGCCAATGGCGAGCGGGAGTAAGCCTAACGCCGTTACCAATGCGGTCATGAGCACCGAAGGCAGCCGTTCTGAGGCGCCACGAATGCAGGTTTCCAGATTCCATTCACAGCCTTCATGATCCACGAGATGCTGGAAGTGCGATACCATCATGATGGAGTTGCGTAACGTGATGCCAAACAAGGTGACGAACCCCACCAATGTGCCTACCGAGATCCAGCCGCCACTAAAAAAGGTCACCACCACGCCGCCAATCAAGGCAAAAGGCAGATTGGCAAAGGCTAGCAGCAGGTTACGCAGCCGGCCAAACGCCATGTACAGCATGAGAAAAATGGCGATGCCAGCGACCAGCGAATGAACAATTAGGTCCTGACGCGATTGCGCGTTAGCTTCAGCCTCACCCGAAAATTCAAGATAATTGCCGGGATTGAGTGTCATCTTTTCATGTAAAGCGCTTTGTATCTGTTTAAGCAATAATGCCTGGTCACGCCCGGCCATATTGGCGGTGACAGTTTGGATGCGTTTGGCGCCTGAATGCAGGATTTTTGAGCGTCCACCTTCTTGCGCAACATAAGCGACATCGGACAGCTTGAGCATCTGGCCTTCGGGGTTGAAAATGGGCAGGTTGCGCATATCGGCGATATCGTCGCGTGCGGCATCATTGAGCAGCACGCTGACACCGACCGCGCGATTGCCAATGTAAACCTGGTTGACCGGCACCCCTTCATAGCAGGCTTTAACCGTCTCCAGGACGTCCATGGGCTGCAACCCCCACAATGCCAGTTTTTCCTGTTTGAGCCGAATCACAATCTCTGGCGTTTCAGGCGGGGATTGCACCATGACATCACGAATGCCGCGTATCCCGGCCAGTACACTGGCGACTTTTTGCGCATCCCTGTCCAGGGCATCCAGGTCCTGCCCATATATATTAATCACCAGGCCCGCGGCGTAGCCCGAGATGGTTTCTTCAATCCGCTCGGTTAAAAACGTATTCATGGCAAAATTGGCGCCGACAAATCCAACTTCCACTTTACCGTCATCCTCTTCGTCCGTGGATTCGCCAGCCAGCTCCTCTCGGATGGCATGAAAAATACGCTCCTGCTCAGCGCCGGGCAAGGTGCCAGTTTCGACCTCAAACTCGCTGTAGTGCGTGCCAAACGTATCTGCTGCATTCGGGGCCCGGCCTACCCATTGGGCGACCGTTTTCACTCCGGGGATTTCCAGCAGGGTTTTGGTGACCTGATTGCCCAGCTTGAGTGACTGCACCTCTGAGGTCCCCGGCACGGTAGTCATGTGCAATACGTAGTGCCCTTCATGCAGGGAGGGAATAAATTGGCTCCTGAATAAAGGCAGCAGGGCCAAACCGAGAGCAATACACACAAAGCTGCTCAGCAGAATGAGCTGATAATGCTGTTCAATGCGGTGGAGCAGGGCGACATAACGGTGCTTGAGCCAGTGTAGTAAAGGTGATTCTTGCGCATCTAAAGGCGCTTTCGCCAGCAACAGATAACAGAGTGCGGGGGTAAGGGTGAGGGCGACGAATAATGAGGCTAAGATGGCAGAAATATAAGCGTAGCCCAATGGCGCGAACAATTTGCCTGCCACCCCTGTCAAGGTCAGCAACGGTAAAAATACCAGCGCGACAATCATGGTGGCGTAGACCACCGAACTGCGCACCTCCATCGAAGCTTGAAAAACCACGGTTGTCACAGGTTGTGGCTGTGCAAGCTGGCGGTTTTCGCGCAGGCGGCGGAAAATATTTTCCGTATCAATAATGGCGTCATCCACCACTTCGCCCAGTGCAATCGCCAGCCCCCCCAGCACCATGATATTCAGACCTGCACCACACTGGTAGAGCACCACAATGGCGGTTAGCAGTGACAAGGGAATGGCGGTGGCAGAAATGACGGCCGTACGCACGTTGAACAAAAATACAAACAAGACGGCGATGACCAGTATGGAACCAATCAAGATATCGGAGCGCAGGCTGTGAATCGCCGTTTCAATAAAGTTGGCCGGGCGGAACAGGCCGGTGTGCAAGGTTGCTTGTGCGCGTTGCAAGCTGGGCTGTATCTCTGCCAGTTTTTGCTCCAGCTGTTTGGTGAGGGCGTATACGTTGGCCCCCAATTGCCCTTGCACCGACAGATAGACGCCCACCTTGCCATTGATCGCCGCACTGCTAATGGAGGGTGCCGCACCTTCTGCGACTTCGGCCACATCGCTGATGCGAATGGTCCGGCCAAGTTTGCGGAGCAGGGTGATGTGTGCGAGTTGCTGTGGTGTCGTGGTTTGCCCTTGCGTATTCAGAATGAGGCGCTGATTGTCATTTTGGATAAACCCGGCCCCTCTGACTCCAGTTGCGCGGGAGGCCGCATTGACGACATCTTGCACATTCAGCTGGTATAGCATCAATTTGCGCGGATCAATCTTGATTTGAAACTGACGCACTTGTCCGCCATAGACATTGACGTCAGCCACGCCAGGAATGCTCATCAAATGCGGAGTCAGTTGCCAATCGACCAGGGTCCGTAGCGCCATCAGCGACAGTGTCTCCGAGGTAATACCCAGCCCGAGGACGGTACTGGCGGACGAGGTCAGCGGAGTCATTTTGGGAATAATGCCTGCAGGTAGCAGATTGCCCAGCATGTTCAGGTGTTCCGCAACCATTTGCCGATTGCGGTATATGTCTGACTTGTCCTGGAAAACAACGGTGACGATGGACAAGCCTGGAATCGACTGCGAGCGTAAGCTTTTGATGCCTATCGATCCGGAGAGCACGTTTTCAATCGGTTGTGTCACCATTTTTTCTACCAGGCTGGCGGACAAGCCCGGCGATTCGGTTTGAATCACCACCTGTGTTGGCGCAAACTCTGGAAAAACATTCAGGTCGCTCTGCTGCAGGCTATAAACACCATACAGTACTACCAGCAGGGCCAGGCCGATGATGACACCGTAAAAGCGGATGGAAAATCTGACTAGGGCTGCCATCATGGTTTGAAATCTCTATTTTTTTCAAACAGTTGCAGATTAATCTTCATTTTCATTCTTGATCTGAAATTTGAACTCTTCCGACAACAACAACTGTGCACCATGGGTGACGATTTCTGTGCCGGGCGTTAAATGGGTGTCGAACCAGCCGTGCTCGAGTTCAATATCAGAGGCCACCGGTTTGCGCAAAAACGTATCTGGCTGTGTCTTGATGTAAATCCAGGCGATACCCCCGTGCCAGGCAATCGCCTGGTTAGGCACCAGTACGCCCTTGAGTGATTTTGACGAGGCCTCGGCCGGAACCACATTGACCCGCATGCCTACCCGCAAATAATCGGCGGGCGCACTGTAAAAATAGGTTTTTCCGATATTGCTGATATCAGTTTGGATCGATTGCGAAACAAACTCTGCCCGGATGGGGGTGACTTCATCTTGAATTGGGGTCAGATAAACAACGGAGTCGGTGGCTGGTGCCTCATAATTCAACGGAAAACTGACTTGTACCAGTACTTTTTTTTGCTTGATCAAGTCATTGAGCGGGCCTTGCGAAGGTTGCTGGGTGATGAGGGTAGCCAGCGGTTTGCCCCATTGTGCCACGATGGTGTCTGTGAGCGCCCTGAGTTGCTCTTGCGTGGTTTTGATATGCGTCTGGTCGCTAATCATCACTGACTGCGCTTCTTGTAGTGCCTTGTCAGAGATATTTTTGTCATCTTCGTTCAGTTGCTTGTAACGCTGGTATTGCAGTTGATGGTTAGGCAACATGTTTTCAGCCAGTGCCAATTGCGACTTGAGTAGCTGATACTGGCTGTTGTAGTCCACCAGTGTCTGGATCGAGATCACCGAACCCAGCACCTTGATATTGCCATGATATTGATAGGCTTGCAGAGGCTGCACCTGGATGCCACTGTTTTTTTGCGTGGCTGCATTCAATTTGACCACTTGCAACCCATTTTGCTCGCTTACTCTTGAGGGGCCTTCAATGGTTTCATCTCCGTCATTCTGGACGGATTCATACTCGTCGCGACCGACAATGGCAACGCACCATATCAGAACCACAATCAGTAAAACCTGAACTACAATAATCCACAGCGCTTTTTTATTCATTTGGCTGTTGCCTTTTGCTGTTGTTTTAGGGTGACCACCGGGCGCTGTGACAGCGCGATGGGTGTTTGCATTACGTTCTCAATCTCTTGCAATGCCCGCATGACATTGGCTTGCTGCAAAATGAGCCGTTGCTGCGCATTGTAAAATTGAATTTCGGCTTGCAAGTATTCCACTTTGTCGATCAGCCCTTGCCGCCACTGTTTTGCAAGCTGGGCTTTTCTCTGCATTTGCTGTTCATAGGTTTGTGTCAATGTGACCAGCAAATGCGCGCTATCGCGGTATTTGACATGCACCTGCTCTGAAGATTGAATCACCTGATGCTGTAAGGCATAAAATCGCGCAGCTTCATTCAGTCTCACTTGCTCGGCTTGTGCCCACAAATCCGAATTGCGGTTGAGCAGGTTCAGCATGGTGCTCAATCCCAATGACCAGATTTTATCGCCATATTCATACATGATGCCGGGGCTGAGCGAGAGGTTGGGGTAGCGCTTGGCCATCTCCAGTTTCAGTTGCGACTCAGCCTTGGCATATTGTGCTAAGCCGCGTTGAATGTCCATGCGGTTGGTCAGCGCATAATGTTGTATGGTGGTCGCATCGGCATATACCGCTGCATGCGCAAAGCGCTCCTTGAGAATTTGGGAAAGCTGGACTGGCGCCAGTTTAAACAGCGGGTTGTTTTGTGTGGTCAGTCCGGCATCATGCAAGATTTTCTGCTCGGTCTGTTTGATTTGAACACTGGTTTGCTGCAACTGCCAGGCTGACTGGTCACGCTGCAAACGAATCGGCAGCACGTCAGATTGCCCTGCGACTCCCACATCCAGCCGTTTCTGGTAAGCATCCAGCAATTGATCCTGTGCTGTTTGCAATTTGCTCAAGTTTGCCTGCATGGCTTGCTGCTCTGCTAGCAAAATCAAGTCTACGCTCAATTGCTGCCTGAGCATCCACGCCGTTTCCGCGATCTGTATTTTGGCGATGTCAGCCTGATATTGCGCGATTTCAATGCTGATTTGTCGCTTGTTAGCAGTAATCAGCGGGATACTCACTTGCAGGCTATAAGCCCAGGGGCTGATGTCGCCATTGGCCTGGTTGCTATGCGCTAACTGGCTGTTCAAGCCGACTTGCGGCCGGAGTCCGGCACTGGTGATGCTGGCGAGCGCAACCGCGTAATCGGATTTTGCAACTTTAAGGGCTGGATGAAAATAAAGCGCAGATAAGGTCAGGCTATCCAAATCCCAGGTCTGGATAGGCCAGGCGGTCTGGGGTGCATTGCTTAGAACAAAGGTCTTGAAGCCATCTTCATCCGGCGCCGCTTCATGAATGGTGGTAATGTTTTCTTGTTGGGGAATCGGGTGTGGCTGAAAAGCAGTGCCGCAAGCAGTCAGTAACCATGGAAAAGCAAAAGCTAGCAGACGCATCACATCTCAAGCCCGCATGTCAGACATGCACTTCACCAGAACTTAGTTGACGATGGTCGCGTGAACAGCGTCCAGCGCGTCTTGTAACAGGTCTTCTGGCAGCTGATTAATGGTCGTGGCCAATAAATCAGCGGCTTCCACCGTGCGAATTGGCAAATCCGGTGTGTTGAGTTCTGCAATGAGTCCGGCAGCCACCCCGGTGATTTTGAGCAAAATTTCACGCTCTCGCATCAAGAGCTCAAGTTCCGCTCTAAGCATGTTTTCTTCGGCTGAATGCATATCCTGTCCTATAACAACGTTTTTATGATGATTAATCTGGCATCTTGCAGTTGAACGGCTGGCTTGTCAATCTGAACTCGGCAAGTTTGTGAAAGCTGATGCAATTAGGGTATACTAGCGAATTGTCAGCGAACGATGGCAGTATGCGAAAGTGGCGAAATTGGTAGACGCACTGGATTTAGGTTCCAGCGCCTCGCGGCGTGAGAGTTCGAGTCTCTCCTTTCGCACCACCTCACCCGATGGGGGAGGATACAAATTAAAGGCTTCCTTTGCGGAGGCCTTTGTTGTTTTTGGCGGCCGTTCAATGGTCATGATAGAGCGGCCTAAGCAAATGATCTGGAGTGATTTGAGCGAGTCATCTTTGAGTGACGCTCTGAAAGGAACGAAAAATGAATATTGTACAAACAGCGAATGCACCAGCCGCGATCGGGCCTTACGCACAAGGTGTTGTCGTCGGGAATATGTTGTTTACCTCAGGTCAAATCGCCTTGCGCCCGGATGGCACGCTCAATGATGGCGATATTGAGACCCAGACGCGTCAAGTACTATCCAATTTGCAGGCTATTATCGAGGCTGCAGGGGGCAGTTTGCAGCAAGTTGTGAAAACAACCGTGTTTCTCAAGAATCTGGATGATTTTGTGGCGATGAATCAGGTGTACGCCGAGGTGTTCGGCACGCATACCCCGGCACGCTCCACGGTACAAGTAGCCAAATTGCCGCGCGATGTGCTGGTTGAGATTGAGACGATTGTTGCGCTTGCTTAAGATGGCGAGTAAACATTGCTAAGCTTGGCGGCTTGCAATTAAAGTGCTTAGCCCCATCTTCGATTCATGTAGTGAGTATTTCGCATTTTGATGGGGTTGTCGTTTAAAAGTACAGTGTCTTTAGCCATGTGTTGTGCGCAGTTGCGCTAAACTGGCTTTAAGTTTATTTCAATTCAGACTTGTGTTATATTTTTACGCTCTTTTTTCATCATTTGATCGCCGGCCTCTGCCTTTAGAGTGTGGTCAGGTTGTGTGAAAACATTATTAAATGCGCATTCAATGGCGCTCACTTACATAACCCATCGTTAAATAACGATTTTTACAGGAAGTTCAGCATGGCAGCAGTATCTGTTGAAACAGTCAGCAACTTGGAACGTCGCATGACAATCAAAGTCCCTTTGGCACCGCTGGAAGGGCAAATCAGACAACGTTTACAGCAAATTTCACGTACCGCCAAGTTTGCTGGTTTCCGTCCGGGCAAAGCGCCCATGGGTTTGGTCAACCAGCACTATGGCAATCAGGTACGCGATGAAGTTTACTCCAAAGCGGTAGAAACCAGCTTTGGTGAAGCGGTAGAGCAGAATCAGCTGCGTGTGGCAGGCTTCCCGAATATCGAACATATTCCGTTTAAGGATGCTGCAGAGGAATTTGAATACATTGCTACTTTCGAAATTTTCCCGGAAGTGAAACTGGGCGATCTGAGCAAAGTCAAAATTGAGCGTCCAGCGTTGGAGTTGACCGATGCCGATGTGGAAAAAACATTGGATGTGTTGGTGAAGCAGCGCGTGAGCTATGAGCCGGTCAAACGCATGTCGAAAAAGGGTGACCGCATTAACATTACTTTGACCGCTTCTATTGATGGTGAGCAGGTTGAAACTACTGGTGACCGTGGTATTGATCTTGTGATCGGTGAACCAGGCCGTGTGAAAGAATTTGACGATGCGTTGATCGGTGGCAAAGCTGGTACCGAAAAAACATTTGAGATCACTTATCCGGAAGATCACAATCCGGCGCAGTTGGCAGGTAAAACTGTGTCTTATGCGGTGAAGTTTGTTTCTGTGTCGCAGCCAGTCTACCCTGAAGTGGATGCTGAGTTTGCGAAAAGCCTCGGGGTGGAAGATGGCAACATCGACACCATGAAAGCTGAAATCAAGCAAAGCCTTGAGCAAGAAGTGGATAAACGTATCAAGGCACGGGTTAAAGAGTCTGTCTTCCAGGCCTTGGTCGATGAGAGCAGCTTTGAATTGCCTAAAGCAGTGATTGCGGCCGAGACTAATCGTTTGATGCAGGTTGCTGCACAAAACCTGCGTCAGCGCGGCGTGGATCCGGCACAAGTGCCAATGGAGCCTTCTGTGTTTGAAACGCAGGCACAGCGCAATGCCAAGTTGCGTTTGGTTTTAACTGAGTTGGTCAACACCAACAACTTGCAGGCCAATGCCGATCAGGTACGTGCGATGGTAGATACTTTCGCGCAAAGCTTTGAGAAACCTGAAGAGCTGGTCAACTGGTATTATGCAGATGTGAAACGTCTGGATGAGCCAGCGGCCTTGGCGACCGAAGAAAATGTTGTTGCCTGGGTGTTGGACAAAGCCAAAGTAACAAACAAAAAAATTAAATTTGATGAATTGATGATGGCAGGTGCTTAAACCATGAATTATATGAACGCGAACGAAGGCATGATGCAACAACGTATGGAGCCACAAGGCCTGGGATATATCCCTATGGTTATTGAGCAGAGTGGCCGAGGAGAGCGTTCATATGACATCTATTCCAGGCTGCTTAAAGAGCGCGTCATTTTTCTGGTGGGGCCGGTCAATGACATGACCGCCAATCTGGTGGTGGCGCAGTTGCTGTTCCTCGAGGCCGAGAATCCTGACAAGGACATTTCTCTCTACATTAACTCTCCCGGTGGCTCGGTCACTGCGGGGATGTCTATCTATGACACCATGCAGTTCATCAAGCCCGATGTCAGCACGCTGTGTATCGGACAAGCTGCCAGCATGGGCGCGTTCCTGCTGACCGCTGGTGCGAAAGGCAAGCGTTTCTGCCTGCCTAACTCACGCGTGATGATTCACCAGCCGTTGGGTGGCTTCCAGGGCCAGGCGTCTGATATCGAGATCCATGCCAAAGAGATTTTGTACCTGAAGGACAAACTCAATGGCATCATGGCCCATCACACTGGCCAAAGTATTGAAACCATTGCCAACGATACCGATCGTGACAATTTTATGAGTGCTGACGCTGCCAAAGCTTATGGTTTGGTAGATCAGGTGATTGCCGCACGTAGCGCTGCTTAATCAGCGCGTAACTAGCAGGGGAATAGCATGGCAAACAAATCTGACAGCGAGAAGCTGTTATATTGCTCGTTTTGTGGCAAAAGTCAGCATGAGGTGAAAAAACTGATTGCAGGCCCCTCTGTGTTTATTTGTGATGAATGCGTTGATTTATGCAATGACATTATTCGTGAAGAAATCCAGAGCCTTAACGAAATTAAGTCCGCAGACAAGAAATTGCCGACGCCACAAGAAATCTGCTCTATTTTGGATCAGTATGTGATTGGTCAGATACAGGCGAAAAAAAATCTGTCTGTTGCGGTGTATAACCACTACAAACGTCTGGGGTATAACCCTTTGTCTGACGGCAACCAGTCTGGCAAAGATGATGTTGAGGTACAAAAAAGCAACATTTTGCTGATTGGACCAACCGGCTCTGGCAAAACATTGCTGGCGCAGACCTTGGCACGTTTGCTGGATGTGCCTTTTGTGATGGCGGATGCGACCACACTGACCGAAGCCGGTTATGTGGGTGAGGATGTTGAAAACATCATGCAGAAACTGCTGCAAAAGTGTGATTACGATGTAGAAAAAGCACAGCGCGGCATTGTTTATATCGATGAAGTCGACAAGATTTCCCGTAAATCTGATAACCCGTCAATCACCCGTGATGTGTCTGGTGAAGGCGTACAACAGGCCTTGTTGAAACTGATCGAAGGGACGATTGCCTCGGTGCCGCCACAAGGTGGACGCAAGCATCCTAACCAGGAGTTTGTGCAGTTGGATACCACCAACATTCTGTTTATCTGCGGCGGCGCTTTTGACGGGCTGGAAAAAGTCATTCGTCACCGTTCAGAAAAAGGCGGTATTGGTTTTGGTGCCGAAGTGAAGAGCAAAGAAGATGTGCGCGCGGTTGGCGAAGTTTTGCGTGAAGTGGAGCCGGAAGATCTGATCAAGTTTGGTTTGATTCCTGAGTTCATTGGTCGTCTGCCAGTCGTGGCGACACTTGAGTCTCTTGATGAGGCTGCGCTGATGACGATTCTGGTGGAACCCAAAAACGCTCTAACCAAGCAATACATGAAGCTGTTCAAAATGGAAGGCGTTGAGCTGGAGTTTGAAGAGTCTGCCTTGCGTCTGATTGCTAAAAAAGCGCTGGAACGTAAAACCGGTGCACGTGGCCTGCGTTCGATTCTCGAGCACGCTTTGCTAGACCTGATGTATGAGCTGCCATCTCTTAAAAACTTGTCTAAAGTGATTGTAGATGCTGGCGTGATTGAACACACCTCCGAACCAATTCTGATTTATCAGGATGCACAAAAACGCGTTGAAAACGCACATTAAATCCCGCTTGCAATAGCCGTCCGGCTATTGCAAGATAGCATCTAATAGCATGAGATGCCTGCTCTCTTGAATTCTCAAAGAATGTTCCCATCTATATGCAAAGGGCTTGTTCCTTTGACACTTATTGAAAGACGCTATGACAGAACACACTTTGCTTGACTCCGAGACACCGGAAAACGCTTTAATCCCTTTATTGCCTTTGCGCGATGTCGTCGTCTATCCCCACCTGGTGATTCCATTGTTTGTTGGCCGGACCAAATCGGTCAAAGCGTTGGAGCGCGCTTCAGAGGGCGATAAAAAGATTTTGCTGGTTGCACAAAAGTCAGCCAACAAAGACGATCCTGTGGCTGAAGACTTGTATGAAATCGGTACCCTGGCGACCGTACTGCAAATGCTCAAGCTCCCGGATGGTACAGTGAAAGTTCTGGTAGAAGGCTTGCATCGCGTACGCGTTTCCCATTTTGTGGAGACTGACGAGTGCTTCATGGCTTTGGGTGAAGAGGTTGAGCAAACAGATCAGGATGACAAAGAGGCTGAAGCCTTGATGCGTACGGTCATGACCCAGTTTGATCAATACGTTAAACTGAATAAAAAGATTCCCCCCGAAATTCTGACTTCGCTGGCAACAATTAACGAGCCTGGTCGTCTGGCTGACACCATTTCAGCTCACTTGACGCTCAAGCTGGAAGAAAAGCAGAAAGTGCTTGAGATGCTCAGCGTGATTGAGCGTCTGGAGCATTTGCTCTACCTGATGGAGTCTGAAATCGACATCCTGCAGGTTGAAAAACGCATCCGTGGCCGTGTTAAACGGCAGATGGAAAAAAGTCAGCGCGAGTACTACCTCAATGAGCAGGTGAAAGCTATCCAGAAAGAGCTCGGTGAGCAGGATGAAAATGCCGAGATGGAAGAGCTGGACCAGCGCATTAAAAACGCTGCCATGCCTAAAGAGGCATTAGCCAAAGTCACTGCCGAGTTCAAGAAGCTGAAATTGATGTCACCGATGTCAGCTGAGGCTTCTGTGGTACGTAACTACATTGATACTCTGTTAAATCTGCCATGGAAAAAGAAAACCAAAATCAGCAAAGACTTGCAGGCAGCAGAAGCGATTCTGGATGCGGATCACTATGGTCTTGATAAAGTCAAAGAGCGTATTGTGGAATATCTGGCAGTACAGCAGCGTGTTGGCAAGCTCAAAGCCCCAATTTTGTGCTTGGTGGGCCCTCCAGGGGTCGGTAAAACCTCGCTGGGACAGAGTATCGCCAAAGCGGTCAACCGTAAGTTTGTGCGCATGGCTTTAGGCGGTGTGCGTGATGAGGCGGAGATTCGCGGCCATCGCCGTACCTATATTGGCTCCATGCCAGGCAAAGTGCTGCAAAGCATGACTAAAGTTGGGGTGAAAAACCCGTTGTTCCTGCTTGATGAAGTCGACAAAATGGGCCAGGACATGCGCGGTGATCCGTCTTCAGCTTTGCTGGAGGTGTTGGATCCAGAACAAAACCATACCTTTGCTGACCACTATGTCGAGGTTGATTATGACCTGAGCGACGTCATGTTTGTCGCGACGGCTAACAGTATGAATATCCCCGAGCCGTTATTGGACCGGATGGAAATTATTCGTCTGTCAGGGTATACCGAAGATGAGAAGATCAATATTGCGCAACGCTACTTGTTACCCAAGCAGCTTAAAGCCCATGGCTTGAAGTCTACCGATATTTCGGTGGCGGAAAGTGTGTTGCGCGATATCGTGCGTTACTACACCCGTGAAGCGGGGGTGCGTCGCCTGGAGCAGGAAATTGCCAAGGTCTGCCGTAAAGCAGTCAAAGAGCAATTGCTGGCCAAAGGCAAAACCAAAACCGTTAAAAAGATTAACATCACCAGCAAGAATATTGAGCAATACCTGGGCGTCAAGCGCTATGACTTTGGTGTTGCCGCTAAAGATAATCAGGTAGGGCAGGTGACAGGCTTGGCATGGACCTCGGTAGGCGGTGAGTTGCTGACCATTGAGGCGGTGACTTTGCCTGGTAAGGGTAAAACGATCACCACCGGTAAGCTGGGCGATGTGATGCAAGAGTCTGTCACTGCGGCCATGAGTGTGGTACGTAGCCGTTCAGAAGGATTGGGTATTCCGACCGACTTTTACGAGAAGAAGGATATTCATATCCACTTGCCAGAAGGTGCGACGCCTAAAGATGGTCCAAGTGCCGGTATTGCCTTAACCACCGCCTTTGTGTCTGTGCTCACGGGCATTCCAGCCCGTGCAGACGTGGCGATGACAGGCGAGATCACTTTACGTGGGGAAGTGCTGGCGATAGGCGGCTTGAAAGAGAAATTGCTGGCCGCTCATCGTGGGGGGATTAAAACGGTATTGATTCCTTCCGCCAATGAAAAAGACCTGGTTGAAATTCCTGCCAACATCAAAAAGGATCTCGACATTCATTGCGTGAAGTGGATAGATCAGGTCCTGGATCTTGCGCTGGAAAGAGCACCGCAACCGTTGGCTGTGGAAGCGCCTGCAGTCGAGATTGTTGCCGCTGGCGAAGGGAATGCCGAGCAAGCTGTCACGCATTAGTAAAATTGATGCGAATTATTGTCAAAAGGCCGGAATACCGCTTGACAGCTCGTTTTGCGGCTTGATATAAAGACGGTACAGGATGTACCTGTCTTTTTAACTAGTTATTAGGGGAAACACGTGAATAAATCAGAATTGATAGATCATATTGCAAGTGCTGCTGGTATTTCTAAAGCCGCTGCGGCTCGTGCTCTGGATGCAACAACTGAGGCTATTTCCGGTGCATTGAAAAAAGGTGATATGGTGACCTTGATTGGTTTTGGTACATTCTATGTAGGTGAGCGTTCTGCCCGTTCTGGCCGTAATCCTCGTACCGGCGCAACAATTAACATCAAAGCTGCTAAATCTCCTAAATTTAGGGCTGGTAAAGGCCTTAAAGATGCTGTAAACTAGCATTCTTTGGTTGAGCAGCGTTTGTTGCTTAACTGCAGTAGCAACACCAGTGGTTGTTACGGGTGCTTAGCTCAGTTGGTAGAGCGTCGCCCTTACAAGGCGAATGTCAGCGGTTCGACCCCGTTAGCACCCACCAAACAATTTAAATTAAGAGTGCGAAGTTTGCGCTCTTAATTTTTTGAGTGACACGGTACTTAAGAAGTTACTTTAATTAGCAATGCTAAGTACCGAATAAGTAATTAAAAAAATTAGTTGATTTTATAAAAAACAATGTTATAATTTCAGCTTAACGATTACCGGGAGCGGTAGTTCAGTTGGTTAGAATACCGGCCTGTCACGCCGGGGGTCGCGGGTTCGAGCCCCGTCCGCTCCGCCAAATAAAAGCCCTGATTATTCAGGGCTTTTTTCTTTTTCAGTCTCTAAATCAATCCTCATCTACTCACTAAAAATTCCAGCATTGGTACAAGTAATTTTATTACTGCTGAGTTTGTACAGACTCTGTGCTCAGTGACACGCCTTTACCGCTCGTTATCGTATCTGGCTTGCAGCACTTTGATTGAGTGTGGGCTACTGGCGTGATTCTTACTGTTTATTTTTCCTGCACAAATTGGCCGCGCTTATGTCTTAAAGGCGTTGCACTCAGGCGGTTTTAATCGCTTTATGGTATAGTTTGCAGTTGCAAAAAATCAGGTAATGGAAACGATAAAATGTTGGAAGCACTTAGAAAACATACACAAGGATGGATGGCAAAAATCATTCTGGCACTGATTGTGGTGCCGTTTGCATTGTTTGGCATCGACTCCTATTTGAATCAGGCGGGTGGGCAGGTTGCAGTGGCCAAAGTTGATGGCCAGAAGATATCCCTGCAGGAATATTCTAACGCTGTGGAAAATGCGCGTAACTATATGCAGTCCCAGGGACAAAAAGTCGATACGGCTTTGCTCGAAAGCCCGGTTTTCAAGCAATCTGTGCTGGAAGGCATCATTACACGTCGGCTGATTGAGGGCGCGATTCATGATTACCGCTTTAAAATCAGTGATGAGCAACTCAGCCAGCATATTCTTGGCATGCCCGAGTTTCAAACCAACGGTAAGTTTTCTGAGGAAACCTACAACCAGTTGCTGACACAAAACAAGCTGACACCAGCCAAATTTGAGCAGAGCATACGCAAAGACCTCGCGGTCCAGCAGGTACGAGAAGGCCTGAGCAATCTGGTCTTTATGCCGAAAAAAGTCGCTGAGCAATCGCTGATGTCCGAGTTTGAACAGCGTGAAGTCAGCGTGACCGATATTAAAGTAGCTGACTTTATGAATCAGGTGACGGTGACGCCTGAGCAGGTACAAGCGTATTACAACCAGCATAAAACTAAATTCATTGCACCTGCCAAGGTGAAGTTACAGTTTGCTTTGCTCTCTGCTGCAGGCCTGATGGGTCAAGTTAGCGTGACTGACCAAGAAGTTAAGCAATACTATGATGAAAATGCGGCTAAATTTCAGGGCAATGAACAACGCCAGGCCAGCCATATTTTGATCGGTTTTAATAGCACTGCCACGCCTGCTGAAAAAGCCGCTGCCAAAGAAAAGGCAGAGTCCATTCTCAAGCAAGTCAAGGCCAATCCTAAGAGTTTTGAAAAGCTGGCAATTGAGTTCTCCCAAGACACAGGCTCAGCAGGCAAGGGCGGCGATTTAGGCAGTTTTGGCCGTGGTGCGATGGTCAAGCCTTTTGAGGATGCAGCTTTCTCGATGAAAGTTGGCGATATCAGCGATTTGGTGGAATCTGAGTTCGGCTACCATATTATCAAGCTGACAGGCATTACAGGCGAATCTTCTGATTTTGATTCGATGAAGCTCAAAATCAAAGCCGAATTGTTGTTCCAGAAAGCGCAAGCCAAATATGCAGAATTGGCCGATGATTTTGGCAATACTGTGTATGAGCAATCTGGCAGCCTGGAGCCAGCGGTCAAGAAATTTAACCTGCAATTGCAGTCTTCTCCAGCCATGAGCAAAGATGAAGTCGCCAAGTTCTTCAAAAGCGACCGCTTTGCTTCCTTGGTGTTCTCCGATGACGTGCTCAAAGATAAACGCAATACCGAAGCCGTTGAGGTATCACCGAATAACCTGGTATCTGCACGAGTGGTTGAGTACAGCCCAGAAGCGCCTCGTAGCTTTGATGAAGTTAAAGCCGGTATTGAAGGTTTGCTCAAAGCTGAAGCCGCAGATAAATTGGTGCAGCAAAAAGGCGAGGCCTTGTTGGCTGAGCTAAAGGCCGGTAAAGCAAGCAATGCAGACTGGATTACGCCCGTGACGGTTGATCGCAGAAATGCGCAGGGCTTGAGCGATGGTGTGATGAGAAATGTGTTCAAGGTCAACACACATACACTGCCAGCATACTATGGCTTTAACGAGGCCAACAAAGGCTATACCGTGATTAAAGTGATTGCGGTGAACCAGAAGCTCAAAGACCAGCCAGATGTGGCTGACAGAGCCTTTAAGGTGTATCAGATGGCACTTGGGGCAGAGATGTCACATGCTTATGTGGCTTCACTCAAAGCCAAGAAAGATATTCAGTTCAATGCCAAAGTGTTGTTATCCAAAGGTAACGAATAATGAGCGAACTGAAGTGAAAAAAGGAGGGCATAGCCCTCCTTTTTTATTTCATGTCACTATGTTAATTAATACACCTGGCTAATTTAAAAATGTGCTAATCACGCGCTCTGTAAAAGCAAATCCATCTATGGAAAGCAGCCACGCTAATGTCGCGCAGTTCAGAATAATAGTTGCCCAAAAAATCACTTGAAAAGAAAGCTTCTTTGATTTATGACGAAACAGTTTCTGGCCAATAATGGCCCCAGGCCAGCCACCGATCAAGGCTAATAGATGCAAGGTTTTTTCAGATGTACGTCTATTGTTCTGCCTTGCAGCAGTTTTATCCAGCTTGTAAGCAATGAGTGTGCAACTGCTCATCAGCAAATAGATCCCTAACACCCATAATGGCAGTTTTCCGGCGAAAACGGATATTGCCATGCAAACAAGAAAAATGATGGCAAATAGCAATAGAAACTGCCCATCCTTTGATCGCGATGGTGCATCAATGTATTGAACATGCTCGGCTTTTAATTTCCCACTCGCATCTTTACTGACTTCATAACTCACAATCTCGTTGCCAATCGGGCGTCGATGATGGTTTGAAAATGCAGTGATATGCACAAACACTTGCTTCCCGCCAGTATTGGGCGTGATAAAGCCAAACCCTTGTTCGTCTTTCCAGGTGGTAACTCTGCCTTGATAACGAGTGCATTTCATAATTCATCTTTGTTAGAGTCCGTTTGATATGACTCGCTAGGTTTCGCCTTCATAGCGCATGAACTCTGCAATTCTTTGATAATCTACTAAAGATAAGGAGACGAGAATGGCTGCAGCTTTTGCGAGCGTTCTCATAACCCGCTAACGTTTGAGGTAAGGGGCGCGAAGCCGGCTGATCGGCGTAGCGTCCCTCAGGAGCAGCGGGTTAGAGAGCGCAACCCTTGTTCACTGCTTTACACTTAGCAAAACTATTTTCAGCGGAACGGCCGGTACATTAGTAGTGTCTTTTGAAACTAGTTTAAGAATTAGTCGGCAGTAAGTGCTATCAAGAACAAGATTACCCCACTCGTTGAACGAAGCATTCCAGAGTAGCTTCGATCCGACTGGACCGCCGAGGCCAATACCACTGCTGGTGAGTAGTCCGTCTACGAAAGTGAGCGGTAGTGAATCGCTTGTCGGCGGCGCTCGACGTGAGATAGAAACTGCTTCTTTTTTGATGGTCCATATGTCATTAAAAAAACCGTATGGTGGAGCTTGGTTACGCAGGACATTCTCGTAAGCGATGACTTCCCAGACCCCTTGCAACCGTTCAATAGTTGGCAACTTTGAATAGTCTCTGACATCGTATGCCGTTGCTGCGGGACTACTCGAATTATCATTTACCAGTTGTAAACTCATTGGTTCAAGCTTTTTGTCAAAACCTATGATGCGCTTGAAGGTACGTTGGCTTTCATATTTTTGGGTGATGATCATAGTCTCAGTATCAGGAAATGTCACAGTCATGACTCGCGCTTGCCCACCCGGGAAGGTTACCTTCAACTGCTTTCCGTCGAAGGTGTAATCAGTTGGGGTGAAATTCGCAATCGATATTGCATCAGGCCTCAAAGAGAATAGCTTTCCATCGTGTGTGAAGTACATTTTTGTATTTGTAATACCGCCTGGTATGGTATTTTCCACGTCCTGCGGCGCTACGTAAGTCAAAACCCACGTACCGACTATGGACGTATCTGCTCCGCATACGAGTGGAAAGATGACCGCAAAGTTAATTAGAATGCTTCCAATCCACTTGATCATTTACTCACTCTCTAAAGTTTGAAGTAAGGGCTGGAGAGACTAGTGGCTCAACCCTCGTTATTAATAATTTTCTCATAAAAGAATCTTATCACCAGTCCCGCTTGAGTGATGGGTTAGGTTTTTTTGTGTGGCCTAGATATATAAGCCACCCACTAAACAAACAAAGTAATAATGTTGTTGGTACTTTGCCAAGATAAATACAGGTAAACAATAAATCTGCTGCTAAGCCCTGAGATTTAGGAATAGCAGTTACAGAAGAGAATGGAAATGATGGGCACTGGTTGTTTAATAAAACATCGCTAGCAAGCAAGAGAGTGGCTATACCAAACACAATATAAAACCTATTGAATGCTACTTCTGAGTAAGTAGTGCCGAGTGGCCAAATCAAGTAAACGAGCAGAATGTAAATTAGAGATACAAGTGCTATAGGAGTGTATGGGCTTGAAGGAGAGTGTAGTACCACCAACGAAATAACTGCCCAAAAGAGCGTTAAGACCAAAATGAGTAGTGCTTTTACAATAATCATCGAGAACCTAACTTACATAGTTGAGCACCACCCCGCAGCGCGGGATGAAGTGGTCAATTGGGGTTCGTGATTGACCGCACCCGCGCAAGTGGCCGGAGTCGTGAGCAACGGAAACGATGTATGCTCAAACGAGACGTTAGATTTTGTTGCTGCGCCTCTTAGTGAAACAATCTCTTTTTGCAATACTGTGATCTTCATCACTCCTCACCTATTCCAGCTGGCCATTCAACTACAAGGAAGCGTCACGTACCAAGAGCTAAAATGCGGCGTTCGCATCAACTCAGTTATGCGACGACGCATACTTCGTCCTTCGTTTTTTACCAGCTTTTCCAGAGTTTATACACCCGCTTTTTTTCTTCGTCCGAAGAGCTGTCAAAATCTAACGTTGATTAGACTCCAAAAACGAACCAAAAATTTTATTTTGAATAGGGTCTATAAATATTAAAAAATAAATTATTATTAAAATACAATATATTATATATTTTTAGTGCACCATAATTAAATGGGAGTTAAATTTTAGTGCACCTTTATTAATTTTTTTGATTGCTTTGAGATACTGGGCAATTTAGCGCATTGTTGTTAAACAGTGCAAGTATTCGGCGTTTAGCCATAAAAAAACGCCTGGCTTTTTACAGCTCAGGCGTTTTGTTTTGCTAGTGGTCAGCTTTAGTCAATTTGACCGGCAGCAGTAATATTCATGCCACCATCTACATAAGTGATTTCACCAGTCACACCAGAGGCGAGGTCGCTGGTCAGGAAGGCGGCGACATTGCCAACTTCGTCGATGGTCACGTTACGGCGCAAGGCGGCGTGTTTTTCGTTAAAACCGATCATTTTGTCAAAGTCAGCGATGCCAGAGGCAGCCAGCGTTTTGATTGGGCCGGCTGAGACAGCGTTAACACGGATGCCACGTGGGCCCAGGCTTTGTGCCAGGTAACGCACGTTGGCTTCGAGGCTGGCTTTGGCTACGCCCATGACGTTGTAGTTAGGCATGGTGCGTTCTGCGCCCAGGTAGCTGATGGTCAACAGGCTGCCATTGCGGCCTTGCATCATCGGGTAGGCTGCTTTGGCCATCGCAGAGAAGCTGTAGGAGCTGATATCGTGTGCAATGCGGAAATATTCGCGGTCGATTCTTTCGAGGTAGTCACCATCAAGAGCGACTTTAGGGACGAAAGCAATCGAGTGCACCAGGCTATCCAGGCCATCCCAGACTTTAGCCAGCTCTACAAACAGGTTGTCGATTTGTGCATCTTCAGCAACGTCACAGGGGAGAACGATCTCGGATTCAAAGTCTGCGGCCAGGTCACGTACACGCTTTTCGTGCTTGTCGACTTGATAGGTAAATGCCAGTTCGGCACCTTCACGTTTCATTGCGGCTGCGATGCCATAAGCGATTGAACGGTTGCTCAGCAAACCGGCAATCAGGATTTTTTTTCCAGCAAGAAATGCCATGCTTGTTCCTGTGTGGTTGTTAGTTCGTTTGGTCAGTTGATTGAAGGGTTAGCGTACTGTGTTGGAACGTGGGTCGAACACATCCCGCAGTCCTTCGCCGAGCAGATTATACCCTAACACCGTGATTAAAATGGCAAGTCCGGGAAACACGGATAACCACCAGGCAAACTGGATATACTCTTTACCATCGGTGAGGATGTTGCCCCAGGAGGCTTGCGGCGGTTGCACGCCCAGACCTAAAAAGCTGAGGCCAGACTCAAGGAGCACGGCGCTGGCGATGCCCAGCACGACACTGACCAGAATAGGGGTGAGGCTGTTAGGCAGGCAATGCTTGAAAATAATGCGACTGTCCAGAGCACCGAGAGCCGTGGAAGCGGTGACAAATTCACGTTGTGTCAGACTCAGGAATTCAGCGCGCACCAGCCGCGTGACGCCCATCCAGGAGGTGAGGCCGATGACCACCATGACGTTGGTGATCGAAGGACTTAAAAAGGCAATCACGGCTAAAATCAAGAAAAAACTGGGAATAGACAACATCAAATCAACCAGTCGCATGATCAGCGTATCTACCCAACCACGATAGTAGCCAGCTAAAGCACCGAGCACGACCCCGATGGCAGTCGAAATCCCCACCGCGACCAGGCCTACCAATAGCGAGACGCGACCGCCAAACAGCATCCGGCTCCAGACATCCCGCCCCAGACCATCGGTGCCCATCCAGTGCTGGCCCGAAGGCCCCACCAGAATCTGCTTGACCTGGATTGCATCCGGGTCATAAGGGGCAATCCAGGGCGCGAGTAGTGCCAGCAGCAAGATGATGCTGATAATGATCAACCCGGTTAGGGCTAAGGGATTTTGCAGGACTTTTTTCATGTCTGGATAGCCTAGCGTTGTGGCATGACCCCTTTACGCAAACGCGGATCCGCCCACGCGTAGGCCAGATCAGCCAATATGTTGCCCACCAGTGTCAGGGCTGAGCCTATGGTGAGTATGCCCATGACGACCGGGAAATCACGCATCATCACCGCTTCATAAAACAGTTTACCCATGCCTGGAATGGCAAAAATGGTTTCTGCAATCACCGAGCCGCCAATCAAGCCCGGCAGTGACAGGCCGACCAAAGTAATCAGTGGTAGCAGGGCATTGCGCAGAGCATGTCTATAAGTCACGACCCGGTCACTCAAGCCCTTGGCGCGGGCGGTGATCACAAAGTCTTGGCTCAATACGTCCAGCATGCCGTTTTTCACAAACATGGTGACACCTGCGAGGCCCGTCAATGCTGGAATGATCACAGGCAAACACAAATGCATGAACAGATCCTGTGCTTGCTGCCAGGCGTTGAGTTGGTCGTAGTTGAGGCTATGCAGGCCAGAAATCGGAAACCAGGGGTGAATTACGCCCAGCCAGTACATCAGCAACAGGGATAACCAGAAGCCGGGGATAGAAAAACCAATAAAATTAAATAAGGTAATGCTGCGATCTTGCCAATGACCATGTTTTTTGGCCGCCATGACGCCCAGCGGAATCGCAAGGCTCAGCGTCAACAACAAACCAACTAAATTCATGAGTAAGGTCACTGGCAAGGCTTCTTCAATCATGCCCTTGGTGGTATTACCGTCTTTGTCGGTTTCTGACCAAAACACCGGTTTTTGATGGCTGGCAAACGAATGGCCGAAATCAAGGTGCACCATGCGCTCCAGCCATAAGCCATACTGCACGATAATGGGTTTATCCAGATGATAAAGCTCACGCAGTTTTTGCCGTGACTCTTCTGAGGATTTGGGGTCGAACGCAGATTCCGTACTGGTGATATCGCCGGGCGCCAGATGCATGATAAAAAACGAAATCAGACTGATGCCGATCAACATCGGGATCATCCATAACACACGTCTGATTAAATAACGTAGCATGTTTTATTCAGCCTGTATTTGCGCGCGGCGCAGCGGCGCCGGAATATACCATTTTTGTGAGTCGTAGCCGACACCCGCCGGAGGTATAGGATTCATAATCCCTTGCACACGTTTGTGGATGGCGGTCAGCCCGTAGCCGGCAGACAGGTAAACCAGAGGACTGTCGTCATAGAGGGCCTTGGCAAATGCATGATAAATCTGCATGCGTTTTTCCGGGTCAAACTCAAGCCGCCCTTGCTCCAGTAGATGGTCTACTTGAGGATTGTGGTAGCCGATAAAGTTGAATTGCCCAGGATTCTGCTGACTGGAATGCCAGATATTGTACTGGTCAGGGTCCAGACCCAGTCCCCAGCCCATTACCACGGCATCAAAATTACCCGGTTTGATAAAATTGGTCAGTAAACTGGCCCATTCCAGCGTACGCAAGCGGGTATCAATCCCGACTTCCTTGAGTCTGCGCTGAATAATGACCGAGGTTTTCTCGCGCTGCTTGTTACCGAGGTTGGTCAGGATTTCAAATGACAGTTTTTGACCATTTTTGTCTAGATAACCGTCGCCATCGCTGTCTGTGTAACCTGCCTCGGCTAGCAATTGTCTGGCTTTGGCCGGATCGAAGGCATAGGGTTGAAGATCAGGATTGCTCCAGCGCGTGCCCGGCTTGTAAGGGGAGGCAATCGCAATGCCGAGGCCAAGATAGACACCATCAATAATTTCCTGTTTATCAATGGCATAGTTGATCGCTTTACGCACACGCACATCATCAAATGGTTTGCGTTTGAGGTTAAAGCCCAGGTAGGTATAGCTGTTGCCTAGCTCTTTGTATTGGTTGAGCCTGGCTGCGAGTGCCGGACGCGAAGGAATAATGCGTGCATAGGTAATCGGATCCATGTTCATGCTATCAATATGGTCCGCCATGAGCTCGAGAAATTGGGCGGCTGGATCAGGGATCACGCGTTCGACCAGTGTTTCGATGTTGGCGGGTCCCATGACAGACTTGGGGTTGCGACTTAATTTGATGTATTCGCCGTGTCGCCATTCCTGAAGCTGGTAATAATGACTGCCTAACGGTTTTTGCGCAAAACTGGTGGTATGTATATCCTGTCCTGCCAGTTTGTGTTTAGGCAGCACTTGCAAACTGGCCCAGCTTTCGAGCGCGGGTGCAAAGGGCTGCGAATAGTGCACGATAAACGTTTGTGGATCTGGCGCTTCTGCCTGGGTAACGAGTTGATAATCAGAGGCATAAGGGCTATGCGTTTTTTCGTCTGTGATCAGCTGCCAGGTGAAAAGCACATCCGCACTGGTAAGCGGCTTGCCATCGGCCCATTGCAGATTGGGTTTGAGCTTGAAAGTGATGGTCTTATTGTCGTCTGCCACTTGCCAGGAAGCGGCTAATTCGCCGGCCAAATCCAGATTCTGGTCGTATTTGAGCAGTGAATTAAACAGGTAACTGCCAATTGCCAGCGAGGCGGATTCGCCAGCCACCATACCGATCATGCTGCTCGGATCTGAGGGCATGGCGCTCATCATGGTGCCCCCGGCCTGTGGTGGGTAGGCCTGATCAAACGCCAGTGTCTCCTGGTTGGCTTGCTCTGGACTACAGGCTGACAGCATGGCCGCCAGAGCCATGGTCATCATGGCATGGCGCACATATCCTCGGCGCTTGCCTTGCGCATTCTGCGGATGAGACACAACGTGCAAATTGAGCGGTGAGTGTGCAGTGCGCATGATGGGCCGATTTAATGTTTGCTGGACTGACTTTTCTTATGATGCGATGTTGTGCTCTTTTTAGCTGAATCTGATGAAGAGGCACTATGTTTACTGTGGCTGCCTGCTTTCTTAGCACCAGATTTTACGCTTGTTTTTGAGTAATGCGATTTTCCAGAGTTCCCTTTACTTGATTTGCTGGCATGGCTTTCTTGTTTTTGCAGTTGCAATACCTGGCCAGCCGCCAGTTTTTTAGACTTGAGATGGTTCTGTTGCATGATTTGCTGGCTGCTGATGCCATAGCGCTTGGCCAGAGTGGACAAGGTCTCGCCAGCTTTCACTTTATGGGAAAAAGTCGTTGGTTCGCTGGATGACTCTTTTTCAACCGGCACTTCTACGGAAAGTTTAGCCATGGCTGCAACATCAATCGGTTTGGTCAGACCGGCTGACTCCACGCTGGCGGGCACTAACAATGGTCGCTGGACAATCAGATTGCGATTCGGCTTCAGGTTATTGGTTGCGCTCAATTCGTAAATACTGATATCAAACTTGCTGGCAATCACACCCAGGCGCTCACCACGCTTGGGCTGGTAGCTGTGCCAGTTGGAGAGAGGACGGTTATACGCATTCAGATTTTGTGTAAAGTTGCTGGCCGCCCAGGTTGGTAACAGAAGTTTTTGATAACTGTTTTCCGTGATGAGGACCGGCCGCGTAAAACTTGGGTTGAGTGCGCTAAACTCCTCCAGCGTAATCCCTGCCAACTCTGCAGCCAGTTTTGCATCAATCTTGTTGGGGGCCTGGACGGTGGTAAAGTAAGGCCGGTTTGGAATTTCGTTGAGCGTCAATCCATATTGTTCAGGCCGGAAAATAATGTTTTTGATGGCCTGCAGCTTGGGCACGTAATTGCGAGTTTCATCCGGTAAGGACAAGTGCTGGTAATCGGTCGGCAAGCCCAGGCGCTCATTGCGCTCAATGGCGCGTGCAATCGTGCCTTCGCCCGCGTTGTAAGCGGCCAGTGCCAAGTCCCAGGCGCCAAACATGGTATAAAGCTTTTGCAGATAATTGAGCGCAGCCTGGGTGGCGGCAGTCACGTCTTTGCGTGAGTCTTTCCAGTAGTTCTGCTTGAGGCCAAAGTCTTTGCCGGTAGAGGGGATGAATTGCCAGATGCCTGACGCCTTGCTGGTAGACAGCGCTTTAGGATTAAAGCCGCTTTCTATCATGGGCAGTAGCGCAATCTCGGTGGGCATGCCTCTTTTTTCAACTTCAACAACGATGTGGTAAAGATACTTTTTACTCCGCTCCAGCATGCGTGAAACGTAGTCGGGGCGAGAGGCGTACCATTGTTCGTGTTTGTTGGTGTAGCTTGAGTCGATGTCCGGCATGTTAAAGCCATCGCGCACGCGGTCCCACAAGCTGTTTTGCAAGGTCAGGCTATCTTCAAACTGATAACTGGAGGTGTAGCCTTCTACGCCAGTCTCTCCATAGCTTTCGTCATAACTGCCATTGTCATCGGACAAGGTGGCTGGTTCCACGTATTCAGCCGATCCGCACCATGGCGAGGCTGACAGTGCAATGCAGACGATGAATCTTTTAAAACGCATGACGGTAATACTTTATCCTGAGAGTGTTGCGCATCCGGCAGGGCGGATACACATGGATTGCTAAATCCGGATGGCCGTAGCGGCCGCGCCGATCTGTTTGAGATAGGCCTAACGCACACAAGCGCTTTAAGGAGGACATCATTCTACGTTAAATTCGGGGGGAGACAAGCCCTTGCCAGCGAGCCCAGACTGTGCTTGAAGGTTGTGCGATCAGAAGTCATTGCGGCGGGTGCGGATCTCGGTAAACACTTCCAGCGCCGAGCGCGATTGAAATTCAGGGCGCAGACGCAACTGTTCACAGCGCAAAAACGGATTGGTCGCCAATTCTTGTGCCAAGGACGTTGGCAGACTGGGGCGTTGCTGATGGCGTAACTCGCGGGTGGTTGCGATACGTTGGAGTAATGCGCGGTTATCCGGCTCTATGGTCTGCGCAAAAGCAAGATTGTGCGCGGTATATTCATGCGCAGGATAAACGAGTGTTTCTGGGGGAAGCGCGGCAATCTGTTGTAGTGAGGCATACATTTGCACAGGCGTGCCTTCAAACAGGCGGCCACACCCTGCACCAAACAGTACGTCGCCGCTAAACAAATGCTGCTGATTGACATAATAAGCCACATGATCAAGTGTATGGCCCGGCAGCGAAAGCACTTCGCAGCTTATTATGTCTTCTGGCAGCAGACTGATAGTGTCCCCGGCGTGGACGGGGATGGTCTGCATGGCCTGATAAGACGGCTGTGAACTGTCTGGGGCATAGACAAGACAGCGCCAATGCTTTTGCAAGCTGGCAGCGCCGCCCACATGGTCTGCATGATGATGTGTGAGTAAAATCCCTTTTAAGCTCAGTTCTCTCTTGCTCAAAGCCTCTTCAACCACGTCGGCATCGCCCGGATCAACCACCCAGGCCAGCGAGCCAGACTGAATTAACCACAGATAATTGTCGCTAAAAGCGGGCAGGGGGATGATTTCTATACTTGCAGAACTTTTGTCCATCACGCATCATTGAAAAAATCATGATGCTTGTCAAGGGAGATGCCCTGGACGGTATTCAAGAGGTGTTTTAAGTGCGTGAGGGAATCTATCTTGCAATCAAGCCAGTCAGTGTTCTTTGAACAAATGCCTCTGGGTCAATATATTGTCGCGCGTGAAACGCCTTTGTACGCGCAGGCCGTGGCTGATGTGTTCGGCTTTCATGCTCTGCAGATCGGATGGTCTGCGCATGACCTGCTCGAGCAGTGTCGGATTCCTTACAAACACTCCCTACAGCTAACCGCCTCGGCCAATGCATCGTTATTATGCGAAAGCGAGTTTTTGCCATTTGCCGAAAATTCAGTTGACTTGGTCTGCATGCCCCATGTGCTGGAGCAGTGTGCGGATCCACAGCAGACGTTACGCGAAGTGTTTCGGGTACTGGTGCCTGAAGGTAGTTTGGTGCTGACCGGGATTAGCCCTGCCAGTTGTTTAGGCATGCGCGCCAGAGTCGGGCAATTCAGGCAGGCAGGCGGTTTCAGCAGATTGTTTACAGCCTGGCGCATTCGTGACTGGTTGAGTGTATTGGGATTTGAGGTCGTGCGTAGTGGTTATTTGATGCACGCTTTTCCATTCAATGATCCTGACTGGCTGGCGCGCCAGTCTTGCCTGGAACGGTGGGGGCCACGCTTGTGTGGCATGAGTGGTGGCATTTATTTCCTGATCGCCAAAAAAAGAGTGCTCAACATCCGTTTGTTAAAACCAGACTGGAAAATGTTGCCGCTGAATCCGGCGTTGCAGGTCAGAAAAGGCCGTTCCAGCATACAAAAAAACGGCCAAAAGCAGTTAGAATGCGCGGATGTCGAATCAACAATGGATAGAAATGTACGCTGATGGTGCTTGCAAGGGCAACCCTGGCGTCGGTGGCTGGGGCGTATGGCTTAAAGCGGGCTCGCACGAAAAATCCCTCTATGGTGGCGAAGCGCTGACCACCAATAATCGTATGGAGCTGACGGCGGTGATTCAAGGCTTGCAGGCGCTCAAGAAACCCTCGCATGTCAGAGTGTATACCGATTCCAGCTATGTGCAAAAAGGCATGACCGAGTGGTTGGCAGGCTGGAAGCTCAAGCAATGGCGTACGGCGGATAAAAAACCGGTTAAAAATGCGGACTTATGGCAACAGTTGGATGACATCGCCAAGCCTCACCAGATTGAATGGATTTGGGTGAAAGGGCATGCCGGCAACGAGGGCAACGAGCGTGCGGATGCCTTGGCAAATCAAGGTGTACTAACCGTGGCGATAGGATAGGAGCGTAGCTTAAATGAGACAGATTTTCCTCGATACCGAGACCACTGGCCTCTATCCCGATCAGGGACATCGAATTATTGAAATTGCTGCGGTCGAGATGTTGAACCGCCGACCAACCCAGCGTCACTTTCACTTGTATATCAATCCCGAGCGTGAGATTGATGCCGGTGCGCAGGAAGTACATGGAATTTCGCTGGAGTTCTTGCAGGATAAGCCGCTTTTTGCGCAAATTGCACAGGATTTCATTGCGTTTATTCGTGGTGCAGAGCTCATTATTCATAACGCTCCGTTTGATGTCGGCTTCCTCAATATGGAGTTGTCCAGGCTTAGCATGGACCCGCTGCCGTCATTCGTCAGTGGTATCGTTGATACCTTGAAAATGGCCAAGGAAATGCGTCCCGGCCAGCGTAACAATCTGGATGCCTTGTGCCGCCACTACGGTATCGATAACTCACAGCGGACCTTGCACGGCGCCTTGCTCGATGCGGAATTGCTCGCCGATGTCTACATTGCCATGACGCGCGGACAAGAGAGCCTGTTGATGGAACTCTCAACCTCCGAGCAACAAACCATGCAAAGCCATATTGAGGTCGACTTTTCTGCAATGAAGCGATTGCCGCCTAGCGAAGAGGAGTTGGCCAGCCATCAGCAATATATAGAAAGTCTCAGCAAGTCTGGCGCTTCACCCTGGTGACGACCGTCTTTTGTTGTGATTTGATGCGGCTCTGCTGCGCTTATTCACTCTTTACATGCCGGGTGCTTGCGGTAGTATCAAAAGATATTTCCAAGTTGTAATCACTATTAAGCAGAGATTTTATGCACACAGACACCATTGTAGTGACCGGGGGTGCCGGTTTTATCGGCAGCAATTTCGTCAATGCCTGGGTAAAGCTGAAGCTGGGTAAACTGGTCAATCTGGACAAGCTCACTTATGCCGGTAACATGGAGAATCTGGCGGAGATTAGCCATGACCCGGACCATGTCTTCATTCATGCGGATATCGGTGACCGTGTTGCGGTGAAGTCACTGCTAGAAACCCATAAACCCAGGGCAGTGCTTAATTTTGCTGCAGAAAGTCATGTAGACCGCTCTATCCACGGGCCGGATGCGTTTATCCAGACCAATGTGGTCGGTACGTTTAACCTGCTTGAAGAGGTCAGGGCCTATTGGCAAGCATTGCCGGTAGAGTCGCAGCAGTCGTTCCGTTTCCTGCATGTGTCTACCGATGAAGTCTATGGCTCACTGGAACCCAATGATCCTGCATTCAAGGAAACCAACCCTTATCAGCCCAACAGTCCATATTCAGCCTCAAAAGCGGCCTCAGATCATCTGGTGCGTGCCTATCATCACACCTATGGCCTGCCGACGCTCACCACCAATTGCTCCAACAATTATGGCCCTTACCACTTCCCGGAAAAACTGATTCCGTTAGTGATTCATAACGCCTTGTCTGGCAAACCCTTACCGATCTATGGGAATGGTAGCAATATCCGTGACTGGCTGTATGTCGAAGACCACTGCAATGCCATCCGTGAAGTGCTGGCCAAGGGCCTGCCTGGCGAGACATACAATATTGGTGGCTGGAATGAGAAAACCAATCTGGACGTTGTACATACGCTGTGCGACATCCTCGATCAGGAGCAGCCCAAAGCACAAGGCAGCTACCGCGACCAGATTACGTTTGTCAAAGACCGTCCCGGTCATGACCTGCGTTACGCCATTGACGCCAGCAAGATCGAGCAGACCTTAGGCTGGAAACCTCAGGAAACCTTTGAAACCGGGATCCGTAAAACGGTGCGCTGGTATCTGGAGCATACCCAATGGGTGGCACGCGTCACCAGCGGTGAATACCAGCACTGGCTCAGTACAAACTACCATGAACGTGGCGAGGAGTTGGCATAATGGCAAGAAAAGGCATCGTATTGGCCGGTGGCTCCGGCACCCGCTTATATCCAGTGACGCAAGTCGTCTCCAAACAACTGTTGCCGGTGTATGACAAACCCATGATCTACTACCCCCTGTCCGCACTCATGCTGGCAGGCATCCGGGAAGTGTTGATTATTTCTACCCCGATGGACACGCCACGCTTTAAAGAACTGCTGGGCGATGGCAGCCAGTGGGGCATGCGCATTGAGTATCAGGTACAACCCTCACCCGATGGGCTGGCACAAGCCTTTATCCTCGGCGAGTCGTTCATTGGTAACGACAGCAGCGCCCTGGTGCTCGGTGACAATATTTTTTACGGGCATGAGCTCGGTGACATGGCCATGACTGCCGGTAAACGCGAGCAGGGCGCCACCGTGTTTGCCTACCCGGTCAACGACCCCGAGCGCTATGGCGTGGTCGAGTTTGATGCGCACGGCACGGCCATCAGCCTGGAAGAAAAGCCTACACAACCCAAGTCGCGCTATGCGGTAACGGGGCTGTATTTTTACGATCAGCGCGTGGTTGAGATTGCCAAGAACCTCAAGCCCTCGGCCCGTGGCGAACTCGAGATCACTGACGTCAACAAGCATTATTTGGCCTCTGGGGACCTCAATGTCGAAGTCATGGGGCGTGGCATGGCCTGGCTGGATACTGGTACCCACGAATCACTGCTGGAAGCCAGTGGCTTTATTCAAACGATTGAAAAGCGCCAGGGCCTGAAGATTGCCTGTCTGGAAGAAATCGCCTATCGCCAGGGCTTTATCAATGCAGAGCAACTGGACAAACTGGCGGACAAATATGCCAAGAATGGGTACGGACAGTATTTGAAGATGATTTTAAAAGAGCGGGTGTTTTAATGCTGGTGACTGCGACCAAAATTCCAGAGGTGTTGATTCTAGAACCCAAGATATTCGGCGATGCACGAGGCTTTTTTATAGAGAGCTTCAATGCGCAAGCCTTTAAACAAGCCACGGGGCTGGAGGTGACATTCGTGCAAGATAACCATTCCCGTTCGGCCAAGGGCGTATTACGCGGCCTGCACTATCAAGTCCAGCAAGCGCAGGGCAAGCTGGTGAGAGTGGTTGCCGGAGAAGTGTTTGATGTCGCGGTCGATCTGCGCCAGAGTTCAGCGACCTTTGGACTATGGGAAGGCGTGCATTTAAGCGCTGACAATCACCGTCAGTTATGGATTCCGCCTGGCTTCGCGCATGGCTTTGTCGTGCTCTCTGACACGGCTGACTTTCTGTATAAAACAACGGATTACTATGCACCACAACATGAGGCCTGCCTTAAGTGGGATGACCCGACGATTGGCATAGACTGGCCGCTGGACATGCCCCCCAGCCTGTCTGCCAAAGATCAGCAAGGGCTCCCCTGGGCACAGGCGCCTAAATTTGACTAATCATTAGCATATTCTTTGATTCGGACCTTGTTCACGCATATGAAAAAAATCCTGTTAACAGGCGTCAATGGTCAAGTGGGGCATGCACTTGCCGCACAGCTGCAACAACAGCCCATTGCTCAAGTACAGCTAATCAGCTGTACCCGCCAACAACTGGACCTCAGTCAGCCAGCGCACATCCGGCAAGTCATCCGCCAGGTCAAACCAGACCTGATTATTAACCCCGCCGCCTATACCGCGGTAGACCAGGCCGAAACCGAGCGTGAACTTGCCTTTGCCATCAACGCCACGGCCCCACAAGTGATTGCAGAAGAGGCCGCACGAGTGAATGCAGCGCTGATCCATTTCTCGACTGACTATGTATATGACGGCAGCAAAGCCACAGCTTACCTTGAAACCGACGCAGTTAATCCAGTCAGTGTTTATGGTGCCAGCAAACTTGCAGGCGAGCAGGCGATTGCTGCGGTTGGCCTCCCGCATCTCATCCTGCGTACCAGCTGGGTCTATGGCAGCTACGGCAAGAACTTCCTCAAAACCATCATTCGGTTAGCACAGAGTAGGGAACAACTACGCATTGTGGCAGACCAGCATGGCGCCCCCACGGCCGATATCGCAATTGCTGAAGCAGTCGCGCAATTAATTGAACGCTGGCATCCGCACAACGCTGAACAAACCGGGATTTATCATTTGGTGAATCGAGGTGAAACCACCTGGTATGGTTTTGCCAGTGAGATTGTGGCGCAGTATCAAGCGCTGGCGCTACAACAAGGCTGGCCCGCCTTGCTACTTAAAGAGCTGCAAGCCATATCATCCGCAGAATACCCAACGCCTGCCAGACGCCCCCAAAACTCAAGGCTGGTTAGTAATAAGCTGGAGCAGGTGTTTGGCGTGCGTTTGCCAGTATGGGGTGAGTCACTTGTGAAAGTCATGCCAGCGTTGAGTGCGCTGGAAAATTAATTCTGATCGCAGACTATTTCTGATCGAATGCGTCCGTCCAGCTATTGGGCGTTTCGTAAAGGCGAACTCTCACCAGCTTGAGCTGGTTGCCAAAGGTATCACGATATTGCGCCTTGAGCAGCTTAAAGGCTTCCGCAGCCATGTTTTCTGCCGTCGGGATGGTTGGGAACACCACAGTCTTGTGATTGGGCAAGCTGTTTAGAAAATCCAGCACCGCCGTATCGCCATGGTAGACCAGAAAAGCATGGTCCCAGCGATCGACAATGGTTTCACGGGCAATTCTTTTTACATCGGCAAAATCCATTACCATGCCATTTTCAGAGGCATGCTCTGCCTGAATCACCTCTCCAGACAGTGTAATTTCAATTGCGTAGCGATGACCGTGCAGATTACGGCATTGACTCTTGTGATCAGGAATGCGATGGCCCGCATCGAATTCCAAGCGTGTAGTAATTTCCATCACGCCATTATATCAGCAACCACGGCTCACGCTGATGCGCGATCACGGATTGCAAATGCAAGTGCATGCATTAATACAAATCATCAATATTCATCAATGCATCTTCATCGGCAGAGTAGTGCTTATGACTTTTTTCATAGCTGCCATAGCCACTGTCATAATCATCGACTTCATCGCCGGCAAAGTCTTCGAGCATTTGATCAATTTTCTTGAATTTATCGTTAGGTGCTGCTTTTTGTAACATGATGATCTCCCATGACGTTATTCTGTTAACAAAACCTGTCAGTATCAAATTGCTTTAGAACATCTTTAGCATAGACTGTGCCAAGCATGGCAAAGGTTCCTTACAAGAAGGTTAACGGCACCTATTAAAAAAAGTAAAATATGAAAACTTAATTGAGAACAATCAAGCTAACACATTGTCTACAAAGGCATAACACAATCATAACTATTTGGAGAGATGCAATGCGTAGTTTTATATTGATGTTTTTAACCCTGGGGGGGGTATCCATGGCTGGGGCAGAATGTCTACCGTTATACCAGCACCAGTTTAAGACACTGCAAGGTCAAACTGTCGATTTTTGTCAATTTCAGGACAAGCCAGTGCTCATTGTGAACACTGCCAGCAAATGCGGATTCACGCCACAGTTTGAAGCGCTGGAAGCCATGTATGAGCAATATAAGGATAAAGGGCTGGTGGTGATTGGCTTCCCCTCCAATGATTTCCGTCAGGAGCCTGGCAACAACAAGCAGATTGGCGACTTTTGCAAGCTGACTTATTCGGTCAAGTTTCCTATGGTTGAAAAATCCAGCGTGACTGGAAGTGGCGCCAATCCGCTTTATCAGCAACTGATCAAACAAACAGGGCAGGCACCACAATGGAATTTTTACAAATATCTGATTTTGCCAGGCGGGCAGAAGGTTTATTCTTTTAACAGTATGACACGTCCGGAAAGTGAAGAAATTCTCGGCAAGATCAAACCCCATCTCAAGTAAGTTTCTCAAGTTTTTTCACGGCAGGCTCTGTGCAACACAAGGCAGGGCCTCATAAAACAAAACGATATAAAGTTTTTTTCATGTTTTCTTATCAAAGTCGTTGACAAGATATCTGGGCATCATTAATATGGCGCCTTCTTTGAATTGCACTGCAAAACAAAGAACTGCAATACCAGAGATTTGGGGGTATAGCTCAGCTGGGAGAGCGCTTGCATGGCATGCAAGAGGTCAGCGGTTCGATCCCGCTTATCTCCACCAAGTGATTGAAAATATTGAATTTTTTAAAAAATAAATATTTTAATTATTTGAAAAACTGGTATAATGCACGGGTTGTTAAATTTCTTAGGTCCCCATCGTCTAGAGGCCTAGGACACCTCCCTTTCACGGAGGCGACCGGGGTTCGAATCCCCGTGGGGACGCCACACTATCCCCGCTACTGATTCTGTAATGAATGTTAAAAGTCAGTTGCGGTGATTCTGTTAGCTCAATTCTTTCTACTACGCTTTGCAGGTAGTCTTTTACAGAATCAGGATCGTCGATATCCACATTGGCTTGCAGTGATTCCAGTATCCGTTTTAAATCTCTTTGTGTGATCACTCTGAGCACATTGGCTGATTCATAGTCGAATTGTGCTTTTTCCATTTGTTCCAGGGTTGCCTGGCGCTCGGTTTCTAGTCTGTTGATCTTTTCAAGCCATGGCCGTGGGTGTTCTGCTTCTGCCGCCATATCCGTGAGTTTGTCTATTTTTTCGTTTATGGCCTTAAGCTGGGCTTTGCAGGCTTTTAGCTCGTTATCTGGCGCGGCGGTCTTGCTGGCTTGTTTGCGGGCTGCTTCTAGCAAGTTGTTTAAAAATTGCTCGCTTTTGGTCTCAGCCATAATGTCCTGGAGTAGAAACCGCTCGATTTTCTCTTTGGGCAGGCGTTTGCCCTTTTTAGCGCGGTAATAGAGGCCGTCGCAGCCGTGATAAGGCGTGCCTGCAGCACTAAATAACAGGCCTGTGAGCACGTAGTGCGTGCCATTGCGACGTGTGGTCCTGTGCGCGTTGTTTTCAATGGCATGGATGATCAGCTCGGCTTGCTCTTCGGTGATCATGGCTTCATGGGTGTTTTTATTGATGACCCACTCATTGCGCGGTTTACGCTTTGCGCCGCCTTTATAGCCGCCATTGGGGAGGGTTTCATTGTGCACGTTCCATACGGTGTGGCCAGCATAGGTGAGGGCGTTCCATTCAACACCGACCAGGCTGGTGTGCGCGATGTTGGTCACGCCGGCAGCTTTTGCCGCCCTGGTTCTTGCCATGCCGTTGGCGCGCAGCTCTAAAAATTTTTTGATCTTTGGCGCTTGCTCATCAAATATCAATTTGGATTTTTTAACCGGCATGCCGTCGCGCATGGCGCCGGTCTCGATGTGCTCAAGTTTGTAGCCTATGGGCGCACGTCCACCGGCGCGAAAGCCTTGTTTCACATTCTCGGCCATGCCGCTTAAACCTTTTTCTTTACTCATGAGGCTGTGCAGCTGGTCAAACGCCTGCATCACTGCGCGGATCACCAGGTCGACCGCTGAGCCTGTCTCGGGCATTTTGGAGTAAATGATCTTAATGTTTCGCTTTTCGCACTCGTAGTGTAGCGCGTGGGCAAGGTATTGATTGCGGGCGATGCGCGAGGTGTCCATGGCCATAAGCACGGACCAGGTGCGCTCTTTGTGTTTAAGCCTGGCAAGTAACGACTGAAAACCAGGTCGGTTATCATCTTTGCCGGATTCGACCGCATCGCTAAACTCTTCAACGATGCTGAAGCCTTTTTCTTTGGCCAGTGCCTGAAGCTCTCGGCGCTGGGCGTCAATAGAGACGTCTGAACGGTCCTTGGAAGACCGCAGATAAATTGCAGCGTGCATTTATATCCTCAACGATTTATCGTTTTATTGTGTGCGTAGTGTAATCCCCGCATGAGGATAAAAGCAAATCAGGCCGCTGCCTGGGTGATTTGTTGGGGTTGATCTTCTGGCTGCAGCTTTTCAATAGCGGCCATCACAAGCGGCAAGATCGCCTGCGCCGCAATATGCGGGTCAGGCTGGCCGTGAGTAATCACGGTCATTTCAAAATCGCCGTCTTTGTGATGGTAAGTGGTCATGGTTTTAATCGTATTTAAATTCTATTCGAGTGACGATTGCGTCTGGCGTACATCCTTTATGAGTAGCGCAAAACATGGCCACAAACTTACCTGGGTGACAGTAGTCAGGGTGAGATCCGAAGCCCTCCAGTTCACACTCTTTCATGCCATATTCCAGGTTATCTAGCATTGAGTTCAGTGGTTCGCGACGAATACTTACGACCGTTATTGGATCTCGCAAAATATCCAATTTTTCCCCGGGTTTAAGACCCATGCATTTACGCACTGGGCGCAGCTGTTGACCTGGCTTTAAATTCAGCCATCCTAAGCGACGAGTGACGGTCTTTGTACCTTCCATGATTTGGTCAGTAGTTAGTGCAAAGCTCATGTTTCTCATTTCTTTCTAAACTCCCACTCACGTTCACAATTCACCTGGCCATAGTCGCTCACCTCGCAGCGTTGCGTTTGCTCGTTTTCCGGGATAGGCTCCAGCCCGGTTTGGCAGGCCGTTAATTCGGCAGCAATTGCGATGATTAATAGTTTTTTTGTGACATTCCTACTCATAGCCTGGACTCCCCTGTGTACATGACACCGCTGGCGCGCGTTTTTCGGTCGCGGCGAGTGGCGGCAGATTGTTGAGCGTGTTGCTCTTTGGTATGGCCATAAACGGCGACAGCATTGGATGCAGGCTGCTCGATCACCGGCGTGATCGCACGCAAGAAGCTGGGCAGCTTGGCCAGCTCGGCAACGGCCACCGGCTCAGCTTTAAGCGCTGCCTCTGGTGGTGGCGCTTTAGGCACGCGCACAGGGGTGCGTAAAGGCAACGGCCTGCCGGTGACGCGATACAGCATCTGATAGCCATTTGTGATGACTTGTTTTTGAGTTGCCAACGCCCCTGCGGTTGTCATCTTTGATAGCACGTTCATGGTGCTGGTGATGTGATAGTCAATGGCTTCTGCAATCTGCCTGGAGCTGCTGTTGGGGTGCTCGGCTACATAGGCAAGAATAGCCTCGGCCTTTTGGTAAGCGGCGACTGAGAGCATCATGGTTTGCTTACCTGCAAAATGCCACGCTCGATTTGATGCTTACGGCGGGCTATTTCTTGAGCGCCTTGGTGCGGACGGCTGTACTTTGAATTTGAGCGACGAAAGGGGTATGAGTATGTATTTTTTTGCTTAACAACCCCACGGGACCTTGATGGACTTTCGGTGTACTTAGTTAAAGCACCTGCTAAAGAGCTAAGACCGGCAATCGCTCGCATTGCAGCTATTGTTGCAAATGGATTCTTCATTTTGATACTCCTTGAGTTAGTGGGCATGGTTTACCCTGGCCAATCGGCCAGGGCTTGATTAAGCGTCCGCTTGGGCGGACTCCTTTTGTGATTTTTTCGCGGCTTTACGGGCGCGTTTTGCTTCGGCTTTTTCACGAATGGCCGCGAAGCGGGCAGCTTCGGCAGCTTTTTCTGCGTCCAGCGGAGCGGGCGTAGGGGTATCGGCGGGTTCAGACGTCTCGACCGTAGGGGTCGCGTTAGCGGCCGGGGTTTCGGCAACCGGCTCGGGCGCCTCGGGCTCGGGCGTCAATTCTTGCGCTTGCGCAGCAGGAAGTGGGGGGGGGGCAACGCCGGTGAGGTTTTTTAGCGTGTTTAAGGTTGCTTCTCGATCTTCGTCTTCTTCAAGTTCATCGTTATCGTTTAGATCCCAAATCCCAATTTCAAGAGAGCTAACTAAATCCAAACATAAAATGCTGATTAGCATTTGTTGGGGGGTTAGGTTTTGGGTGTTAAATGTTTCGTAGAAAAAATCTAAATCTCCGTTGTACTCCATGAAGTCCGCAAAACGGGTGTTAATGAACGATAGAAATTGATACTGGCAATCTTCTGTTTTGCCCTGGTCATCAATAATTTGCAGGCAGGTCTTTAAATAGTTTCTAAAATTTTCATTTATTTGAGCTGCAATGGGTTCTTGCCGCTCACGTTGAAGCTGCTGACGTGATTTCCCAGGTGGATTTTGCGTTTTTGGCGGCTGTAATTCGCCGCTGGCTATTTTTTCGGCCAGCTTTTCTTTGACTAGGGTTATTACCTCGTTTTCTTGGTAAACAAGATTGATATTTTTTTTCTCATCAACCAATTTAAACGGTTCTGGCGCGTCATCTCCAAGGATTTCTGCAGCGTTAAATCCATCAACTTCCACTTTATCCAGGCTGCGCACATAGCCATTTGTAATGAAATAATCGTAGCCATAAGGCGCGACCTGCTTGGCTTCGTCCCCATGAATCACCCGTGGCATGGTTTTAATCACACGGTCGGCATAAGCGGCTTTTTTATTGCTATAGCATGTTGGGTCAGTGCAGACGTCTGGACTCTCAATGTCCGGATGCAGCTCGGGATAGTTGCCGCTGCGTTTGGGGCATTTAGCGCAGCTGGGTGTCTCTGCCAGTACAGTTTCGTCAAACTTATCCCAGGTGGCTTTGGTCAGGTCAAAAGTAAAGTCGCGGTGGATGTAGTCCTTGGCGGCGCGATATGATAATTCGCTTTGAACGATGGCTGTCACCAATTTTTCCTGAAGCTTTTCACCTGGTACGCGTGAAACCAGCAGGGCGGTTTCGCGCCCGAATTTATCTTCTAGAAACTTGTCTTTAGCAAAGTTGCTGAGTTTTAGCAGGTTGAGGCTGGCAAAGACATAGGATCTGGATTTGCCGATTTTTGTGCCTAGCTCTTCATGCGTCCATTGCTTGTGGCCATTGCTACCGGTGGCTTGCAGCATGTTTTGCAGGGCCTGTGCCTCTTCAAGTGGGTGCAGGTCAGAGCGCTGCATGTTTTCGATGATTTGCAGCTGCAGGGTTTCAATGTCGTCCAGCTCGCGGACTGTGGCAGGGATGGTTTCAAGCCCGGCCAGTTTGCTGGCCCGCCAGCGACGTTCCCCGGCTACAATCTCGTAGCTTTCAAATAATCCAGGCATTGGGCGCGCCAATATTGGCTGCATGACGCCTTTTTCTTTGATGCTGGCGGCGAGATCCTGCAGCTCTTTTTCATTAAAGCGCTTGCGTGGGTTGGTTGGGCTGGGTGACAGTGAATCTATGGGTAATTCTTGAAAATTGAGCATAGCAATCCCTTAAAAAAATGTATTTATCAAAAGTGCAGCTAAACGTGATTGATGAGATAGCGGATTCCGGGGCGACCTCGGCGGCGCCGGAGCTTGTTGATTACTTGATTAAGCAAGGCTTGATAGCAGCTGACTTGCTGGGCTATGTGGTGACCGAGCGGGGCACAGAGGCTTGCATGGCTAACAGGGCAGATCAGCAAAAGCTTAAAACGGATTTTTCTGACAATGTGTTTGCAGCCAGGCGTGATAAATTTAGCCAGGCGGATGACATAGCTTTGAAAAAACGAAAGCCCCTGGACCCTGTGCCAACTAAGGCAAAGACATTGAAAAGATATAAATCGTATAATTAGAGTGTGATTTATCATGGGCGCGTTTTTCTAAACACTTTGCTCATATCTGATTTCACGGTGAATCCGTGCTGCATCATTATTTTGGCGACTCTGGTTTTGTTGTGATGGCTTGCGGTGGACTGTCCCATTAAGCCTAGATAGCTGTTACCAACAACGAATTGATCATGTGAATTTGTTTGTTTAAGTCTTGCCAGTGCAGTGTTGACTGTGCGTTTTCTGGTGTGGCGATGCCATGGTTTCATGACCTGGCCAACAAAGTCCACGCCACGACTGACTGGCTGCAATAATGTTTTGCGTGGGTTTAGCTTTGCATGCAGTTGTTGTGGCAGAAATTCATTGATTTGTTGCAGTGCCTGATTCAGCCATTTTGATGATTCATGCAGTAACACGAAATCGTCCACATATCGGATGTAGTGCTTGGCGCCGATGCGGTGTTTGATGAACTGGTCCAGCTCATTAAGGTAGATGTTCGCAAAAAACTGCGAGCTTAAATTGCCAATAGGTAAACCGCAGTTGCCCGACTGCAATGCCAAGCGCTTATGCTCTGGCACCAGTGCCAGCTTGGCTGGGTCACCGCGTAACTCATAGTTTTGGCGTGGGTCGTGAAATAGTATGACCTTAGCCAATGATAGCCACCATGGCTCATCAATGCGTTTAGCCAGTTGCGTATGCAGGATGTTTTTATCAATTGCCACAAAGAAGTTGGCAAGGTCACACTTAAGATAAAAGCATGGCTGTGACCAGTTTTGTGTGGCGCTGCGTATTTTTTTCTCTAGGCGCTGTGCTGCATATAATGTGCCGCGCCCTGGGATGCATGCGCAGCTATCGGCAATAAATGTGGCATAGAACCTAGGTGCAATAGCGTTGTAAAACAGATGATGCACAATTCGGTCACGAAACTCTGCCGCCCATACTTCGCGAGGCTTTGGTCTGGTGATAACAAAGCAAATGCTTTTGCCTGGTGTGTAGGTGCCTGCCTTGAGTTCGTCAAACAGGTTAACAAGATTGCGCTCTAGGTTCTGCTCGAACTCTAGGGCGCTTTCTGTATTGCGTTTGCGCTTTCTGCAATCGAGGTATGCTTGTACCAATTGCGGGAAAGTGAAGCTGTTGTAATGATCTGCGGACAGCGCGGGCGCGGCAATTGTTGTTGCTCTTGTGATTGTTGTTCTGGTTACCATTGTTGAAGTTCTGATACCAAGCCCACTCTGAATCGTTTTACTATCTACGTCACCTTGCCGAAGGCTATTGCCGATCAGCATGGAAACTGCGCCAGACCGTTCCTGATTGCTATCAGCGGTATCTGTGATGCGCATGGCGGTGGCCTTTTGAGCCAGCGGTAAAACCAGATTATTTAATCGTGCAGTCATAGGGCCTTAACCTTTATGAAGCGGACGATGCGGATTTGCGCCAGCCATTGGCTTGTTTGCCAATGCTGTCGGTTAACTGGATGGCTTTTGCATATTGGCCCGTTGAAATCAGGCGCATATCTCTGGCCAGCCGTAATAGGAGCTCACACACCTGTAAGCGCTCAATCAGGTTTATCAGGTGCCTACCTTTATCTGATGAAACATTAGCCCTGAAAATCAGCGTGACGATTTCGACGCATTCGTCACGTAGCTTTCCACCTATGCTTTGCTTAAATTCTCGAGGCATATTTTTGGTGATTTCTACAATTGCTTTTAGCAAATCGTAAGCAACTTTGTAGATGGGCAGGGTTGTGTGGTTTGCCATAATTAAATTACTAAATGACTAAATTTCTAATCTGCGGACAGCGCGGGCGCGGCAAAGGTCGTGGCTCTCGCGAGTGCCGTACTGGTTACCATTGCTGAAGCCCTGACACCAAGCCCACTCTGACTCTTTGTGATGCGTGGTATTGGTCCAATACCAATTTTCTTGAAATAGGCCCTTATGGTTGGCAAATAACATTGATTGCTCAATACGGTTTGGTAAATCACCGCCTTTTTCCTTTGCCCAATCAATTGCATCCTGCCAATTGCTGTCATCCTTATCGCCTGGTAGTAAGATGGTGTGATGGCCGGTGCCATTTGCATTGATGAATGTGCCGACATAGATTTCACCTTCACGAAGTTCTGGCGCTTCTATAGTGCGTGGAAAAGTGGTTTTTAAAGCCTTGAGGATCGCAATCATCTTGCCGATTTCCTCATGTTTACGTTCGATTTCTTCGATAGATGTACTCATTGAAAACATCCTTTAAATGACTAAATGATTAAATGACTGAGATTCTGCGGACAGCGCGGGCGCGGCAATCGTCGTTGCTCTTGTGACTGCCGTACTGGCCACCATAGCTGAAGTGCTGAAACCAAGCCCACTCTGAATTTTCTGCATGGGGTTCTCCTGACCAGTACCAGTCGCTCTTAAATTCTGGTTTGGCATTGGCAAACAGTAGTGATTGCTCGTTGCGTGTTGGCAGTTCGCCGCCTTGTTCTTTGGCCCATGTTTTTGCGTCGTGCCAATTGCCGTCATTTTTGTCACCAGGCAGCAAAATCAGCCAGTGTGACGCGGTGCCGTTAGCGTTCATGATTAACCCGGCGTTAATTTCGCCTGGATTAAGAGTTGGTAAGATGAGTTGCATATCAAATACTCCTTTGGTTGGTTGGGTTAAGAGAAAAGTCCTATGATTAAAAAAGCAGCGACAACAGACACAAATGCAATCAGTGCTTGATAGTTGTATTTGTTGACCGCATAGGCGCTTTGTCGGTGTTCATGGCGCTGCATGATTACCTCGCTGCCTGGTGCCAAGCCACGCGCACCTTGTAGTTGGTTGTAGCGAGCAGCCACAAGAAACGTGGCACGCGGCGCAGCCAGTTTTGTTTGCTGATGAGGCCGATGGGTTGTGGTGTCAGTGGTTTATTCATTGCTGACTCCAGTCGCCCATGGCGAGGATAGGTTTTGTTACCTGATAAAACTTAAAGGCGTTGTAACCGCCCCAAATCAAGATGGCGGCAACGGCCATGATGATTAAGGCATTGCGCAAGCCTTTGAAAATGCTTTCTGTGATCGGGTCAAGATCAATAGGGTCTGATGTATCCAGGGGGATGTCTTTCCGCTTGATGCGATTGCTGACGATGCCAGGCACGTCATGCTCGATGAGCGGTGGCAATTCGTGACGGTTACACATGTGTGGCCTCCTGTGAGAGTGATTTTTCTGCTTGGTGGATGTTTTCGAGGTGCTGCTCAAGTGACTTGATCATTTCCAGCGCCTGCTCTTTACCCAGGTTAAACTCAAGCGTTGAGCGCACACCGTGCGCATTGACGGTCATGAGGCCGTATGCCGCAACTCGCCCCTGGTCAAGCGTGTCGGTGTATGGGTAGCAGAAAGTGCTAAAAATGGCGCCATTAAGGCCGATGTGTTTGCTGTGCATGGCTTAGTCCTTGTTGTACCAGTGGTTAGGGTTTGGGGCGGTGCGTGGTTTAGGCGCTTGTGTAGCGCGTTTGATAATGGTGACTACATCCACGCGGATTTCGTGGGGGATAAAGTCCCAAGCGCGGTATTTGTAGTTAGGGTTGCGGCCAGCGTCTGTTAGCAACTTGGCGCGGACAGCTTTGGAAGCGTTATTCCAGTAATCAACAAACTGCTTGTCGTTACTGTCATCACGAATGCAGCGGGTTGCCATGGCGATCATGCTGGCGTCCCCTCATATGCGTAGAGGGCGCCTTTAAGATACGAAAGGCTAAATTGAGCGTTTAACCCTGCGGCTTTGCGTTGGCGATCATTAAGATCAAGGTCGGTCAATGCCAGAATCGCTTCATCAACGATCTGGATCGCGTCATGGATATTGTGCGCATAAACAATGCCATCAAGCACGCGAACATGCTTAAAAGCGCCTGATCCACTTGTCTGAGATTGATAGTCTGCAACCATGTTTCACACCTTTGTGTGTTGATGATGGGTGCATGATATAACCATGGTTATTAATATGTCAATAACCTAGGTTATATTTTGTGGTATTATTTTTTCGCAGTTGATGATTATTTAATTATTTTGGTAATAAAAAACCCGCCTGGTGGCGGGTAGAAAGGGTGATTCATGACCGAAGAGTTAATTAATATTAGTGCTGACTTAGATAAGCTTTCGAGTGAACGTGTAGTTATCGTATGGCCGGATAATGATCAATGCGATGATACTTCGAATGGTGAATATTGTTGGATTCCAAGAAAGCTAGTAACTGAGTCATAGCTCTGTGGGGTTTGCAGAAAAAAAAATTGCAGAATTAGGTTCGGCAGAAAGAAAACTGTAGGAATATTCTTTTACTCCTGCCAGCTGGTTACAAACCCATCGTCTGAATAAACGTATGTTCTGTAATAAACATGTTGCTTGTGAATATGCCTTGCAGTTACATGTTTATTTATACGATCAGGTTTTCCCCAGCTGGCGAGTAATTCACAGTCGCTCATTCCAATTTGGACATGTTTTTTTAATACAGCAGGATGTTTGGGGGTGTATGGGAAGTTTCTTTTTTTTATTTCTGCATAAACAACATTTGTAATATCACTATTTTTTCTTTCCAGAATGCCACTTTTAATGCATAAATCAATGTCATTTAGTTTGTTAAAGTATTCAGGAGTTTTTTGGTAAGCTGTAATTTTTGCTTTTTTATTATTAAGTACCTTCTTTGCTTTTTCTTCTGCTTCTTTTTTTTCTTTAGCTGCTTTTGCTTCTACAGCTTTGTAATCATATCCACCTGGCTCGACCCAACCTCCTGGTTCATCGTCAGCAAAAAGGAGGTTGGGTATAAGCATTAAAATTAATATAAAACGCATCTAATCCTCCATTCTTTTAAGGATGATTAAGTTATTTGGAGTTGTGTTTACCGTTAGGTTCTTGGGTTGGTTCAGCAAGCGAATCAAGAAGTCTTGCAGCTTGTGATTTCATGTAAGGTTGCATCTGTTGCATTACTTGCAAAACTTTATACTCTGGGTCATTTACTGAAACAGAGTAAACATCAATTTCAGGTTTTCCAATTTCAAAAATCAGCCATTCAGGACTGACATTGCAGACCTTGGCAATGAAGTATGAAAAGTTAGATCCCACTGTATTTTCGTTTTTCTCCATCTTTGCCAGATTGGCCTGGGACATCATAGGTTTGCCATTTTCGTCTGTAGGCAATAAGTCGACAAGTTCTTGCTGAGTAAAGCCTGCGTTTTCTCGGGCCCACTTTAAACGTTCGTTAAATTTCATTTCTAGAAAATACAACCATGGTTTTTTAAAGTAAAACAACTATGGTTATTGACTAAAATATAACTGCGGTTATATGATTGCGGCATGAATGAAAACCTTAAACGTTTAATCGAATTGGCCGATGGGCAAAGCGCACTTGCTAATGCGTTGAGGGATGAAAGGAATCCGATCACTCAAGCGCATGTATGGAAGTGGGTAAACACGACAAAGTTGGGTATACCAGCTGAGTTTGTGATTAAGGCAAGTGAGGCAGTTAACTGGCAAGTTACCCCTCACGAATTGCGCCCGGACCTTTACCCACATCCGCAAGACGGCTTGCCAGAACATTTGCGCGAGGTGGCTTGATATGCAGCTACATTCAGCGATTGCCGCTTTTGCTATTGATCGCGACCTCTGTGATGTAGCGTCCTCTTGCTTCGGCGTTGATATCCAAGCCGCGGTCGTGACACCAACGACTAAATTCTTTGGGATTGATGATGACGCGCTGGACGGCATATCCGCTGGCAATCGCTTGTTGCTCGGTATGTATGGCTTTTTTGAGCCAAGCGTCGTAAGACCGGGGGAGGTTATCCCTGTCGGCCATGATGCTGATCGCGGCGTCATACTCTTCGGCTGTGTACCAGCTGATGGGCAGCAGTTTGATGGTGTTATCCATGGGTAGCCTTTTTGTGAAAAGTTTTGTGTGGAAACTAAACTATAGCAGATTGGCCGCCCGCCTTTTTCGCGGGGTAGCTCAGTTGGCAGAGCGCCGGACTCATAATCCGAATGTCGCTGGTTCGAATCCAGCCCCCGCAACCGTTGGTCCAGCTGGTATACCTGGTGTGCTTGTATACCAATTTGTGCCTGTGCAGCAGTTTTGCATGCGTACATCTATATCCTCCCTGTGCCGTCCTTAGCCTTTTGGCTTTGGACGGCTTTTTTTTGCATGGGTGGAGTATGGCAGTGGCGTTAAAAAATAAGAACGTGAATAAACGGAGGATGCACACGTGGAATTAACTACAAAGCTTCAAAAGCTGGTTGCACTGTCGCCTGATGGCTTGGTGCGGGCGCTAGCTGAGATTAATGACGGGCGCACAAACCAAATGGGGGCGCAGGTTTTGAATAATAAGCTAAACCCGAATTATGAGCCGGATTGCTTAAACCTGATCCAGTTTGAGGCGATTGTGCGCAGGCTGGATTTGAATTTTGAGCTTGCAAAGTATTTTGCCGCCAAAGCAAATGCGATTGTTGTGAGTCTGCCAGCGGTGCCGGAGAGTGATATGGCGCTGCTGGATGATTTTATGAATATTGCCCGCGAGCTGGGCGAAACCAGCCAGCGTTTTCAGGCTGGTTTTGCTGATGGCGTGATCACCCAGGCTGAATATTTGCAGATCAGCAAAGAAGTGCATGACACCGTTGCAGCCTTGCTGCAATTTGAACAGAGCGTGGCAAGGGTGGTGCGATGAAGTATTCACCAAATGATTTGCAGTCGATGGCCTCTGAGTTTTTAACTTACAAGCTTAGAAATGGCCAAGATTGGAAAGTAAAAGCAGTCATCCAAGAGTTGCAGCTGGCCTACAGACTGAGTGAGCAGCAAGTACTTGGCCTGATCGTGAAATTATCGAAGGGTCTGCAAGTTGGCTAAGTTAACGCCTATTCCTTATGCGGAGATTGCACAGGCTGCAAATAACGCTGCTGAAAGTCTAGTACGTGCTTGGCTGCCTGGTGGAAAAAAAACTGGGCAGGAATATTTTGTATGCAACCCAAACAGGGCAGACTCTAAGCCTAATTCATTTGCCATCAATATCTCGGGTGATTCAAAGCATATAGGGCGTTGGGGTGATTTTGCCACGCCTGATGCTGGCACTGATTTAATCAGCCTTTATGCATACATTTTTGGTTTAGAGCAATGGGAAGCCGCCATAGAGGTCGCTGACCAGATCGGCTTCAAACTGCCTGAAGGTTGCCGCCCAGCAGAAAGCCAGCCACGTGAGCGCAAAGCGCCGATTATTGACCCTGCCACCATCAAGCAAAGCAAGCCAAAAGAGGAATCACCCTGGCACCCTGTGATGCCGGTACCAGCGGGTGCTGAAGAAGCGCCATTGGCTCACCGTCACCGTGGATTGCCTGCCCTAAAGTGGGAGTACAAGGATGCTAACGGCCAGCTGCTTGGCTATGTGTATCGCTTTAACAGCTCAGACGGTGGTAAAGAAACGCTGCCGCTCACCTATTGCAAAAACCAGAAAACTGGCAAGCATGAATGGCGCTGGATGCAGTGGCCAGAGCCGAACCGCCCGATATATGGCCTTGATAGGCTTGCGGCTAAACCGGACGCTTATGTGCTGCTGGTTGAGGGTGAAAAGTGTGCCGATGCGCCTCTGGATATGATTCAAGGTGTGCCAGTGAGTTGGCCAGGTGGTAGTAAGGCGATTGATAAGGTTGACTGGTTACCCTTGGCTGGCCGCAAGATTTACGCATGGCCAGACTGTGACGCGCAGCGCGAAAAGCTGACCAGTGAAGAAAAAGAGCAGGGTGTGGACCCGGCCAGTAAGCCTTTGTTGCCCGAGGAAAAACAGCCAGGCATGCTGGCGATGCTCAAAATCCGCGACAAGCTGCTTGAGCTTGACCCTGCGACTGAGTTTCACATTATTGATATACCAGCCCCGGGAGAAAAGCCGGGCGGCTGGGATATTTACGATGCAATCCACGACGATGGCATGAATGCAGCTGCATTGACTGCATTTATTACAAAAACACGGCCAGCTTTAACGCTGGTTGCTGATAACTCAAAAGAGCAATCTACCGCTACCCCCGCTGACGCGGAAAAAGATGAAAAGCCTAAGTGGGTTGGTTATCTTCTGCGTAACAAAACTTATGACATCACGCCGTGCCTGGCAAACATTGTCGACATTATTGAAAACGATGAGCGCTGGAGAGGTATTTTAGCGTTTGATGAGTTTGCGCAGCGGGTTATCAAGCTCAAAGCGCCACCGTTTTGGAATAACTCTGGCGAAGCGGGTGAGTGGGATACGCAAGATGATGCCCGCCTAGCGATGTGGATCACCAAGATATGGCGATTTAGCCCAAGCACGGCACTGGTGGCTGAGGCGGTTGAGGTTGCGGCAAGAAATAACCCTGTTAACCCTCCGAGGGATTGGCTAAAAAGTCTTAAATGGGATGGTAAAAAACGGCTGCTGGGCTGGATGCATGAATACATGGGTGTGGCGGATAACGAATACACCCAGCGTGTTGGCTGCTGGTTTTTTATGGGTATGGTTAAGCGGGTATTTGAGCCTGGCTGCAAGTTTGACTATTGCCTGGTGATTGAAGGCCCGCAAGGCCGCAAGAAATCAACCGCACTGGCTGTGATTGGTGGTGATTGGTATGGCGACACCGACCTTGATTTGCATAACAAAGACTCGATGAGTGCATTGCGCGGAAAGATGCTTTATGAGTTTAGTGAAATGGGGTCTGTAGCCAAGGCAGAGGCCACCAAGCAAAAATCGTTTTTAAGTCGTCAGGTTGATGAATATCGGCCTGTGTATGGGCGCAGGGAGATCCGTGTGCCGCGTCAGCTGGTTTTTGCTGGCACCACCAACGAATGGGAGTGGAATAAAGACCCGACAGGTGGCAGGCGCTTTTGGCCGATTGAGGTCACGACGCAAATTGACATTGATGGCCTGCGCGAGGTGCGCGATCAGTTGTTTGCCGAAGCCGTTGAGCGAGTGAACGCAGGGCAGCGATACTGGCCCACGCAGGACGAACAGGAACGTCTATTCGACAAAGAGCAGCTGAAACGCACCATCACGGAGTCATTCGTGGACGGTATTGAAGAATGGGTGTATCAGCGATCAGGCTTGCTTAAAGATCAGGAATTTACCCTTTATATGGTGGCCACCGAGTGCCTCGGCATGGACGCCTCAAAAATCTCACGCGATATACAAACCAGGATTGGCAATGCACTGCGCCAGCTGGACTGTAAGCGCGTGGAAAAACGCAACAGTGAACACCGGTTTTGGTACAAGCCACCAGAAAGAAAACTGGCCACGTCGACAACCGGCGCTGATGCATCACAGCCGCAACAAAATCCAGGGGGGGGTTGATGATGATATCCCATGGTAATGCGGTTAAAACTTCCACACCTTCCACACCTGCAATTTTAGGTATGGAAGGCTGGAAACAAGCAATGGCGCGGGGTTTCCATACCTTCCATACCTTCCACACCTTTTCACTCACGTACATGCACAGGCGCACACACACGTGCGCGCACGCGTGTACACACCTGTATCTTTTTGGTATGGAAGGTATGGAAGGTATGGAACAACAAGCAAATAAAAGGCTTTCAGGCTTCCACACCTTGGCGCTTAGGTTTGGAAGGTGTGGAACATGAGCCAGTTTGATGAGTTTGAACGCCCAGCCCAGCCGGTTTTGCACCAAGAAAAACCGAAAAGCGGTGTGGCTGAACAGTTTCCGGCATCTACGGCTTTGGTAGCTGAATTGCACGCTTTGTGCCCTGAGTTGTTTGCCGGTGCCAAAACGATCTACATGGCCGAAGGCGGGCGAGAGATTAAAACGCGGGTGTATCGGCTGGTTGAACAAATGCATGAAATCAGCGCGGATGAGTATATGGCCCTGGGGCATGCTGCCAAGCGTAATGAGGTTTTTTCGAATAGGAGGCGGCGATGAATACAGTTTTGCCAGCCAGGTATTACAGCCGCGATCCTGCGGATATTGTGGCAGATGATCAAATCCACCAATTAGGCTGCAGGGTTTGCGATCACTGTGTTTCAGCATTGAACCGCTGGTATTGCAGCAATGATAAAGCGGTGAAGTTTCATAAACGGGTGCCAGGTATTGGCCCCAATTGCAAGTATTTTGAGTTGAAGGGATAGGGCGATGTTAAACACATATGTGAATAGACGCATGGTGCAGTGGACAGGCTGGCTATTGAAGCGAGAAGGCGGTGCGCTTGGGTATCCTAAGCAATGTTCATATACGCGCCTTGCGGCGAGTGGCGGCAATGCTGGTTATGTCCCTGATCTGGACTCTGACGCCATGGAAGTAGACGCCATCATGTTGAAAATCAAAAAACAAGATGAAAAGATTTTTAGGGTGATGCACATGTTTTACGGGGTTGATTTTGTTGGGGGCCATGCCGTGCCCACAGCGACCAGCACTGCTCAATTGCTGGCTAAAGAGTTTGACTGCCATCGTGACACGTTGTATGCCTGGTTGGAAAAAGGGCATCGGCTGATGATGGATGGCTTTCATGAGAATGATGTGCTGGCGCACATTCGGAAGTAGGCGGCACCGGCCTTTGGTGCTCAATGAAGGAGAGTTATATGAGTATTGCATTGAATGACGGTGATTTTAAGCTTGAGTTAGGTCAGCAAGTAGTAATTTTAGTTTCAGGCGAGCAAGGTGAAGTAATTGGCAGAGCTCAGTATTTGCATGATGAGAACCGCTATTTTGTACGCTATATGGCTGGTGATGGCAGAGCGACAGAAGTTTGGTGGAATGAAAGTGCATTGACCGGGGATTAAAAAACACTTGCACCGATCCGACAAAGCATGTATAAATGCGGTAAATTGTGTGTAGTTGCGTTTAATGAAAGCCGTTCTGTTTACTCAGAGCGGCTTTTTTATTGGGCTCAACCACTGCAATTTATACAATTTGTCTGGATATAGACCCCATACAATCAGCCGCATGCAAGATGCCTGGAGCGGCCCCGGACGCTGTACCCGGGATGAACACTATAACGTGAGAGAGGGATGAACCGGAGGCGACACGGCTAAGCCAAAGGGGACCATGATATCGCATGCAGGGCCGAACGACTGCATGCGCACCGGGTTAAACGATGATCAAGATTAGCGGACAGTTTCCGAAAGATCAGGTCATCAATGACCTGCGCAAGTTTCAAAAGCAGGTGCAGTTTGCCAATGTGGTAGCACTGACGCGCACGGCTCAGGATGTGATGGCAGCCGAGCAAAAGCAAGTCGACGAAGTGTTTGACCGAGCAACGCCTTACGCACGTAACGCTTTTTTTTTAAAGCCTGCGACCAAAGATAAGCCGGAGGCTAGAGTCTGGATTAAGTCAGACACGTTTAAGGGCACGCCCGCTGAAAACTTCTTGCGGCCACAGATTGATGGCGGCACACGTAAGGTTAAGCGCTTTGAGCGGGCTTTGATTAATGCTGGCATCATGCCAGCCGGTTACTACGTGGTGCCTGGTGAAGCCTGCCCACTGGACCAGTACGGCAATATTCCCTCGCGCTTGATTGTGCAAATGCTTAGCTACTTTCGCTCATTTGGTGAGCAAGGGTATAAGGCAAACATGGATGCCAAGGGCCGTGCAAGGTTTGATCGTCGGGCATCTAAAGCTATAGGCCAGCAGGTCACATACTTTGCTGTTGGCCTTAAAGGTAAGTTGCAGCCAGGGATATACCAGCGCATTAACTTCGCATCGGGTAGTGCGGTGCGACCGATCTTCATCTTTGTGAAGTCAGTCAACTACAAGCGCCGGTTTAGATTTTATGAAACATCCGAGCAGGTAATTAATCGGCGGTACAAACCAAACATGGACGCCAGCTTGCAGGCCGCACTGGCTAGTCAGCGTTAACGGGTCCTTCCTGGGGTTGTCGCTGCCGAGGGTAATTCGAACCACGCTTTTAAGCTAGTTAGTGGCTTGTTTGTGGGGTGGTCGCTTTGGTGGTCATGTAGTGTTTTTGAGTGGTCAATTTTTTCAGGATGAATTTTCCGGGGTGGTCAAATGCGTGAATTGCTGAGTTTGCGCGCATATGCACGTCACCGCAATGTAAGGTTGTCGGCGGTCCAGAAAGCGATTGCCAATAATCGTATCAGCACTGTGCCGGATGAAAAGGGCCGTGCAAAAATTGATCCAGCCGTCGCAGATATACAGTGGGCGCAAAACACCAACCCACTGCAGCAAGAGCGTGGCAGCCTCAAGGATTTTGAACGCACCCAAGCAGATTTGCCGGGCGCTTCTCAGCTGCCGCTGGCAGGTGAAAAAACCGGCGTCCAGACGTCTGTACTGAGTGAAGAAAAGGCCGAGACAGAAAACGTCCGCCGCCAGCTGCTTGAGATCCAATTGGCCAAACAGCGCGGCGAGTTGGTCCGGGTTGAGGATATCAGCCGCGCCCTGGCAAATAAACTCAAGGCCGCGCAAGAACATTTAAACACGGTAGCCGACCGCCTGGCGCCGATCCTTGCTGCTGAAACCGATGTCAGCAAAGTCGATGAAATGCTGCGCAGCGAGATCCGCCGCGCCATGACACAGATCGCGCTTGAAGCGCCCCACGTCACGCAGTAATGGGCGCACCAGATACACAATTAGTCGATGCCTATCGGCTGATTGATTCGCTATTTGCCGAGCACTTCCGGCCACGCATCCCAAAGGATGTGGACGAATGGGCAGATGCGAACCGCATCCTGCCAGCTGGCAGTGCAGAGGCTGGCCCCTGGCGGACTGACAGGACGCCATTTGCGCGCGAGATCTACAAAGCATTAAGCGATAGCGACCCCTGCGAAGAGGTCGTGCTGATGACGGCCACCCAGCTGGTCAAGTCCGAGGCCGGGCTTAACTGGATCGGGACCATTATTGAAGAAACCCCGGCGCCGGTCATGATCGTCCAGGCCACGGGCAACACTGGCAAACGCTACAGCCGCCAGCGCGTGGGGCCCATGATTGCAAACTGTCCAAGCCTGCGCAAGCGGGTGGCTAGTGCCGTGGCGCGTGATGCAGCCAACAGCGCCAGCATGAAAGAGTTCACAGGCGGCGTGCTGATTATCACCGGCGCAAATAGCGCAGCCGAGCTGGCCTCCATGCCAGCAAAATATATCCACTTTGATGAGGTGGACGATTACCCGGATGATTGCGGTGGCCAGGGCGACCCAATCAGCATTGCCGTGGCGCGGCAAGATACATTCCGCCGCCGCAAGCGGCTGCTCAGTAGCAGCCCCAAAAAACCCAAGGGCTACAGCATTATAGAAAACGCCTACCTGGCGGGCACGCAAGAACAGTATCACGTGCCATGCCCACACTGTGGCCATAAGCAAGTGCTGGTCTGGGCAAACCTCAAATGGTTAAAAAACGAGGCAGGCGAAGCCCTGCCAGAGACTGCACGCTATCTATGCGATGGCTGCAGCGTGCTCATTGATGAGCACCACAAAGAAAAAATGCTGGCAGTAGGTGAGTGGGTTGCCAAATACCCAGAGCGTAAAGGCTTACGCCGCAGCTTTCACCTGTCCAGCTTGTACAGCCCGCTAGGCTGGCTGACCTGGGCAGACATGGCCCGCCAGTTTGTGCTGGCCATTGAGTTGCAAAAAAAAGGCAATAACGAAAAGTACATCACGTTTGTAAACACCCGCCTGGCCGAAACCGTCAAGGAAGAGGCCGAGCAAAACAGCGCCACCGAGCTGTTGCAAAGGGCAGAGGATTATGACCCAGCCATTGTGCCCATGGGTGGCCTGCTGATCTGCTGCGCCGTAGACATGCAAGATGATCGCTTTGAATGCTTCCCCTGGGCAGCGGGTGAGGGTGACTTGCGCATCGCGCTTAAGCCCGAGGTGATCCGCTGCGACCCAGGGGAAGAAAGCAGCTGGCAAATGCTCGATGCTTACCTGCAAACAAGATTTAAACACGCCAGCGGGCAAAGCCTGCCAATTGAGGCGGTGGCTATCGACACGGGTGGGCACTATACCCACATGGTTTACAACTATGTACGCCGTGCAGATCCACGACGCAAAATCAGTGCGATCAAAGGTGACAACCACAAGCCAGGCATCCCAATACTCGGCAAGGCCAGCAACGTCGACGTGAACTGGCGTGGCGAGATTATTAAAGGCGGCTGCAAGCTATGGTTTGTTGGTGTAAACACAGCAAAAGACTTACTCAATAACCGGCTCAAACGCCCGGGTGTCATCCGCCTGAGTAAGCAGCTGCCGGTTGAATACTTTGAAGGCCTGACCGCCGAAAAGCGCGTTCCGCAACGCACCGCGCGTGGCATCCGCTATATGTGGGTCAAAGTCGCAAGCAACGCTCGCAACGAGCCGCTCGATGGCGCCGTGTATGCCGAGTGGTGCTTTGAGCGGCTAGGCGTGAGCAAATACCCCAGCAAAGTATGGGAGCAAATCCGCGAGCGCGTGCAACCGCGCATCGGCAGTTTGTTTGATCAGCCTGACCAGGAATCTGTAAGCCAGCCTCAGCCAGTGCAGCAACCAGCAGTTAAGCAAGCAAAACGAGTTAACAACGCAATACCGCGCAGCAGCCTGATAGGGCGGCTTCGTGGCGGACGATAAAAGGAAACTGAAATGACAGTGATTGTTAAAAATGCCGGCAAGTTTGAAGGTGTGCACTACGCCGAAAATCAAATTGTAACTTCAACTGCTGATATCGAATCTAGAATGATAAATGATGGATTTGCCAAATTTTATCAACCAGTTAAAGGGCTTGATGGCCAAAACGCATGGCGAGTAATCGGGCAAGAAAGTTCAATGCCAAAAGCTGCTGGTACTTGGCGGTTGCTTGGTTCAAAAAATACTCGCGTCATGACACACCGATTAAATAAAGTTCTTTTTTCGCATTCATTTCAATTCGGTGTTGGTGAAAGTATGAAAGCTGTAAACGCTGGCACGACTAATGGCAATGGTCTTGTTCATGCTTCTTTAATTCATAACGGCGTTGCATATCCCACCTACGTGGCCAAATTAGTTGGTGTTGACGATAACGGCAATGCCATTATGGAAAAAGTCAATTTACGCGATGCAACTGCAGATTATGGTTCTGCGTGTTATCTGATTGCGGAACTGCCATACTTTCTAGAACCTGGCGATTCCTATGTCGAGTCAGTGATGTGTTATCAAAATGCCCATAACGACAGTGGTGCAGGGGCTACGCTCGCTGGTCAGTTTATGAATTACACAAACAAAACCAGGGGCAAAGATAAGTTTTACCGTCACAATTCCACAGATCCTGTAGTTATTGAAGCATGGAAAACATGGGCTGATAGTGCAGATTTAGACGCTGTGCCAACTGGTGCCGTGACTGTAACCATCAATGGTGTTGTGACTGCTGACCAGCCTATTGGCTGGAAAGCGCACAGTGTTATAGGCTGGGTTGATGCTTCTACTGTTTCTGTATTCTCTGCGGGGGATTCGCGAGAGCATGGTCAAGATAATGGGGCAACTTCAACGACTGATCCCGGGCTTGATATTTATGGAAACAATGGCGAGGCATCTCATATTTTCAGAAACATTTGTAATGTCGGTATTCAAACAGAAAAAGCGGGCGACATCACGGATGCAAGCAAGTTTAAACGAAGTGAATTTTCGGTGTTTTGTAACGTTGGTCTTTTTGGGTATGGCATTAACGACCTCAACCAGGCTGGCAGTGCAATCACTAAGGAAAACACGTCAGTTTCAACATATAAGCAGCTTGTTGACGCGATTAAATCATACGTCAAACCATTTAATGTTTGGCTATGCAAAACAATTAGTCCCAGCGTTACATCAAGTAATTACTTGATTGATATTGCTGGGCAATCGCCTCAAGTAGCCACGGCAATAAGGCGTATCAATGGTGCAATCCGCCGCGGACTTGTTGGAAATGATGGTTATGTCGAAGTGCACAATGCTGTAGCACCATCCCCAGATGCTTGTATTTATAAAGTATTGCCTCAGTCTCGTATGGTTAATACTGGCACGCTAACTTTGTCTAGTGTTGCTGCTACGACAGATGACGCTGCATATATCTTAGCGACTGCGTCATCAAATATATTTAACCGCGACGATAATTTTTTAAAGGGCGTGATTAAAGGAATTGCAACCGGTTCGGCGATTCCAGCCACTGACCTCAAGTTTTTGATGGAGTACATTTCTGCGGCTCAAGTCAAAGTGTGGCTGCGAGGTACTAAAGACAACCCCGTCCCATATCCAACGTCATGGATTAATGGATCGCTGCCGCTTGTAGTTACTTTAAGTGCAAATCCTCTTTACATCGGTGCAGATCATTATTGTGATAGTTCAAATACAGGATACATCCATTTATCACCAGAGGGTGAAGAGCAAGTCACTATTGCAAATCGTCAACTTGATCTGCCACGAATTTAATCGCTATGCAAAAAACACTTTACGCAGGCGACACTATCAAGCAGGTAGTCAGCTCGGCTGATTACCCTGCCACCGATGGCTGGACCTTAAAAGGCCGCTTTGCGCCTGTTGCTTCTGGCACGCCGGTGACAATCACGGCTGCTACTGCAGATAATGGTGCTGACTATGTGCTGACAGTACCAGCTGCCACGACTGGCGGGTGGGATGCTGGTAACTGGCAATACACGCTTTATGTTGAGCTGGCAGGGGAGCGCCATACCATTGAAGTGGGCAATATTAATGTGCTGGCTAACCCAGCCAGTGCCACAGCAGGTGCCGATACGCGCAGTCATGTGAAAAAGACGCTGGACGCGCTGGAAGCGATGATCGAGGGCAAGGCGGGTAAGGATGTGCAGAGTTACAGCATCAATGGCCGCCAGCTGCAGCATTACTCATTTCCAGATTTAATCATACTGCGAGATAAATACCTCGCCGAATACGCCCGTGAGCAGCAAACAGCAAGTGGCAAACCCGGTGGCCGTGGCCGTAAAATTCATGTGAGGTTTTAATGGTGCAGAAATATACTGGTCTTGGAAGTATTGCCTGGCTTAAAGGCATTCTTAAATCAGCACCGCCGCTGCCAGAGTGGATCCCACCCAGCGAAACCAACCCGCTATTGGTGAAGGGCCTGCAAAGCAAAACCACGCAATATGCACAGGTGCAAAAACAGCCGCATCGTGGACAAGTGCGTTTTTTTACCGCAGCTGGCCACGCACGTAACCAGGTAAGCTGGATCTCGCAAGATACGGCGATCAATGCCATATTGCAAAGCCAGCTTTACACCATGCGCACCCGCAGCCGCCACCTCACGCGCAACACTTCCCCGGGGCGTCGCTTTACGACGTTGGTCAAAAACAACGTCATCGGCCCTGATGGCATTCGCCTGCAATCACGTTGTGGCGATATGCGCACGGTCCAGGGCGAATTTAAATGGGTGCTCGATAACCTAGCCAACGATGCTATCGAATCACATTACAAAATCTGGTCACAGGCAAAGCATTGCGATGTGACTGGTGAGCAAAGCCTGCCAGAAATGTGCCGCATGTTGGCACACCTGCTGGCGCAAGATGGTGAAATTCTGGTCAAGGAAGTCGTTGGCACAAAGGCCACGCCATACCGCTACCAGCTGCAAGTGCTAGCCATTGATCGGCTGGATATTCACAAAAATGGCACTGCGGAAAATGGTAACCAAGTGCGCATGGGCGTTGAGTTTGATAGCACCGGCAAGAAAACCGCTTACTATGTGCTGCTGCGTAACCCTAACGACAGTCTCAGCCTGGGCATGCAAAAACATGAGCGCATCGCCGCTAATGAGATCATTCACCGTTTTGTAAAAACAGATCCTGAGCAGCTGCGCGGATTCCCATGGACCCATGCCGTGATGAACGGCGAGCGTATGCTGCAAATGTTCCAGGATGCTGCGCTTGAGGCCAGCGTGGTGGGTGCCTCAAACATGGGCTTTTACAAGCCGCCTGCGGCAGGTGAGGCGGGCTATATCGAACCTGGAGAAAACGGTGCAGGCGCAGAGGTAGCTGACGCACAAGAGGCTGGCGGCGCATTAGTAAAAGATGCGGTAGGGGGCGCTTTTGAAGTGCTGCCAGAAGGCTGGGACTTCACCAAGTTTGACCCTAACTATCCGCATGCAGCGTATAAGCCTTTTGTCGATGCAATCAAGTTGGATTTGGCCGCTGGTCTGGACATCGCAAACCATAACCTCAGCGGTGACATGACTGGCGTCAATTATTCCAGCGCCCGCATTGCCGAGCTGCAAGAGCGTGACGTGTGGCGTGGCATGCAAAAGTTTTTCATCAATGCGTTTTTCAAACACGTTACCGAACGCTGGTTGGAGCTTGGCTTGCTGGCAGGGGCCATCACTATGGAAAATGGCTCACCACTGCCAGCCACCAAGCTGGACAAGTTTTTGGCAGGACTCAACTACGTGCCACGCGGCTGGGATTGGGTAGATCCCAAAAACGAAATCGCCGCCGCTGCCGAGGCGATTGACCAGGGCCTCACTACTCGCAGCAAGGTTGTGGCCAGCAAGGGCGGCGACTTTGAGGAAAACATCATAGAGCTGGCTCGCGAAATGGAAATTTTACAAACCCATGGCGTCACGCTGGGGCAAATGAACAAACCAACGCAGGCCGCGCCTGCACCCGACAACATACAGGGAGACACCCAAAATGCCTAAAGTCACAAGTCGTGATTTTGAAAACAAGCAGCAACACCGCGCGCTTGTCGTCACCCGCGAGGCAATTGACCAGGAGTCACGCACCGTGCAACTGGCTTTTGCAAGCGAGGTGCCTTATGAGCGCTGGTATGGCACAGAGATTCTGGACTGCAGCCTGTCTGCTGTCCGGTTGGAGCGGATGCTAAATAAAGCGCCGCTTTTGTTTAACCATGATCGTGATGCACTGATTGGCGTCGTTGAACAGGTATCGCTGGGGGCCGATAAGGTATGTCGGGCCGTGGTTCGCTTTGGCAAAAGCGAGGATGCTGAGGAATGCTGGCAAGACGTGCTAGACGGTATTTTAAGCAAGGTGAGTGTGGGTTACATGATCCACGAAATGGTGCTGGAAAAAGAATCTGACACCGAAACCATCTACCGCGTAACCGATTGGGAGCCATACGAAATCAGCATGGTGACTATCCCCGCCGATGACACGGTCGGGATCGGTCGCAGCCACTCACCGCCCGAATCACCCCCGCAAAACCCAGCAACACCACAAGCCCGCGAAAGCGGGCTTTTTGTTACCCAAAACAAGGAGCCAAAAATGGAAAAAACCGTAGAGCAGTTGGAAAAAGAAGGCGCAGAATTGCGCGCAAAAATGAGCGCTGGCGAATTTGAAACCGCCCGCCGCGATGCCATCATCGAAATCGGCGTGAAATACGCCGAGCACCTAACACCTGCCGACATTGCCGATGCCATCCGCTCTGGCAAAACACCCCCGCAAGTGCAAGAAATGGTCATCGAGCGCATGAGTGCCAAACACAGCGACGTGTCTGCTGCACACATTGGCATGGATAAAAAAGACATCAAGCGCTACAGCATCGCCAATGCTGTGCGTGCCATCATCACCGGTGACTGGTCCAAAGCTGGGCTGGAAGAAGCTGCAGCAAAAGAATGCTCTGAGCGTTTTGGCAGCACCACTGGCTTTACTGGCCGCAACTTGCTGGTGCCATACGATGTGCTGACGCAGCGTGACTTTACCGTAGGCACAGCGGCTGAAGCTGGTAACCTGGTCGCTACCGATCTGCGCGGTGATTTGTTTGTGGACATTCTGCGCGCCCGCACAGTGCTGGGCGAGGCAGGCGCAACAGTCTTGTATGGTCTGACCGGCAACGTGGATATCCCGCGCAAAACCGTAGGCTCCAGTCTGGCATGGTTGGCCGAGATCGGCGCAGCTGCTGAAACCCAGCCAAACACTGGCAAAGTTAGTCTGACTCCAAAACGTATTGGTGGCTTTGTTGAATATTCCAAACAAGCGGTGATCCAGTCTGCCCTGGCAGTTGAACCTATGCTGCGTCAGGATTTGGAATCGGAATACCTGGTGCAGTTTGAAACTGCTGCATTAAATGGCTCTGGCTCCAGCAACCAACCACGCGGTATCCGTAATGTGTCTGGTATTGGCTCAGTGCAGGGTGGCACAAACGGTGCACAGCTGGCTTGGTCCCACGTGGTCGGTCTGGAGTCTGCTGTTGCAAACGTTAACTCTAACCCTGGCGCAAATGCTGCGTACATTGTCAACACACGTACCCGTGGCTTTGCCAAGCAAACGCTTAAAGCGGCTGGCTTTCAGCAATTTATTTGGGATAACGGTGACACACCGCTCAATGGCTACCGCGCATTAGTGACCAATCTCATGCCAAGCAACTTGACCAAAGGCAGCAGCTCCGGCGTGTGTTCCAGCGGTTTGTTTGGCTCCGATTGGTCCATGCTGGTCATGGGTACATTTGGCGCCCTGGAGCTGACACTGGATGAAATTACCCAGGCAGTGAATGGCATGAACCGCCTCATCCTCAATGCATACGTGGATGTGGCTTGCCGTCGTGCAGCTGACTTCTCAGTGATGGATGACATCCTGACCGTATAACTGGTTATCTCCAACTTGGCCCGCCTAGAGCGGGTCTTTTTTTTGAATATTTAGGAGTAAAAAAATGGCTACAGGTGATAAGAATTTACCAGTGAAACTGGTAGTGGTTGAAGCCACTAAAATTGACGGCAAGCATGTTTCTGTAGGTGAGATTTTAAACAATACACCTACAGAATTAGCTTTTGAGTTAGGTGCTGCAGGTAAGGTCCGTGCCTGGACCAAAGAGTTAGAAGCCGATATGAAGGCACGTGCCAAGGCTGAAGAAGAAGCCAAGCAGGCGCGTGCAACTCAATCAGGTGCTTTTGTTTTGGGTGAAGCTGTTGCAACAGGTTCTGGCGTGTCGGCTGATGACATTAAGGCAGCAATCTCCCAGGGCATCGCAGCAGGCATGCAGGCAGTGGCTGAACAATTGGCCGCTGCGCCAGAAGAAACCCCAGGCGGTGATAACGCTGAAAATACAGCAGACGCTGATAAAGCCAAGTAATCATGCTTGAAGACTTGACGCTGTTTTTTGACCAGGCAGAGTTTGCACAAGATGCGGTCTGGAGTGCGCAGCCAGATAAACCGGTAGAGGTAATCTTCGATAACCAGTATCTGGAAACGCTGGGCGTAAGCACCTCAAACCCGCAAGCCACGGCTATTGCTGCGCACATGCCAAATGTGGCACGCGGACAAACCCTGACAATTAACAGCGTCGTCTACAAAATTGATGATATCCAGCCGGATGGCACCGGCATTCTCGTATTGCAGCTTAAAAAGGCATAACCATGGCCCACGCCCGCACACAGATCCGCGAAGCGGTCAAAGCACATCTGACAAGTATTTCTGCCTTTAATGGAAATGTGTTTAGCAGTCGTTTTTCCAATTTGCAAACCGCTGAGCTGCCCAGTGTTACGGTATTTTCTCCGCAAGAAAATAATGATTCTGGTGACATACATGGCTTTTCAGTTGAGCGCACATTGCAGTTGGCTATCAGCATTAAAACAGCGGAAATTTCCAATATAGACATCGTTCTAGATGATTTGTGTGAAGCAGTAGAAATAGCAATGGATACAGCCGGCGGTTTTGGAGGTTTGGTGAAAAACATTCAACTTACGGCTACCCAGATTCAGATCAATGAGGATGCAGCCGAGCCTGTTGGTGAAGCGCTATTGCAGTACCAGGTGACATATTTCACGCAGGCAAATAATCCTGCAATCACTTTATAAAGGAGTATTTAAATGGCACAAGTGACCATTTGGAAGGGCGTGCAGATTGCCATGCAATCGGCTGTTGCTGCCGCAAAAGATTTAACCGCAATTACCAAGGCTAACCCTGGTGTGGCTGCATGTGCTTCACACGGGTACGCAAACGGTGAATACCTGCGCTTTAAAAACGTGCTAGGTATGTACCAAGTCAATAACCGCATCATTCGCGTTGCTGGGCAAACTACAGGTAACTTTAACCTTGAAGGTGAAGATACTACTTTGTATGGCACCTTTGTTTCTGGCCAGGTTGAAAAAGTAACTTTTGGGACTACGTTCAGCACCTTCCTGGATTGTAGCGTGACAGGTGGTGACTTCCCTCAAATCGATACCACCACGATTCACGATTTGCAAAAATCCAGCCAGCCAGGCATGCCAAACGGTTTGGTGATCACCTCAAACAACATTTGGGATGTTTCGGATGCTGCTTTGATTGCGGCTAAAAAACAGTCCGATGCTCAAACCTTGAGTGCATTTTTGGTGACCTTCCAAAACGGCCAGAAATTCGTCATCAATGGTTATATTGGTTGTACTTTGTCGCCAGCCGGTAACGCGCAAGAAAAAGTCACCACCCAGATTGTCATTACTGGTGTTGGCTCACCAACTGTTTACGCAAGTTAATGGTCATCAATAAAGCCAACGTACCGCCACCTGTTTTACCCAAGCAGGTGGTAGATGTGCCGGAGTTGGGCGGCGAGGTGATTGTGCGCGGGTTGATGCTAAGCGACCGCGTGCGTGTCATGAACATGGCAGCCAGCAGTGGTGTCATGGTCTCTGATTTATTGGCCTGCACCGTGGTGGATGCTGCTGGTGATCCCATTTATACCAAGGCTGAGTGGGAAGAGTTTGGCGCGTCGAACTTTAATGTTTGCCTTGAGCTGTTTAAAACTGCCAAAGCATTAAGCGGGCTTGATGCTGAGGTCAACGAAAAAAAATCCTAGCGCCCGGTGTGCTGATGCGCATGAAAATTGCAGCACAGCTGGGCCGCACATTGCATGAGTTAGAGCACACCATGTCGGGCGAAGAGTTCGGCATGTGGGTGGCTTATCACACCCCGCCAGAAAGTCGAGAAAATGAATCCAATCTATGAGGTGATTATCTCTGGTAAAGACCAGACCAAACAGGCCTTTGATAGCATCATTGGCAATGTGGGCAAGGTTAATGGCCTGGTGGCTGGTTTGGGGATATCCATTAGCGCCGGTGGGTTGGCTGCACTGATTAAACAAGCGGCCGATTTTAATGACGAAATGGGCGATATGGCCCAGACGCTCGGCACCACTACAGAAAATCTGTCAGCGCTACAATATGCAGCCAAGTTTGGGGGCGGGGTAGATGAATTAAACGCCGGGCTGACCAAGCTGGCAAAAAATGCCAGTGATGCGGCCAATGGCAGTAAAAGTGCACAGCAGGCTTTTGACCAGCTAGGCATTGATCCTGCAAAATTCAATGACACTTCTGAGTTGTTCGAAGCTATTGTCGAGCAGCTATCTTTATTGCCAGATGGTATTCAAAAAACTGCAATAGCCCAAGACCTGCTTGGTAAGTCTGGGGCCAAACTGTTGCCATTAATTAATGGCGGCAAAGAAGGCTTGCGCGCCATGCGTGAAGAAGCTGAACGCCTCGGCCTGGTTGTGAGTGAGCAGGATGCAGTTGCCGCTGGTGAGTTCAATGACAACCTTGACCGCTTGTCTCTTACTGCCAAAGGCTTGGCTGTTCAGTTTGGGAATCAATTCGTTCCAATAATGAACGAAGTTGGTGATCGGATGGTTGAAGCTGCAAAAAAAGGAGGAATATTAAGCGGTGTTATTGAAGGTATTCTTGCTACAGGCGAGATTGTTTTATTTGGAGATGAGTTTGAACGTCGTCTTTCAAAAATTGATGAGCTAAATAAAGATCTGCAAACATATTCAACAAGGCTTGATTTAATCAATAAGGGCGACTCAATCTTAGAAGCTATATATGGTAAAGATGAGACTCGTGCAAAGATTGAAGAAACCTCCAAAGAATTAAAAAAATTATTAAAAGAGCAAAGTGATTTTTTAAACAAAAAAATACCTAGCTCGCCAGCCAAAACCTATGAACTGCCTCCCACACCCACCGGAAAAACCGAAGCTGAAAAACAGGCCGAAGCGGCTGCACGTGCTGCTGATAGCTTTGTGCAATCACTCAAAAAACAAGCTGACCAGCTTGGCCTGACCAAATCTGAGCAAATCGCCTATGAGGCCAGTTTGCTCAAACTCACTGATGCTCAGCGTAAATCTGTCAGCGCCAGCACTGCCAAGATTGAAGCCTATGAGCGCGAAAAAGAAACGCTCAAAGACCTGGCCGACTTTGAAAAAATGTTGCGTGAGTCTGATAATCAACAGCTTGAGGTAGATACAAGTATTTCTGCGGCACAAGATCAGCAGGTGGCTGATCAGGTGGCAGCAGCTGATAAGTTAAATCAGCAGCTCATTGAAAAAAATGAGCAGCTTAATATTGACCTGATTGAAAATGACAAAGAGCGAGCAAAAGCACAGCTTGAACTAGAGAATAAAAGAATTGTTGAAAGTATTGAGGCCTTAGTCACTGAGCAAGAGGTGCGTGATGATCTACTTGCTAAGCAAGCGTCTGCTTATGAAAAACAAATGCAGAAAATTGAACAAAGCTCCAAAAACACCACCACTATCGGCAAAGAACTTGGCTTAGTTTTTAAATCCAGCTTTGAGGATGCGATTGTTGGCACCGGTGATTTTGGTGATGCGCTAGAAGGTTTGGGGCAAGATATCGAGCGCTTGGCCGCACGTCGTTTAGTGCTGGAGCCTTTGTTGCAAGCATTTGACCAATTGTTATCTGGCGCTGGTGGTAGTGATATTTTAGGTAGCATTTTCAGCACCAGCCCTGTGATCACTAATGCGAAAGGTGGCGTGTATTCCGGTGCTGGGATCAGTGCGTATTCTGGCCAGGTGGTTTCCAGCCCAACGCTGTTTCCGTTTGCTAAGGGTGTTGGTTTAATGGGTGAGGCTGGCCCCGAGGCAATTGTGCCGCTCAAGCGTGGCGCAAATGGTGCCCTGGGCGTGAGCGCTGAAGGCATGGGCGGCGGCAAGGTTACTGTCAACATCATCAACCCGCCATCCCAGGCAAACGTATCACAGTCGCAAGATGCACAAGGGAATCTCACGCTCGATGTGATGTTTGACCGCATTAAAAACGAGCTGTCACGCGATGTGCGTCGCAATGGTCCTTTTGCCACTGCCTTGCAAGATCAATACAGCTTAAGCAGGGTAGGAGGGGCAGCATAATGGCAACCTGGCCCGCAACTGTGCCAGCCCCTTCTTTAGAAGGTTATGGCTATAACCCCGCCGATATCACCGCACGCACTGAAATGTCAGCAGGCTTGCCACGCGTGCGTCGCAAAAGCGTTGCCAAGTTTGGCCAGCTGCAATTCAACCTCAAGTTAAACTCGGCACAGGCGGCGGCATTTGAAAGCTGGTTTTATGATGAGGCAGGAGCCAACGGCGGTGCCGCATGGTTTGAAATGCTGGTTAAACTGCCTGCTGGCACTGTCACTAAAATGTGTCGATTTGTGCGGCCTTACGAGTCGCAATTGCTGACGCCAGATCGCTGGCAATTCTCAGCTGTCATCGAGGTCAGTTATGCCTAACGCTACGCTCTCAGATGCGCTCAAAGAAGCCTACGCCCGCGCGCCGACGGATACAGTCATTATCAACACCCTTGAGTTGCGTCACCCTGCATTTACTGAGCCGTTGCGCGTGGTGGCTGACTTTGTGGCCATTGATGCCTTGCTGGAAGACACCGCGCCGCTGAATGCTGGCGAGGTGGTGACGTTTCAGCCTTATCAGTTTGAGTTTCAATTGCCCGAGGTGATTGACAATGGTATCCCGGAGCTGGTGATCACCATTGAAAACGTCTCCCGGGAGATCATCCGCAACATCGAGCTGGCTGTGCCTGAAACTGACAAGCTGGAAGTCACCTACCGCGCTTATTTAAACAGCGACTTGACTACGCACGGGCCACACAATAACCCGCCGCTGCACCTCACCATCACATCAATACAGGCGACGTCTTCAACCATTGAGGCGCGCGCCTCGATTGTTGATTTTGTAAATAAAAAATTTCCCAATCAGGAATACACCGATGTCAGATTCCCTGGCCTTATTGCAGACTAATCAGGCTGTGCATTGGGCATTTGCTTACTTGGGCACACCCTGGGTGCGTGGCGGTGAAGGCCCCGGCTATGACTGCTACAGTTTTGTACGCATGGTCCAGCACCAGCACTTTGGCATTGTGATGCCAGTGATTGATGTGGATGCGGATGACTTTCGTGCGGTGGCTACACACATGCAGCAAAGCCATGAAAAAGCCAACTGGCAGCGCGTGAGCCAGCCGCAAGAAGGTGATTGTGTGTTGATGGCGCATGCCAAATACCCTACGCATATCGGCGTGTATTTGGCCGCTGATGGCGGCGGGGTGCTGCACTGTGTGCGTGGTGAGGGGGTTGTGTTTAGTAGTTTATCTGCCCTGGTATTAAGTGGCTGGGGCCGTTTGGAGTATTACCGTTATGCAAGCTGCGCTTAATATCTGCTATAACCCGTTTAACCTGGCCGCGGATCGCGCCCAGCATGCGGTGACTGACTCAGCCAGCATTGCCGAGCTGGTTGATCGTTATTGCATCCGGCTCGATCAACCGGTGATCTGCCTGCATAACGGCCAGCCGATGTTAGAAGCAAGTTGGCCAGAAACAACGCTGCAAGATAACGACGTGCTGGCTTTTGTGTATGTCCCGCAAGGTGGCGGTGGTGGCAGTAACCCGGTGCGCCTGGCGTTGACTATTGCGCTGGCAGTGTACGCTCCAGCGTTGGCAGGCAAGCTGGTTGGTGCTCAGTCCGGCATCCTTTTTGAAGTTGCAAGGGCAGGTATTGGCCTACTGGGCACTGCCTTAATCAATGCTCTGGTGCCACCTACACAAGCCCCTAAAGCCCGCCAGCAGTCTGCAGCGCTTTCTCCCAGCCCCACTTACTCTATCGGCGCACAGGGCAACCAGGCCCGCATTGGTCAGCCTATCCCTGTTTTGTATGGCAGCTTGCGCCCGTTCCCCGACTTTGCCGCCCAGCCATACGTTGAGTACGAAAACAACGAGCAATATCTGTATCAGTTGTTTTGCATCACGCAGGGTAAATGCTCGTTTAATGTTGATGATATCTGGCTGGAAGATACGCCGATTAATGGCTTTACTGGCGATTACACCATTGAAAAAATTGAGCCGTTTGCCGCCAGTACGTTGTACCCATATGAGGTGTTTAATGTCAGCGAGGTCACCGGGCAGGAGATCATTGATATTCAAATTGGCTACTTTGTTGCAAACCCGGTTGATACTCAGATCAACCAGCTTTCTTTTGATATTGTGCTGCCGCGTGGTTTGTATTATTTGAATGATGACGGCAACTATGAAAGCCGTACTGTAAGCGTAGTGTGTTTGGCTCAGCCCATCAATAATTCTGGTGCAACAATTGGCCCTGCGGTCACATTAGGCACTGAATCTATCAGTGCGGCTTCACCGACAGCCATTCGTAGAACGTTTAAATATTCAGTCAGCCCCGGGCGTTATCAGGTGGCGGTGTCTCGCTCGCCTGCATTTAACAGTGATCAGCGCCTGGCAAATGATATGGTGTGGGCAGGCGCACGTGGCTACTCTAGCCAAGCCCGCACCTATGGCAACTTGACGATGCTGGCGATTAAGCTGAAGGCGACCAATACTGTCTCCAATCAATCCTCACGCAAGGTCAATATTGCAGTCACCCGCCGATTGCCTGCGCCTTCTGTGGTGGCTGATGAGGTGGTCTGGTCCATCGAAAACAATACCCAATCTATTGCCTGGGCCATTGCTGACATGATCCGCGCAGAATATGGCGCAGGCGTTGCCGAGTCGCGCTATAACCTGGCGCAGCTGATGAGCCTGCACACCATTTGGGAAAGCCGTGGCGATACGCTTAACGCTTTGTTCGACACCGCATCCACATTTTGGGAGGCGCTCACTTTGGCCTGCAGGGCTGGCCGTTGCCGCCCTTATATTCAGGGCGGTGTAATCCACTTTGTGCGTGACAGCCTGCAAACCTTGCCCACGGTGTTGTTTAGTAACCGCAACATTGTTAAAGACACGTTCCGGCTCAACTACGTGATGCCGTCTGAAGACAATGCAGACGCGGTCGACGTGGAATACCTGGATGAATCCTACTGGAAGCCACGTACAATACGCTGTGCGCTTGATGCCGGTAGCGTAACCAAGCCGGTCAAAGTGCAGGCCTTTGGCATTACCAACCGCGCCCAGGCATTCCGTGAAGGCATGTATATGGCAGCGGCTAACCGCTATCGCCGCAAGGAAATCACTTTTGAAACCGAGCTGGAAGGGCACATCCCTAGCTTGGGTGATTTAATCGGCGTGCAGCACGACATGCCCGAGTGGGGGCAGTATGGCGAGGCCATCGCCTATACTACAGGCCAGATCATCTCTAGCGAGCCGTTTGAGTGGGTAGATGGTGCCACGCACTTTATGCTATTACGCACGGCCACAGGCGGCGCACAAGGGCCGATTGAAGTCACCCGTGGGGCTGATGATGCCACGCTGGTGTTTAACCCTGCCTTGCTCTCAGAATCCGTATATACCGGCTGGGACAAAGAGAAAACCCATATTGTGTTTGGTCCCTCTGGCCGCGTGATTCAGTTGGCCCGGGTGCTTAGCATCAAGCCACGCAAAGATACTGTTGAAATCGTAGCGATTAATGAAGACGCCCGGGTGCATAGTGCAGATGGCACCACTGTGCCGGTCGACGTGTTTGACTGGTCACTCCCTGCGCCTACCTTGCGCCCGATACTGGCGGACTTTACGCTTACTCAATCTGGCAGCGGCTTAACCCCCAGCCTTGCATTAAGCTGGCAGCCGCCTGCGGGATCAACCAAGTTCATCATCGAAACCAGCACCGATGACGAAAACTGGTCGACCATTGCAGAGATCACGCAAAACACCTTTAACTTTGTGGCTAACATTGGCCTGCTTTACGTGCGTGTGGCCGCGTTTGGCAGCCTTAAAGGCCCTTATGTGACCAAGTCTATCAATGTGGGTCAGGTAGCCCCACCGCCAGATGTTGCCAGCGGTACCATCACGCCCACTGGCCAAACGTTTGGGGTTAAGTGGGCAGCGGTGCCAGACTCTGACGCCTACAAGGTGCAAGTGGTTGTCGCAGCCAGTGTAAAGCGAGAATTTACCCTGACCAGCAACACGTTTGATTACTCTCTTGAAAACGCCCTGGCAGATGGCGGCCCCTGGCGGACCATAGGTGTGCGGATCTGGGCGCTCAAAGGCGGCGTGCAGTCTCAAAACCCGCTGGTATTATCTGGCACAAACCAGGCACCGGCAGCGCCGTCTGTCACACTGGTCCCGGGGCAAGGCAGTATTGGCATTACCGTTAGCCCCAGCACTGAGTTTGATTATGCGGGGACGTTGATTTATGCCAGCGACACTGCCGAATTCACGCCGGGCCCAGCCACGCTGGTGTATGAAGGCACAGGCACTTATTACTTGCTGATGACAACCGGCATTAAATACATTAAAGCCGCGCACTATGATACCTATGGTAAAACCGGCCTCAACTATTCCAATGAGTACAGTACCTCGCCCGGTAGCACAGTCGGTGGTATTGAGTCGGTTGATACACTGCCAGCCACAGGTACGGCTGACCAGATTCTTTATTTGACAACCGATGAAAAGCTGTATCGCTGGGATGCTACTTTGGGCGAATGGGTGACCGGTGCGAGTGGTGGATTGCCTGGTCCAGGTGAAGTGACCAGTGAAATGCTGGCGACCGGCGCTGTCATTGCCAATAAGATCTCTGTGGCTAACCTTGCAGCCATCAATGCCAATATGGGCGCAATTACCGCAGGCAGCATCACGCTTGATAACGCAGGCTGGATATCTGGCGGCATGTCTGCGTATGGGGTTGGGACAGGCTTTTACTTGGGTTACAGCTCTGCAGCCGGTGGCTATGTAATGCAGGTTGGGAACTCGACCAAGGGTTTCACCTGGGATGGTACTGACTTTACGATTAAAGGTAATTTTTTGGCAGGTTCGGTGAATATTAATAACCGATTTATTGTTGATGCAACTGGTTCGGTACAGATAAAAAGCGCATCCTCTGGTGCAAGAAATGAATATTACAGTGATGTAATCAAAACCTATGATGCTTCTGGTGTTTTAAGAGTTAAGCTTGGTAATTTGCTGGCATGAGTTATGGCCTTTTAGTTTACGATTTTTCAGGTAATCTGAACTTTTCATTAAAAGGTCAAACGCCAAGGTTTCATAGCTCTGGTGTGTTTACTGTACCTGGTGGTGGCAATGGCGTTATTGGCGCAAGGGTTGTTTATACCGTTAATATTTCTGTACCGGAAATAACAGATCCTGGTTTATGGTGGGTCGTCGATATTCCAATGACAAGCCCGGCTTATGAATATTCCTACAATGAAATATTCAGAGTAACTATCACCGCAGGCAATATAGAAATTATCGTCAGAATAAACGACACTCGTTTTAACATGCCCTTTAAATATGTGCTTATGGTGATGAGATGAGCTTTGGTATTCAGGTTAAAAATATCTATGGCGATACTCAGATTGATGGCCTTTATAAAAACTTTCAAGTTCAGTCTTATGGAGTCTCTAACCCTACCGTAGCAAGTCCTGATGGCTTTGGATATTTATGCCCCGTATATGCAAATTTTAATAGTGGGTCTCCCATTGTTATGGGTAGAAATGTCGGAACTTACTCAGGTAATTCATTAGGTGCCAGCGCGTATTTTTACCCTGAAAATACTATCAATGTTGGGGCTGATACATCTTTAAAATATGTGATCCTTGAGCCTATACCTGCTTTGCCAACGCCTGGTGCGGGTGAGTTTGGTCTTGAAATATTTAATCCTTCTGGCCTTGTTGTTTTTTCTTCACGTAGAAAAAATTTTATTATTGATGCAGTTATTACATTAACCAGTTACAGCTATAACAGTAGTCATGATGTCACTTTACCTGCGGTTGAGTTTGGCGAGCGCTATTACCAAATGTTAGTTAGATATGGTAATCAAACTGATGGTGTTGGTTATGGCATTATTTATTCTGAATTATCGCCTACGTTGTTAAGAGTTTATTTGTCTGAAGCTATTGGTGCCACAGGGCCAAGGACTGTTTCCTTTATTACAGGATATTTTCAACCATGAAATTGCTTAAGCACGATTCTGCAGGAAATATTACACTTGTAGTCAATTGCAACACTTACGAAGAGGCTCCGCCAGACTGTGTTTTATTGGAAACTGATTTGGATGATTTGGCTATTATCAATGATCATTATTTAAAAGATGGCGTTTTAAAAAAACGTTCACCAAGGCCGACAGAGAATCATTTATGGAACACTGATTCTGAATCTTGGGTATTAGATTTAAACAATCTGAAAAATTCTAAATCTAAATATGTTGATCAAGCCTGCAAAACTGCTATCGTTTCCGGTTTTGTCTCATATGCGCTTGGTAAACCGTATCATTACCCATCAAAAGTAACCGACCAGCAAAACCTTTCGGCATCCGTACTGGCAAGTTATGACCCTGATAACGCGCCAGATTGGAAAACCCCGTTTTGGTGTTCTGACGCAGCGGGAGAGTGGGCTTTTAGGCCGCATACGGCTGCGCAGATCCGGGAAGTGGGGCGGGATGCAAAAACCGCGATTATTGCCTATCAGTTTAAAAATGAAGGTTTGCAGGCTGATATCTCAGCAGCGACAACAGTAGAAGAGATTGCCGCTATTTTGTGGTAGCTCATATATTTTATCCAGCCACCCTTGGGTGGCTTTTTTATTGCCCGCAAAAAAACAGAAAGGCCACAAAAAAATGCTTACTCCTCCAAAATCACCATTCGGTTACGACCTGCTTGTTTATGTCTGGGTGATCTTCTTGTCCGTGCTAGGTGGCATTGTCAATTTCACGCGCAAGATGCGCGAGGGAAAGGTGCGAGTTTTTAACATCACTGAGTTTATTGGGGAGCTGGTTACCAGTGCGTTTTCCGGGCTCTGCACGTTTTGGCTGTGTGAGTGGGCAAACCTTGACCAGTTGCTGATGGTGGTGTTTGTAGCCATAAGCGGCCACATGGGCAGCCGCGCGATTATGCTGTTTGAGCGTTGGGCAGAAGATAAATTTCAAAAGTTGGGAGGGGTTAATGATGCTCACCATGGCTGATTACGCAGGCAAGTGGCTGTCACATGCCGATTTTACAAAGCAACGTCAAAACAGCGCCGATGCCTTATTGCGTCAAGTTAATCTGCTGCTCAATGCGGCGCAGCGTGCCGGCGTCGATTTACCAATTAATCCGGCCACCGGCTCGCAAGTTTCAGGTCAGCAATATGGCGGCTTTAGGCCGCAGTCATGCTCAATCGGCGCGCCTGAGTCTGCGCACAAAGTTGGCATGGCCGTAGACATATACGATCCGGCCAACAAGCTCGATGCGTGGATCAATGATGGCATCCTGACCCAGTATCAGCTTTACCGTGAAGCGCCAGAAAGTACACCAGGCTGGTGCCACCTGACAACGCGGGCACCACGGTCTGGCCGCCGCACATTTAAACCTTAATTTTTAAAGGCTCACTTATGACTGCTCTTGTTACTTCAAATGATCTTGGCTTGAGGATTGCAAAAATATTAAATATTCCTGCTGATAATTTAGTGTCTGTTTCAGTTGAGCTTAATGCAGGAGAAATGGCAAAAATAGTTACAGCGCACGCTGTAACTCCTGAACACGCTGATGAGCTTGTGAATGAGCTTCGGCAGTTCAATCTGGTTAATCAGGTGGAATAAATGATTTTTGCAAATATCAGCTGGCAAACCAAACTCATCGCCATTGCCGCCCTGTGCATCGCCAGCTTTGCAACTGGCTGGCGTGTCCACGGCTGGAAAACTAAAGCCGACCTAACCCATACCATTGCCAAGGCCGAAAAAACGCGTCAGAGCGATGAAGGCCAACAGGCCAATATCGTCACCGACAAGCAAGATGCGCAGGCCGAAGTCAAAATCATCTATCGAACCATCCGGGAGAAAATCCATGATCAAAACGATCAGTCTGTTTGTTTTACTGCTGAGTCTTTGCAGTTGTGGAACGCTGCCATCGGCGCAAACACAGATCTACATCGACGAAAGCCTGCTGGAGAAGCCGAAGCAGCTGATACCGCTGAAAGGCAGCAAGGCCAAACAGGACGAGATCTCGTCGCCACGGTCACAGACACCCTGACTAACGCGACCGACAATTTTGAGATATGCACCGATAACAGTGTTAAACACCTGGCACTCATCGAGCGCGTGAGATCGCTGCAGGGCAAGATGTGTTATTGCAGCCAGTAGACCATATGCTTGGTTAAGCGGCTAGTCTTAATTGCTGAATCAAGGTAATATGCGCGGGGTTAGTGTCGCATCGCCGTGGGGACGCCAGTTCAGTCTTAAATGATTGATTCGCAATAAAATTCACAAGTATCAAAGACTTACACTCACCTTTTTGGATACAAGGCTGGATACATTCAGCTACAATCAGGTATGAAAGATATGTCTACGCAAGGTCTGTTAGAACGCTCTAACGGTTACTACTTTCAAGCTCGAATACCCAAGCAATACCGTCAGCACTACCCTAGAGAAGTCATAAGGGAAAAGCTACCCACGGACAACCGCAAAGAGGCTATAGCTTTGGTTCGTATGAATCGCCCCGGCTGCATTAGATACTTTTTAGCCTCATACTTGAGGTTAATAGGAGTATTAAATGAGCAA
>NZ_JAVTLI010000009.1:0-54647 GCF_032248435.1 Methylophilus sp. VKM B-3414 | reverse complement strand
TTGCTCATTTAATACTCCTATTAACCTCAAGTATGAGGCTAAAAAGTATCTAATGCAGCCGGGGCGATTCACCCTTCCTTGGTCAGAGGCCTCAAAACCTATCTTAGTTTGATGGGTAGTTACTCACGAAGAACCAATATTATTTTGGATGGGAGTTGCTTAAAATAATAAAGGCCGGTTTCCCGACCTTTGTATTAAATTAAGCCCAATTCACTTTCTTCGATGAATGGTTAATGCAGCAAATCCAATTCCCAACATTAACAAGGCATAATTTTCTGGTTCTGGCACAGGTGATACCTCTGCAACATTTACATCAATTCTGAAGGCTGCACTACCCATTGAGCTACCAACAAACCAACCTGAGGGGCTATCTGGGTATAAATATGCCAATGATGTTGTAGTTGCACCGCCTAAAAAACCTACCTCTGAAGTGCCTTGTCCAGGAGATATCAATAACCAATATGAAGTGCCCTTGTTAAGAAAAATACCGGACTCTGCGGAAAGTTCTACAATACTGGTCCTTTTGGATAGTTCACCTTGAACCTCGACTTCTCCAATTACTGTGTCTGGTTCCTGAAAAGAGCCAGAAGTCGCAATGTACAAATTGAATATATCTGTTCCAGGATTTTGTAAACTAGTTCCTACGCCTACCCAAATGTTGGATACCTCTCCACTAATCGTAGGAATGAATGAAACACCAATGATTGAATCAGTTACTTGTAATCCATAAGAGTGTCCAAAACCTGTGTTTTGTGTACTGTTCTGAGGCTGTTCAAAAAAATTGTTATAAGCTGTTACCGATTGAGCATTAGATTCAAAACTAAAAAATAAAATGATTAGCAAGATAACAATTGATTTCATATATATTTTCTTAAGGATTATAGAAAATAAAATAATAGCTTATTTACCCATGCTAATGGGGTCAGAGTAAAAAAACACTCTGATTTTTTAGATGATGTCTAGCATTTTGTGTTTTATGCTAAATCCTGCCTATTTAAAGTTTTTTCTTTAAATAAAACCCTCTTGTTCAGAGCAAAAATCCTTAATAAAATATTGGTCAATTAAGTAAATGTTTTTGACGTTTTTCGCATCATGTCTATCAGTAGTTTGTACAACAATTCATCTGACGTAAACCGTCGTTTGTGGCGCAAAAAGTCTCAGTTAATTGATAGTACTGGACGCGCTTATACTGCAGTTACCCACGATATTTCCATGAGCGGCATGAGCCTGTTTGCCGATAAGTATTACAAGCCTGGGCAGGTGTGTGATGTGGAGATTCCGGTGGCGGCTGAGTCTGGCTTGCGCAAATACAGGTTTAACTGTCGAGTGGTTTTTTCATCCTTGTGCGGGATGCGGGGATTCAGGACTAATTTGGAGTTTCTGGATGTGCCGTCAGAAAATAAACACTTGATTCAGTCAGTGATGTCCAGATAAGCGTGTGGGCAGATGGTCGCCACGAGAGATGCAAAGACCCAGGGTGTGTGCCTTGGGTCTTTTTGTTTTTTGGCTTACTGCTTTTTGCTAAGGGTGCACTTTTTCCAGGTGTAGGCGCCGCAGGTCATCAAGTAGAGGATGGCTGAGAAGATGTTGAGGACGGGCACCATGCTCCTGAAGGTGAGGAAGAAGGCTTTGCCCAGGGCGTGCCTGGGAGTGTTGAATTCGCAGTTTCTGAATTCAATCAGCGAGCCGATGGCGGAGATAATGAGTGGTACCAAATAGAATGCCGAGAATACCTTAAAGTCCATTTTGTGCCCCCGAGTTGTTTTTATGATTATAAATATATCTGGTTTAATGCGGTTTGGGGATGATTCCCGCGCTTGAGGTCTAGAGGTGACATATTTTGCATGCAGGGGATGGGCTGGTTATTTTTAAACGCTTGTATTAGCATCGTTGCTGGGCGGTTGTTGGTCTGGTGATGTTTGTATTTTGCGCCATACCCCTGTCTTAAGCTTTCTGGTCTTGTTGATGACCGGCCGGTCTGTATCACTGATTTATCCGTATCAGTCAATTTGTCGGATGTTTATCTATGTAATTGGCGAATTGATTTTAATCACTTCCCTTAAATTAATGTGCGGGAGGTTAGGCTGGACATCCATGACTGCACAAAAAAACATATTCGCAGGGCAGGGCGCGCTTATCAGAATGATATGGCTGATAGGCTTGTGTGTTCTATTGTGTTGCCTATATTTGGCGACAGGCGATGATTTTTCTGCCGAGGCGGGTTCTGTCAGTTTGCTTCTGGTGATCGGCCTGGTGGTGTGGAGTATGGGCGGCTGGTTGGCCTGGCGCCAGCAAGTGCTCTTCAAGCGAAGTGTGGAGGCACAGCAGGCTGAAGCCAGCGCGCAGCATAGGCAGCTGAATCAGCTCTACATGGCTTTAAGCCAGTGTAATCAGTTAATTATTCAAAGCCAGAATCAACAGGCGCTGTTCGACCAGATTTGTCGCATTATTGTACATCTGGGCCACGCGAATCTGGTCTGGGTCGGTGAGCTGGATCATGATACCAAGCAGGTTCGGATGGCGAGTGCTTATGGTTCAGGGCTTGAGTATCTCGATCAGCTGACCATTACGGTAGATCCTTCACAGGTCAGTGGCAGAGGACCTTGTGGGTTGGCGATTGTGTCAGACCATCCTTACTGGGTACAGGATTTCCAAACGCATCCGGTCACTGCGCCCTGGCATGACAAAGCCAAGGAGTTCAATTGGCATTCAGCCGCTTTTTTACCGTTGCATACAGAAGGCCGGGTGATAGGTTGCTTGGCATTGTATGCCCAGCAGCCGCAGGCGTTTCATGAAAATATCCAGCATTTACTCAAGGACATGGCGGCCAATATTGATTTTGCGCTGGACCGCTTTGCGGTAGAGGCGCAGCGCACGGCTTTTAGGCGGGATTTGCAGATCAGTGAGCAGCGCGCGCAGCTTGTGCTTGAAAACGCGCTGGATGCGATTGTGAATATTGATCAGGCCGGGCGGATTGTAGAGTGGAATCGGGCGGCCAGCCAACTGTTTGGCTATGCGCGAGCTGATGTCATGGGACGCGATCTGGGCGAGGTCATTGTCCCTTCCGCTTACAGGGAGGCGCATCATCAGGGCATGCTGCGCTTGCAGCAAACTGGCCAATCTACGCTGCTGGGTAAGTTGATTGAGATCACGGCGATCCGGCGCGATGGTCAGGAGTTTCCGATCGAGCTGACGATTGTTGAAATCGAGCGCGACGACGATCGTTATTACAGCGCGTTTATCCGCGACATTACCACGCGAAAACAGGCTGAGGAGCGCATTCGGTTTCTGGCTAATTATGACGCCTTGACCGGGCTGCCGAATCGCAACCTGCTCACCGAGCGCGTGATGGCTGAAATCGAAAAAGCCTGGGATCAGGATGGGCAGTTTGCGTTGATGTTTCTCGACCTGGACCACTTTAAGGACGTTAATGATAGTCTGGGCCATCGCTACGGCGATAATCTGCTGGTGGCACTGACCAAGCGCTTTCAGGCCATGGTGCGCCCACAAGATACGATTTGCCGCCTGGGCGGTGACGAGTTTGTCTTTCTGCTCACTGAGGCCGATCAGGCGATGGCCAAGGACATGGTCGAGCGCCTGCTCAAGGTGGTTGAGTTGCCTGTGATTATTGACCAGTATGAGTTAACGATCACGGCCTCAATAGGCGTGGCGATTTATCCTGATGACGGGCTGGATATGGAAAGCCTGCAACGCAATGCCGATGTCGCCATGTATCGCGCCAAGCAGGAGAGTCGTAACAGTTTCCGTTTTTTTAGTAATCATATGCAATTGCAAACGGCGCGCAATTTGCAATTGGTCAATGGCCTGCGTCACGCCATTGCCCTGGGGCAATTGGCAGTGTATTACCAGCCACAAATTGCACTGGAGAATGGTCAGTTGGTTGGCGTCGAGGCGTTGTTGCGATGGCAGCATCCACAGTTGGGCTTTATCTCGCCTGCAGAGTTTATTCCACTGGCGGAGTCTAACGGGCTGATTATTGCCATTGGTAGCTGGGTACTGGAACAGGCGACTCAGCAAATTCAGCGTTGGCAGCAGCTGGGGTTACACAAGATGACGGTCTCGGTCAATCTCTCCAGTATTCAGTTCCGTGATCCCAAATTACCTGCGCTGGTGAAAAGCACGCTTGAGCGCTATGACGTGGCACCAGATTGTCTGGAGCTTGAACTGACCGAAGGCGTGGCCCTCGAGAACCCCATGGGGGCGGTGACCATGATGGATGCGCTCAACGCGTTAGGCGTGCGGCTGTCGATTGACGACTTCGGGACCGGCTATTCGTCTTTAAGCTATCTCAAAAAATTCAAGGTCTACAAGCTCAAGGTCGATCAGTCTTTTGTGCGCGACCTCACCACCGATGATGAAGACAAGGCCATTGTGATTGCCATCATTCAACTGGCGCGCAGCCTGGGCCTGAAAACCATTGCCGAAGGGGTGGAAACGCCTGAGCAACAAGCCTTTTTGCAGGCGCAAGGCTGTGATGAAATGCAAGGCTACCTGTTAAGCAAACCCATGCAAGTCGAGGATGCCACCGCATTCTTGCTGGCCTATCCGCACCGTCACTAATCGCTAATCGCACGATCTCTGGCCCTTATTTACCACCGCTATCACGCCTGCTGTCATTTTGGTTGACTTTATAAATGATAATCATTATCATTTAGTCTCAATCAGCTAAAGGAGGCTTGTGATGAAACGTCAAACTGTTGTGGGTAAAACCATGCTGGCCGGCAACACCGCATGCAAAGTACTTTATCACCAGTCATCAGACATGGTGGAGCTCGAAGTGGGCGGGACTACGCTCAAGTTTGAAGCAGACAGCTTTATTGTGATTAATGAAATGTTGCGCAAGGCGGCGGCACGGATTGTGATGCAGACCGAAATTGCGATGACGGTTTAGAGAGGAGAACACACCATGCAAACCATGACTATGCCTGCCATGCGGTATGACCCCAGCTTGCCCGATGCCGAGTCTGTGATGGCCTCGCTGCTATATGTGGCGACGTTATATATCAAAAAACCCACCTATGACCTGGCCAAACAGGCGTTGCGGCTAGCTGAAACATTGGCTGCGCCAGAATACGCGGATTCAGATCTAATATGTCACGTGTCGCGCCGCATGTGCGTGCACTGGACCCTGCTAGTCAATGAACATGAGCAGGCCAGCCCGGCACTGGCGACCAGCTAAGCGCGCGCTTTTGGTGCTGATGGATGAATTCTGATCGACGAATGGTAGAAAGAAAACATGATGTGTAAAAGAATATTATTGTCCGGCCAAAGCGGGTTTCGCGTGCACTATTGTGAAACCCACCGTACGATTGAACTGGAAATAGGTGCCATGAGTTTGCGGCTTGATGAAGAGGCGCTGGCGGTGATGAGTGATGCGCTCTCTGAGTCACTCAGTAAACTACAGGCGTTACAAGCGTCTCAAGGATCATTTCGCGCCTTTATGCGCCAGCTCAATATGCCTGACTAGGCGGCTATCCCTGGCGGCAATAAAAAAGCTGTGATGAATGTCATCACAGCTTTTTTGTTTGGGCGAGAGTCCCGTGTGTGCTTAGCCAGGGATTTTGGCAGAAACGTTTTTAGTCAAATTGCTCAATGTTTTGTTGAGCCCATCAAAGTCATCATTAGACAGGCCGGTATCGCAGGCCACGCGCTTTTGCACGTTTGACAGTTTGCTACGCAAGGCTTGACCTTCTTCAGTCAGGCTGACAATCACTACGCGCTCATCATCTTTCTGGCGGGTACGCTTGGTCAGTTTTTTGACTTCCAGTCGTTTGACCACTGGCGTAATCGTGGCAGGCTCCAGTAATAGCTTCTCTGCAATTTCTTTAATTGAGAGCTGTTTGTATTGCCACAAGGCTACCAGAACCAGATATTGCGGATAAGTCAGATTTAACTTATCAAGGTCAGGCTTATAAGACCGCAATAAGGCATGAGTAGCGGAATACAACGAAAAACATAATTGATTTTCTAAGTATAAATTTGGCATAGTTAAAATTATATTGTCATTAATATGTATAAAGACAATTACAGCACCATTTATCGAGGGTGTCCATAGTTGTCGTGTAGGAGTATGTAACTAATGTTACATAATAATCGTTAAATCTTATCGTAGTGAGCTTACAGCAGCCTTGCAATGCGTCTCAATTGAAACCCGCTAAAACACTCTTTCTGGGCTAAAATAAAGGCCATGAAATTTCTTATGTTGCATTTGTGATCGTTTGTCTGCCTGATGTTGCCCTCTGTTACTTTTCTTGACCTCGAAACCACCGGGGCCACACCACTCAAAGACCGGATTACCGAAATTGCGCTGGTGCGTTTTGACCACGGCGTCGAAACGGCACGCTGGCAAACACTGGTCAATCCGCAACAGCCTATCCCGCCGTTTATTCAATCGCTGACAGGCATCAATGACGGCATGGTGGCAGAGGCGCCAACGTTTGCCGAGGTCGCAGACACCTTGCTTGCTTTTCTCGAGGGCACGGTGTTGGCGGCACACAATGTACGCTTTGATCATGGGTTCTTAAAGACCGAATTCAAGCGCATAGGCATCACCTTGCGGCAAAAAGTATTGTGTACGGTCAAGCTGTCACGATTGCTTTATCCGCAACATTATAGTCATGGCATAGATGCGATTGTGGCACGCCACCAGATCACTGGCCTGGCCAGACACCGCGCCATGGGCGATGTGGAGGCGATACTGGTCATGCTCAACGATGCGCGTCGAGAGCTTGGCGAAGAGGCCGTGAAAGCTGCCGCGCTTAAGCTGATGTCAGCCCCAACCCTGCCACCGCATATTGATGCCAGCCTGGTCGGCGAGTTGCCTGAGGCGCCGGGTGTCTACCTGTTTTATGGCGAGAATGACTTGCCCCTGTATATCGGTAAAAGTGTCAATCTGCGCGCACGCGTGCTGTCGCATTTTAGCAGCGATCATGCCTCCACCAAGGAGATGCGCATAACGCAGGAGATGAAGCGTTTTGAATGGATCGCGACCGCCGGTGAGTTCAGTGCCTTGTTGCTGGAGTCGCGGCTGGTCAAGGAACGGCAGCCCATTTATAACCGTCAGCTTCGCCGAGAACGCTCTTTATGCAGTTGGCAGATTGATCCGGCCGGGCAACCTTTAGTCAGGCTGGTGCATGAGGATGAGATTGATCCTAGCCAGATGTCCCATTTGTTTGGCACCTTTAGAAGCAAGCGCCAGGCTGTAGAAACCTTGCGCAAGATTGCTGAGCTCAGTCATTTATGTGTCAAGGCCCTGGGGCTGGAACCCGGCCGCAGCGGGCCTTGTTTTGCCTTTCAGCTCAGGCGCTGCAAAGGCGTATGTTGCGGACAGGAGTCGCCTGAAATGCATGCTCTGCGCGTACAACAGGCGCTGATGGCACACAAGCTGAAAGTCTGGCCCTATCGTGGCAAGATTGGCATTGAGGAATATGACCTGGAGCATGATCTGCGTCAGATTCATGTGTTTGAGCACTGGGTCTATCTGGGCGTGGCAGAAGACGATGAAAGTTTAAATGCCTTGCGTGCGCAAACCACAGCGCTCAAGTTTGATCTGGATAGTTACAAACTGCTACTGAAAATGCTGGCGCATAAAAAGACCCGCGTACTCGATTTGGCTGACTAAAGAGGGTAGGTCAGCCATGGTACGCGGGCAAGGGGTGCTGTCAGGTCAGGGCTGGTAGAAGGTGCTGTCCGTGCTGACTTTTTCGCCGCTGGATAAGGCAGTCACTTCTATCTGGATGCGTTGGCTGCCACGGTGGTCGCTGGCGGGGGCCAGCAGGCTCATCGGCACCAGGACTTCCTGTGTCGGCTGCGCAGTCAGTGTTTGCTCACTTTCGATCTGCAAGCCATCCAGACCAATTGCACGTAATTGATAGCTTTCGCGGTGCTCGGTGGCATTGGTCAGGTGCAGCTGGTAAGCGTTTTCGATGCCCTGGCTGGTTTGTCGGTATAGGATGTTGCGGTCGCGCATGATATCGACCTTGAAATCCGGTTTGTGTAGCAAGCCGTATCCCAGCCAGGCGATCATCAGGACAAATAAACTGCTGTAAATCAGTACGCGCGGACGCAATAAATGGGAACTGAGCGCGTGCTGGTCTGTGGCGCCAGCCGCAGAAAAACGAATCAGGTCACGCGGATAGTGCATTTTGTCCATCACGTCATTGCAGGCATCAATACACAAGCCGCAACTGATGCATTCATATTGCAGTCCATTGCGGATATCAATGCCTACCGGGCACACCTGTACGCAGATGCTGCAATCGATGCAAGCGCCCAGTCCCTGTGACTGGTAGTCCTGACCCTTGGCGCGGTGACCGCGCGGTTCGCCACGCGCACTGTCATAGGCGACGATCAGGGTGTGGTTATCAAACATCGCACTCTGAAAACGCGCATAGGGGCACATATGTTTGCATACCTGTTCGCGCAAGAAGCCAGCGTTGCCATAGGTCGCCAGGCTGTAAAAGCCAAGCCAAAAGCAGGACCAGCCACCTAACTGCCATTGTGTGAGGTCAGTGACTAGCTCACGGATGGGCGTAAAGTAGCCGACAAAACTCAAACCGGTAATGAGCGAAAAGCCGAGCCAGGTCGAGTGTTTGCTTAACTTGAGGCCAGTTTTGCGTAGCCCCCAGGGTTGGGCATCCAGCTTTTGCCTGGCCAGGCGGTCGCCTTCTATGCGGCGTTCCATCCATAAGAAAATTTCGGTATACACCGACTGCGGGCAAGAAAAGCCACACCAGAGCCGGCCTGCCACCGCCGTAAACAAAAATAATCCGACCGCACAAATGATCAGTAGCATGGCCAGATAAAACAGGTCCTGTGGAAAGATCACCAGGCCAAACAGATAAAAGCGATGCGTATCAATATCGAGCAAGAACGCCTGGCGGCCGCCATATTGCAGCCAGGGTAAGCCGTAAAACACCAGTTGTGTGGCCCAGATCATGAACCAGCGCCAGTTTTTAAAATAGCCGCTGACACTGCGCGGGTAGACTTTGCTGGTTTTCTGATACAGCGAAATCGTTTGTTCGCTGGCAGGGGCAGCCACAATCGGGATCACGGGTTTGCTACGAGAGACGGTCATACAGGCACTCAATCTTGATGAAGACGTGTGCAGTGTAGAGGCTGGAGGTTATTTTAAACAGATTCAGTTTTTAAATAAAAAACCATATCAGAAGGGCTGACTTGTTCGTTGGCTATTGCATCCACTGCCCCAGAGTCTCTATCGCCTGCCTGTGCTCTGCATTGAGTGGGTGGCCATAGTTCAGGCGCACATATCCGGCATATTGCTGTTGCGAGGAAAACAAGTGTCCAGGGGCGAGGCTGATATTGTGCTGGATGGCTTGCTGAAACAACGTCAGGCTATCCTGATGGCCGGGCAGTTGCAGCCATAAGAAATAGCCGCCTTGCGGCAGGGTGTAGCGCACCTCAGCAGGAAAGGATTGATGGATGGCTTGGGTGAACTGCAGTTGTTGCAACATGAGCTGGTGACGCAGTTGGCGCAAGTGTTTGTCGTAACCGCCTTTCGCCAGATAGCTGGCCAGGGCCAGCTGTGCCGGAATCGAGGTTGCCAGGGTCGTGGAGAGTTTGAGGCGCGTGATGGTTTCGCTGAAGCGCCCGGCTGAAACCCAGCCGACGCGGTATCCGGGCGCGAGCGATTTTGAAAATGAACTGCAATGCATGACCCAGCCGTCGTTGTCCCAAGTCTTGGCCGGTAAAGGCCGCTGTTTGCCAAAATACAATTCGCGGTAGACGTCATCCTCAATCAGCGGTAACCGGTGACGGGTAATCAGGGCCACCAGCGCCTGTTTTTTCGGCTCTGGCATCAGGCTGCCTGTCGGGTTCTGAAAATTGGTCATGAGCCAGCACGCTTTGGGGTGATGCTGAAGGATTGTTTGCTCAAGTGCCACCAGGTCTATGCCCAGCTCAGGGTCACTAGGCACCTCGATGGCTTTCAGCCCCATGCGCTCGATGGCTTGCAGCGCGGCATAAAAACTGGGCGATTCGATGATCACACTATCGCCCGGTTGCGTGACCGCGGCCAGGCATAAGTTCAGTGCTTCCATGGCGCCATTGGTCACCACGATCTCATGCGGATCCGTCGGTTTGCCGTCCAGTTGGTAGCGTAAGGCGATTTGCCGCCGCAGCTCGACATCGCCCTGGCCGATATCACTGACGGTCAGTTGTGGCTGCATGCGGCGCACCGTGCTGGCCATATGGTCGGCCAGTCTGGCAAGCGGGAACAGGGAAGGGCTGGGAAACGCCGAGCCAAACGGGATTTGTTGCGGGTCTTTGATACGCTCCAGCAACGTGAACACCAGGTCACTGACTTGCAGTTTGGTCGGGTGGCTGGCATTGTGAGCTGCTTGTGGCAGCAGGCGCTCGCTGCGTAACGGCCCCGCCACATAGTAACCAGAGCGCGGGCGCGTCACAATCAGGCCGCGGGCCTCCAGCAGATAATATGCCTGAAACACGGTCGAAGCATTCACCTGTTTGCTGGCCTGGATGTGCCGGATAGAAGGCAGTTTGTCTCCCCGCTTGAGCAAGCCTTGCTGAATCGCACTGGCAATCTCTTCGGCAATCATTTCGTATTTTTTCAAGCCATGGTCCTGACAGGGAGGTTATCTGATATGGTCAATTTAAAGCAAACTGCCTCTGTGATGCAACCAGCGTAGGCGTTAAGCTTGGCCTTTTCAGCAGGCGGCAGGACCAATGACTGACACAGGGAAAATTAATACGGGGGTTGAGCAAATGACTCAGCACAACAAAAAGCTGTACGGCGTCACATTGAGAGATGGTCAGTCGTTACAGCTTGCCGTGCAAGATATGTTTACCGTGCAATTAATGCAACACAGCCGGGTTCTGCTCAATGTGCGATTTCAGCCTTTGAGCTCGCTGAATAATCTGGAAATACAACCGGTGTATCGGGTGGCGGACATGCAAATGGACAAGCAGATAGATCCCGTGCTGGAAGAGGAGTTGCTCATGTGCGTGTTTGCAGTCTACCGCTATTACACACGTGGCAGTATTCGTCCCTGGCGATCTAGGGTAAACTAGCCCCTTTGGTGCCAGCGCTGGCTGCCATCCACCGTTCCTGCACGCGATTGAAATGATGCATAAATATATTTGCATTCCCGAATAAATTGCGTATAATTGCGGGTTCTTTAAAAGGCGATGTTTAAGGCATTATTATGTACGCAGTGATTAAAACAGGTGGCAAACAGTACAAAGTAGCCGCTGGTGACAAAGTAAAAGTTGAGAAATTGACTGGCGACGTTGGCTCCACAGTAGTGATCGACAAAGTGTTGTTGATTGCAGACGGCGAGACAACTACGATTGGTGCACCGTTGGTAGCTGGTGCAAAAGTGAATGCCACAGTGGTTTCACATGGCCGTGGTGACAAAGTGATGATCTTCAAAATGCGTCGTCGTAAGCACTACCGCAAGACGCAAGGTCATCGTCAGAGCTACACAGAAATTCAAATCGACACTATTTCAGCAAAATAAGCACGTTCTGCTTGAGTAGAGCAGATTGCTAGAATAAGGAATCAAACATGGCACACAAAAAAGCAGGCGGTAGTTCACGTAACGGTCGCGACTCACAAGCCAAACGCCTGGGCGTTAAAGCCTTCGGTGAAACAGTTGTCAACGCTGGTAGCATCATCGTGCGTCAGCGCGGGACTAAAATGCACGCTGGTGAAAACGTTGGCATGGGCAAAGACCACACCCTGTATGCACTGGTAGAAGGCAAAGTAAAATTTGCTGTAAAAGGCGCGTTGAAGCGTCATACCGTGAGCATCGAAGCGGTCTAATCGCACTTTTATGAAAAAAGCCCTGTCGCTTGACGGGGCTTTTTACTTTATAGTTATCAGATTGTAGCCTTGTATGGTTGTGCGCTGGATTGTCCGCGCGCAGTGAGAAATTTTAAGATGCAGTGCAAGGCGCACGGTAGGCCCAAGCTTGCAATACACACAGGTTTTGAGCACCGAGTTACGCAGTAATGCGCTTAAAGGCAAATTGAATCATGAAGTTTATTGACGAAGCGACCATCAAAGTCTACGCCGGTGACGGCGGCAACGGTGTTGCCACGTTCCGCCGTGAGAAATACGAGCCTATGGGCGGTCCGAATGGCGGTGACGGTGGCCGTGGTGGTTCCATCTTTGTCATTGCAGACCGCAATATCAATACCCTGGTCGATTACCGTTATACGCGGACCTTCAAGGCCGAGCGTGGCGAAAACGGCAGCGGTTCCGATTGCTATGGCAAGGGGGGCGACGACATGATACTGCGTGTGCCTGTCGGTACGACCATCAGCGATAAGGCGACCGGCCAGATGATGGTGGACTTGAATACTGATGGCCAGAAAGTGCTGATTGCCAAAGGCGGCAATGGCGGTCTGGGGAATATCCATTTTAAAACCAGTACCAACCGTTCTCCACGTCAATGTACCAAGGGTGAGCCTGGTGAAGCTTTTGAGTTATATTTCGAGCTGAAAGTATTGGCCGATGTGGGCTTGCTGGGGATGCCTAATGCCGGTAAGTCGACGTTTATTCGCTCGGTGTCTGCCGCCAAGCCCAAGGTCGCCGATTATCCTTTTACCACATTGCACCCTAACCTCGGCGTGGTGCGGGTCGATAGCAATCGCAGCTTTGTGATTGCCGATGTACCTGGCCTGATTGAGGGCGCGGCGGAGGGGGCAGGACTGGGACATCAGTTCCTGCGTCATTTGCAACGCACCTCCTTGCTGTTGCACTTGGTTGACATTGCGCCGTTTGATGAGAGCGTCGATCCGGTGCAGGAAGCCAAGGCCATCGTCAACGAGCTGAAAAAATACGATCAGGAACTTTACGACAAACCTCGCTGGCTGGTGTTGAATAAGATTGATATGCTGGAAGACAGTGCGCAAAAAGTGGCTGACTTTATTAAAGCCTATGGCTGGGATGGACAGGTATTTCCTATCTCCGCCATTAGCGGTGTTGGTTGCCAGGCCTTGACCTACGCCATCATGGATCATATAGACCAGACGCGTGCGCAACGTGATCTTGAAGAGACTCCCGTCCAACCGATCACAGAATAGTTTTATGAGCGTTTCACTCATACAATACAGTAAAACCCTGATCGTCAAGGTGGGTTCCAGCCTGGTGACTAACAATGGTCAGGGCCTGGATAAGACGGCGATTGCCGCTTGGGCACAGCAAATCAGTGCCTTGGTCAAGCAGGGCAAACAAGTTGTGCTGGTCTCCAGTGGTGCGGTTGCCGAAGGCATGCAGCGACTGGGCTGGAAAAAACGCCCGGTAGAGGTCAATGAGCTGCAGGCCGCTGCGGCCGTTGGTCAAATGGGCCTGGTGCAGATGTATGAACAATGCTTTGCGCAACACGGGTTGCACACGGCGCAATTGCTGCTCACCCACGAAGATCTGGCCGACCGCAAGCGCTACCTCAATGCGCGCTCCACCTTGCGCACACTGCTAGACCTCAATGTCATCCCGATTATCAATGAAAACGATACGGTGGTGACTGAAGAAATCCGTTTCGGCGATAACGACACCCTGGGTGCGCTGGTGGCGAATCTGATTGAAGCAGATGCGCTGATCATCCTGACTGATCAAAAAGGCCTGTATTCCGCCGATCCGCGTAAAGACCCGAATGCCGTGTTTATCAATTTTGAAACTGCAGGCAATCCTGCGCTCGAAAGCATGGCAGGCGGCGCAGGCAGCTCAGTGGGTACTGGCGGCATGTTAACCAAGATATTGGCCGCCAAGCGCGCCGCCAACAGTGGCGCACATACCGTGATTGCATCAGGGCGCGAGCCGGAAGTGCTGGTACGTTTGAGTCAGGGCGAGGCGATTGGGACGCACCTGCAAGCCGTGAGAATGAAAACGCTGGCTAAAAAGCAATGGCTGGCGGATCATCTGCGCGTGGGTGGTAAATTGGTGCTGGATGACGGCGCGGTGAATGTCCTGACCAAAGAGGGTAAAAGCTTGCTGCCGATTGGCGTGGTCGATGTGCTGGGCCAGTTTGAGCGCGGCGATGTGGTGGCTTGCGTCGATGCCACGGGTAAGGAATGGGCACGCGGCATTGTCAATTACAATGCCAATGAAGTACGACGGATTAAACGTAAGCCCAGTAGCGAAATAGAAAGCGTGCTGGGGTATGTGGAAGAAAAAGAATTGATACACCGGGACAATCTGGTGTTGTTATAAGCAAACGTAGCTGGCTGCAGAAGCCAGCTACGCATGACAAGTGAACACATTGATTAAAAGGTAACGGGATGAGTAAACCTTTGGTAGCCATTATTATGGGGTCGGACAGTGACTGGCCGGTGATGAAAAATGCCGCACAAATGCTGGCAGATTTTGGTGTCGCTTATGAAGCGCGTGTGGTCTCTGCCCATCGTACGCCAGACCTGATGTTCGAGTTTGCTGAGTCTGCCTTAGGTAATGGCTTTCAGGTGATTATTGCCGGGGCGGGGGGCGCCGCACATTTGCCTGGCATGGTTGCAGCAAAAACCACCTTGCCAGTGTTAGGTGTGCCTGTACCTTCCAAGCATCTGCAAGGGCAAGACTCCCTGTTGTCCATCGTGCAAATGCCCAAGGGCATCCCGGTGGCGACCTTTGCCATTGGCGATGCCGGTGCGGCCAATGCTGGTTTGTTTGCGGTGGCGATGCTGGCCAATCAAGATCCGGTGTTAGCAGAAAAATTAACTACCTTCCGCAAAAAACAAGCTGAAAAAGTGCATGCAATGGAGTTGAGCGAAAAACCATGACATCATCCGTGATTCAACCTCCTGCCATGTTGGGCATGTTAGGCGGCGGCCAGCTGGGTCGCTTTTTTGTGATCGCAGCGCACGAGATGGGCTATAAAGTCACTGTGCTGGACCCTGACCAGAACAGTCCGGCAGGCATGATTGCCGATGTGCATTTATGTGCAGCCTATGACGATGCGGCCGCGCTGAAAACCATGGCGGAAACCTGTCAGGCCATCTCTACCGAATTTGAGAATGTACCGGCCGAGACGCTGGCTACCTTGGCTAAGTCTACCGTCGTGCATCCGAGCGCGGATGCGGTGGCGATTGCCCAGCATCGTGTGAAAGAAAAAACGTTCTTTAAAGAAGCTGGCTTGCCGGTGGGTCCGTTTGTGCCGGTGATGGCGGAGAGCGACTTGCCTGCGGGTGGCGAGATGTATCCTGCCGTGCTCAAAGTGGCGCGCTTCGGTTACGATGGTAAAGGTCAGGCGCGTGTTGCCAACCGTGAGCAAGCGGTCGCTGCCTTTCAGGGCTTTAAGCAAGAAGTCTGCGTGCTGGAGAAAATGCTGCCTTTGGACCTGGAAGTGTCTGTCGTGCTGGCGCGCGATGCGCACGGCCACATTGCCGCCTTCCCCACGGCAGAAAACAGCCATTTGAACGGGATTCTGGATGTCAGCATCGCCCCTGCGCGCTGTTCTGAAGTGATCAAAGCCAATGCCCAAGAGCTGGCCAAAAAACTGGCAACCAAGCTCAATTATGTCGGCGTATTGGGCGTTGAGTTTTTTGTGGTGGGCAACCAGTTGCTGGTGAACGAGATTGCGCCACGCCCTCACAATTCTGGCCATTACACTATCGATGCCTGTGTCACCAATCAGTTTGAACAGCAAGTGCGCGTGATCACCGGCCAAGCCTTGGGTAGTCCGCGCTTGCATAGCGATGCGGTGATGGTGAATATCCTGGGCGATAGCTGGCTGTACAGTGGTAAACAGGTAGAGCCAGCTTGGGATAAAGCCTTTGCCCACGGCAACCTCAAAATGCATTTGTATGGCAAGCATGAGCCGCGCAAAGGCCGCAAAATGGGCCATTTCACGGTGATTGGCGATGATGCGCAGGCTGTGTTGAATGCCGCTAAAGTGGCGCGTAGCGAGTTGCATATTGGTGAATAACTGTTTGCCAGCGCCATCAAAAAAGCCCGGTTATCCGGGCTTTTTTGTCTCTGAAGCAGGCAGGCTACGAAAGGTTTGCCTGCACCTGTTTTCTAAATTCAAGCGGTGCAGCAATTTGGTCAAACGTTTCTTTGGTGCCGCCTGTGCCTGTGACGGTAATCGTCCCAAAGCCGAATACTCTGCCGAGGATGCTTTGATTGACGCCTATGCCTTCCACCTTATGGAGCAATACTTCCAGCGAGTGGCGTCTGATAAAGCCAATCTTGATCAGCACGCGTTTGTTGGTAATGGCAAATTCAGAGGTCTTGTAGCGGATATAGCTGCTGATGCCACTGATCAAGGACAGCAACAAGCCGAGCAGGCTGATCGCCCATAATAGCTGGTTGGATTGTGCCAAGCGCAGATTAAATGCGCACGCCAACACGCTCAACAATAAGTAGATGAAGGTATTCAGGAAAATAATCCAGTGCATCTGCGCGCGGTAAATCACCACTTCATTCTCAAGCAAGTTTTTGTCAATAAAACTCAAGGGGCTCTCCTGGGCAAAGATTGCATTTTCAGCTGTGATCATAACAGCAACAGCGGTTTGGATAATGCGCTAGATCATCGTAATCAATAGATCAAGGCAATAAAAAAGCCGGACATCAGTCCGGCTTTTTTAGTATGCACCCCTACTGAAATTATTCAGCGGCTTTTTTCGCGCGAGGCTTGGCAGCTTTTTTAGCTGGTGCAGCTTCGGCTTTAGGGGCTGCTGCTTTTTTCACAGAAACCAAAGTTGCAGGTGCGTCACCGGACAATGCTTTGATTGCTGCAGTCAAACGGCTCTTGTGACGAGCAGCTTTGTTTTTGTGAATGATTTTTTTGTCAGCGATACGGTCGATCACGCTGACATTTTCTTGGTAAGAAGCCACAGCAGCAGCTTTGTCACCAGATTGAATCGCTTTGATTACTTTTTTGATCGCAGTACGCAAAGTTGAACGTAACGCAGCGTTGTGCGCGTTAACTTTGACGGATTGGCGCGCGCGTTTGCGAGCTTGTGCGGTATTTGCCATATTCGTTTTATCCTGTAACTTTCAAAAGGGGTGTGATACGAAACCGTGCATCATACTGTTTTCGCTTTGTTTTTGCAAGATAAAAACGCATTTTCCTCGACTGCGGATGCCTGCATGGTAAAATCGGCCAAATTTTTAATCAGTCAGCCGTTCGTTGGGAGCGGCTCACGATCAAAAAAATAAACCAGGGCCTATATTTTCCACCATTTATGAATTTGCTCAAAGCATTGGCCACCGTGGGTGGCATGACCTTTATTTCGCGCCTGCTGGGATTTGTGCGTGACACCTTGATTGCCCGTATTTTTGGCGCGGGGATGGCCACCGATGCTTTTTTTGTCGCTTTCAAGATTCCTAATCTATTACGCCGGATCTCGGGCGAAGGGGCATTTAGCCAGGCCTTCGTGCCTATCCTTTCCGAATATCGCAAGCAACGCACGCCAGAAGCGACCCGGGCCTTGATCAATCATGTTGCCAGTTTGCTGGGCCTGTTTCTGGTCGGGATCACCATTGTGGGCATGCTGGCAGCACCGCTGATCGTGCGGCTGACCTCGCCTGGGTTTGTGAGCGACCCGGCCAAATTCGCACTCACCACGGAGCTGTTGCGCATTACCTTTCCTTATATCCTGTTTATCTCGCTGGTTTCGATGGCGGGGGGCGTGTTGAATGCTTTCAGCAAGTTTCAGGTGCCCGCATTTACGCCCGTCTGGCTCAATTTGAGTTTTATCACCGCTGCGATTTTTATTGCCCCGCATTTTCACAACTCGGTGTATGTACTGGCTTGGGCCGTGTTTGTCGGCGGGATTATTCAGTTACTGTATCAACTGCCTTACCTGCAACAGATAGGCATGTTGCCGCGCTACGAACTGAATTTGCAAGATGAAGGCGTGCGCCGCATCCTTAAGCTCATGGGGCCCGCGATTTTTGGCGTTTCTGTCGCGCAAATTTCGATTGTGTTGAATAACATTTTTGCCTCATTCATGCCCACAGGCAGTGTGTCCTGGCTGTATTACGCTGACCGCCTCATGGAGTTCCCGACCGGGGTGCTGGGCGTGGCATTGGGCACGATTTTGTTGCCCAGCTTATCCAAGGCGCATGTGGATAAATCCAGCGCCGAGTTTTCGCAATTGCTGGACTGGGGCTTGCGCCTTACGTTTATGCTGGCCATTCCGGCGGCTGTGGCGATGGCCGTGCTGTCCAAACCATTGGTGGCGAGTCTATTTTATTACGGCAAATTCACACCGGTCGATGTGGCGCAAACCGAGCGCGCCCTGATTGCGTATAGCCTGAGCCTGCTGGGCCTGATTATGGTCAAGGTACTGGCCCCTGGCTTTTATGCACGCCAAAATATCAAAACACCGGTCAAAATTGCGATTTTTACCTTGGTGATGACCCAAATTCTCAATGTGGGCTTTTTGCTGTTTACCTCATTGCAGCATGCCGGGCTGGCGCTGGCCGTGGGCTTGGGCGCTTGCCTGAATGCGACCATGCTGTGGGTTATGTTGCAAAAAAGTGGTGCGTTCGAGCCGCAGCCAGGGTGGGGCCGCTTTCTGTTCAAGCTGCTCGTTGCGGTCACCCTGATGGCCTTGGCATTGCACGCCACAGATCGTTGGGTGGGGGATTGGTTAGCCATGCCAGCCTTGACGCGCATGCTGCATCTGGCGGGCGTGGTGGTTTTGGGTATGGCAGTTTATTTTTCAGCCTTAGGTTTGCTAGGCTTTAGGCCTCAACATTTTATGAAGCGGGTGGCCAAATAATGCAAATATTTCGTCATTTTCCAGCGGCTCAAACGCCGCAGGCGATTGCCATCGGTAATTTTGATGGCATGCATTTAGGGCATCAGGCCTTGCTCAGGCAGCTGATTGCCTACACGCAAACCTACAAGATTACGCCAGCGGTCATGACCTTTGAGCCGCATCCACGTGAATTTTTTACACCACAAAACGCCCCCGCGCGTTTGGCCTCCATGCGCGAAAAGCTGGAGTATTTTGCCGAGTGTGGTGTGCAGCATGTCTATGTGCAGCGCTTTAACCAGGCGTTTGCCGGGCAGAGTCCAGCCGCTTTTATGCAAGTGCTGCGCGAGCAACTCAACGCCAATGTGGTGATGGTGGGCGAGGACTTCTGTTTTGGTTCCAGGCGGGCGGGCAGTGTGCAAACCCTGATTGAGCACGGGTTTAATGTGATTCCCTTACCAGAAGTGCAGCTGCAAGGTGAGCGTGTGTCGAGCACCTTGGTGCGCGATGCGCTGGCGGCTGGTGAGTTGCTCAAAGCGCAGGCCTTGCTGGGGCGGCCTTACAGCATCAGTGGCAAGGTCGTCCATGGCGCCAAGCTGGGCCGGCAACTGGGGTTCCCCACTGCCAATGTCCATATGCGCCACGAACGGCCTGCACTGACAGGGGTTTATGCGGTAAAATTGAACAATTTACCGGCTGTGGCCAATTTGGGCAATCGCCCGACGCTGGAAGGCATCCCCAAGCTTAAACTCGAAGTGCATGTGTTTGATTTTAATGGTGATCTTTACGATCAACATGTGCATGTGCAGTTTTTTCAAAAACTGCGCGACGAGCAAAAATTTGCCGGACTGGATGCCCTGAAAGCGCAAATTGCGCTGGATACTGCAGCAGCAAAAAGCTATTTTGCCACAGATACACACAGATAAACGCAGATAAAAACCAAGCAATTGCTGGGAGCCGACGCAGAATATCTGTGTGCCTTTGTGTTTATCTGTGGTTAAAACGATTTGAGAATTTTAAATGACTGACCAAAGCAAAGATTCAAAATATAAACTGAATTTACCCGAAACCAGCTTTCCCATGCGTGGTGATTTGTCCAAGCGCGAACCCGCCTGGTTAAAAAGCTGGCAAGAACGCAAGGTCTATGAGCGTATCCGCGCCAAGCGCAAAGGTGCGCCAGCGTTCATACTGCATGATGGCCCGCCTTACGCTAACGGTGACATCCACATTGGTCACGCCGTCAATAAAATCCTCAAGGACATCATCATCAAGGCCAAAACCATGAGTGGTTTTGACGCGCCTTATGTGCCAGGCTGGGATTGCCACGGTCTACCCATTGAGTTGGTGGTCGAGAAAAACCACGGAAAAAATATAGACCCTGCCAAGTTTCGTGAGCTATGCCGCGCCTACGCCGCTGAGCAGGTCGAGAAACAGAAAAAAGACTTTATTCGCCTGGGGGTACTGGGCGATTGGGATCACCCATATCTGACCATGGCGTTTAATACCGAGGCAGATATCATGCGTGCCTTGGGCGAAATCTACCAGAATGGCTATTTGTACCAGGGTTCCAAGCCCGTGCACTGGTGCGTGGACTGCGGTTCTGCGCTGGCTGAAGCCGAGGTGGAGTATGAGGACGTTAACTCACCTGCGATTGATGTGGGCTTCAAAGTGGTGGACAACGCTGCGTTAAGCAAAGCATTTGGTACAACAGTGAATGGTGATGCTTATGCCGTGATCTGGACCACGACGCCATGGACCTTACCTGCCAACCAGGCGGTGAGTGTGAATGCCGAGCTCGAATATGACCTGATTCAAACCAGTAAAGGCTTGCTGATTCTGGTGCGTGACCTGGCCGAGAAAACCTTGGTCAGATATGCGGAAGAAAATACTTCTGTGGTCGCCAGTTGCAAGGGTGAAGCCCTGCGTGGCCTATTGTTGCAACACCCGTTCGATCACCGCCAGGTGCCTGTGATCACGGGCGACCACGTCACCACCGATGCCGGTACTGGCTTGGTCCACACGGCAGCCGCCCACGGTAACGATGACTGGCTGGTCATGCGTGCGCATTTCCCGAATGAAAAACCACGCGTCTTGATGGGGGGGGATGGCAAGTTTTTTACCAGTGAGCTGGTTGAGCTGGCTGAGATCCGAGGCCTGAGCCGTCAGGATGCGAATAAAGTGATTCTGGCTAAATTGCAGGAAAACGGCGTGCTGTTTGCCTCTGCGCGTTTAAACCACAGCTTCCCGCATTGCTGGCGCCATAAAACGCCATTGATGCAATTGGCAACGCATCAGTGGTTTATTGGCATGAACTCTGTTGGCAAAGATGGCAAAGCTTTGCGTGAACATGCCAACACAGCGGTAGACGCGACCCAGTTCTTCCCGAGCTGGGGCCGTGCACGCCTGGAGGCCATGATTAAAAACCGCCCAGACTGGTGCGTCTCTCGCCAGCGTAACTGGGGTGTGCCTATGCCGTTCTTTGTGCATAAAGAAACTGGTGAACCACATCCACAGACCATGCAGTTGCTGGAAACCGTGTGCAAACAGGTGGAGCAGCAGGGCATAGAAGCCTGGTTCAGCCTCGATGGCGCGACTTTCCTCGCGCAGCATGCGCCTGAAAATGCCGAGCAATACAAAAAAGTGACCGATACGCTGGACGTGTGGTTTGACTCTGGCGCCACGCATTATGCAGTGGTGCGTTCAGCGCATCATGCTAGCCTATCTGCGGCAGCTAACCAGCGTGAGGCTGAACACCAGCCTGTGGCTGACTTGTATCTGGAAGGCTCTGACCAACACCGTGGCTGGTTTCAGTCCAGCTTGCTGACTGGGTGCGCCATTGATGGCAATGCGCCTTACAAAGCCTTGCTGACACATGGTTTTGTGGTGGATGGAGCAGGTCACAAAATGAGTAAGTCCAAAGGCAACGTGGTTGCACCGCAAAAGGTGATGGACACCTATGGTGCTGATATCCTGCGCTTGTGGGTTGCCTCAACCGACTACTCAGGTGAGCTGACCATCAGTGACGAGATCCTCAAGCGCGTGGCCGATGGCTATCGCCGTATCCGCAATACCTTGCGCTTCTTGCTCTCTAACCTGGCTGACTTTGATGCCAGCAAAGACTTGTTGCCGGTTGATCAGTGGCTGGAAATTGACCGTTACGCGCTGCATCTGACCCATCAATTGCAAACGGGTATTCTGGCCGATTACGACAAATACGAATTCCATCTGGCCGTACAGAAATTTGTGAGTTTCTGTTCTGAAGACTTGGGCGGTTTCTACCTCGATATCCTCAAAGACCGTTTGTACACCAGCGGTGAAACCTCGCATGCGCGACGTGCGGCTCAGAGCGCCCTGCATCACATCACGCATGCCATGATGCGTTTGATGGCGCCAATCTTGAGCTTTACTGCTGATGAAATCTGGCAGACCTTGGGACTGGATGCTGTGGCGACCGTGTTTGAAGAAGACTGGTATGCATTGCCTGCCCATGGCTTGAGTGACACGCAATTACAGCACTGGCAAACTGTTATTGCCTTGCGCGCGCAAGCTGCCAAAGAGATTGAAGTGTTGCGTGGCGAAGGCAAGGTGGGGTCTTCATTGCAAGCCGAGCTGGAGTTTCATGTTACCAGCGAGGCGTTTGAAGCCCTGAGCAGCCTGCAGGATGACTTGCGCTTTGTCATGATCACCTCCAGCGCGATCACCTATAAAGTGGCCGATGCGTCAGCGCAGAAAATCCTGGTGAAGCCGAGCGCACACCAGAAGTGCGACCGTTGCTGGCATTACCGTGCGGATGTCGGCATTGATCTCGCACACCCGACCCTGTGCGGCCGCTGTGTAAGCAACCTGTTTGGCAAAGGTGAAGTGCGCAACTATGCCTAATGTTCGCTCGGCTCTGCCATGGCTGGTGTTAAGCGCCATTGTCATCGCGCTTGATCTCTACACCAAGCACCTGATCCAGCGCATGTTTGTCTATGGCGAGCACGTGCCAGTGACCGGTTTTTTTGATCTGGTGCGTTACCACAACACCGGCGCGGCCTTTAGCTTTTTGGCCAATGCCGGCGGCTGGCAGCATGGCTTTTTCACCGCGGTCTCTACGCTGGCTTCGGCCGTGATGGTGTATTTGCTGGTCAAACATCCGCAGAAAAAGGTATTCTGTTTGGGGCTGGCGCTGGTGTTGGGCGGCGCCTTGGGCAATCTCTATGATCGCCTCACGCTCGGCTATGTGGTGGACTTTTTGCTGTTTTATTATCAGCAATGGGCCTGGCCTGCGTTTAATGTGGCAGACAGTGCCATTTGCGTCGGTGTGGGCATGTTGATGCTGGATAGTTTTAAACAACCCACGGCCTCCTGAAACCGCGTTCTGCAGTCTAGTGAACGCGGGTCCTGGTGACTTGCGATGACTGAGGTGGTGATGGATGGACTGGAATATACGTTTACTGATGTGATCAGGCTTTGGCAAGGCAGCAAAAGCACCTGGCATTACGTCAGCTTGCCGCCAGACATCTCTGACGAAATTCATACCCTTAGCCAATACCATCAAACCAAACGCCGCGGCTGGGGGGCGGTCAAGGTCACTGCGAGTATCACTTCCAACCGCGCCCCATCTATTCCAGCCCCAGCCTTGACGTGGCAAACCTCGATTTTTCCGGCATTTGATCACAAGCGCTATGCCTTGTTTTTAAAGGCAGAAATTCGCAAGCAGGCGAGTGTGCGGGAAGGTGATGCCGTGACTATACAACTCAAACTGCAGTTTTAAGCCGTAGGCTGACAGCGTCAAAGATTAAGCGCTCAGCGTTTGTGTCTTGGCCGCGACTAACAGGGGCGGAATGCCTTGGATATCCATCGGGCGGCCCAGCAGAAAGCCCTGGATGCAATCGCAGCCGATCTTGCGCAGAAACTCAAGCTGCGCTTCGGTTTCAATGCCTTCTACCACAACGGACAAGCCCAGAATGCCGGCTGTTTTGATAATGGTGCTGACAATTTCGCTGTCGGCGCTGCTTTCCGGTACATCAATCATAAAGGCACGGTCAATTTTGAGTTCATCCAGGGGCAGGTGTTTGAGTTTAAACAGCGATGAGTTGCCTACACCAAAATCATCGAGCGACAGGCGCACGCCAATAGCCTTGAATTGTTTTAAGGTTTCCAGCGCCTGTTCTTCATGTTCAAAGACGGCACTTTCGGTGATTTCCAGGGTCAGCAAGCGGGCCGGCAGGTGATAGCGTTGTAGTTGCCCGGCAATGCGCAGTGGCAAGCTATGGTCACGGAATTGCCGCGGGGAGATGTTAATTGAAAGGCCCACCTCATGACCACTGTCTTTAACCAGCTTGGCCCAATGCTTGAATGCTTCTGCAATAATCCATTCGCCCATGGGTAAAATCAGGCCAGACTGTTCGGCGTAGGGGATAAATTCAGCCGGGGAGACCACCTCTCCCTTGTTGGTTTTCCAGCGGATGAGCGCCTCAATATTGCAGATGACCGGTTGTTGTTTGCCCAGGCTGAAAATCGGTTGAAACTGCAAAAAGAATTCTTGTTTTTTGATGGCTTTGCGCAGTTGCACGTCGAGCTTGAAGCGGTTTTGAGCCAGCCTGGTATGTTCTTTGCAATAGAATAAATACGGATGTTGGGTGCCGTGCTTGGCATGCGCAAGTGCGGTGTTGGCATTGCGTGCCAGCTGCTCTGCATCTTCTGCATCACGCGGAAACAGGCTGATGCCGATATAGGCATCCAGAATCAATTCATGTCCTTCAATCAGCACGGGCTTATGCACAATTCTGCATAAATTGTTTGCCAGATGAACCAGTTCGGCATCGGTTTTCCGCGAGGTAATCAGGGCAAATTTGTCGCCATGCACACGGCCTAACTCGCCGGATTCATGCGTGATATATTGCAGGCGCTGGGCGATCTCCAGTAAGTACAAGTCGCCGGTATGGTGGCCGAAGCTGTCGTTAATGCTTTGAAAATGCTTTAAATCAATCATGAGCAGGGCGACGGTGTCGCTGGCATCGGCTGCCGTGATGATGGCGTGTTCTAGCAGTGTGTGTATGGCCAGCCGGTTGGGAAGCCGCGTGAGCGGGTCGTTGCGCGACAACTGCTGGAACTGGCGTTCTTTTTCGGCCAGCAGATTTTCGGCGAGTAGCAGTTTTTCACTCTCACGCAGCAAGATACTTTGCCGCAGGGCCGAGAACACCAGAATCATCATGACTGAGCCGATGGCAATGTAATAGGCATAGGGGTGCGGGCCGCTTTGCCACCAGATGAGCGCCAGTGTACACATGCTAAAAATAAAGGTAATGGCTGGAATCAAGCCGCGAACGCGTCTGCATTGCCTGTGATAAGACACGCGCTTGGCAATGCGGACTTGCCAGCCATACAGCCCGCTGCCGATCAACAGGTCTGCCGCTGAAAAACCGTAATTGGTCCAGAGGCTAGTTTGAGGCACGTGGTTGAGTGCGTTCAGGTTCCATTGCATCCAGCATGCGCCCAGCAAGGTCAACCCCGCGCTGAGCATAAGCCAGGGCATCATCCATGCCGGTCGCAGGTATGGGATCAATAGCAGGGAAACCAGCGCAGCACTGAGTAAACTGGCAGGGTAGGCACTGAGCACGGCCAGCTGTAGTGGGCTGACTTCGGACGATTGTGGCAAATATAAAATTAGGATGTAGCTGAGAACAGCAATGCTGAATGAAATGGTGTCAATCGAGAATGCCCAGGTTTTGGCCGCAGAAAGCTGGCTGCGTAAGGCGGTGATAAAGCCGATGATGAGGCATACGCCCATGAGGGGGTAAAAAATATCGGACTGGGCGGGGAAATTGGTTTGTTTGGTGAGGACTTCAAATATCCAGAGCACGCCGCCGGTAAAATAGGCCAAGGTACCAAACACAAACCAGCGTTTACAGGGGCGGTGTGAGAGATGGCTGCGGTAATAACCCAGTAGCGCCAGAATCAGGCAGGCCGCATTGGTGACAAACCAGTGCACATTATCCAGCCATAACATTTGAGCGGGTGTTGCTTGCAAAGAACCGAGCAAGCAAGCAACGGAAACCGATAAAGCAACCACTATTACTTTGCGCGAAAGTATCATGAAGCCCCCTTTTTAGGTAATTCTAACAAGGGCTTAGAAAAAAACTAGTGTTTCTTTCTAAATATCATCGCGATATGGATTAAGACGAAGCAGATAGCGCCCGCCAATATGCCGATCAAGGCGTTCCACAACAGCGTCCACTGTGGAGATTGCTCAATCAGCGCATGCAAGGGGGGGATGCCATGGGCGAGAATGCCACCGCCGACCAGAAACATGGCCGCGGTGCCGACGATGCTGAGCAAGCGCATCAGGTAGGGGACCGTTTGCACCATGCCCCAACCTGTTTTGCGTGCGGCAGAGGCCAGAAGATGATGACCGCTTCGTTGCATCAGCCATAAGCCGATATCATCCATTTTGACGATCAAAGCGACCAGGCCATACACCCCCAGTGTCATGACGACTGCAATGAGGGAGAGCACCAGAATACGCTGCGTGATAGCTGCATCGGCGACAACGCCCAGGGCAATCACAATAATTTCGGCGGACAGAATGAAGTCCGTCCGAACAGCGCCTTTGATTTTTTCCTGCTCCAGGGCGACCAGGTCTGTCTCAGGTTGCTGCATGGCGGCGTGGATCGCTTGTTCACTGGTGTCCGAGTGCTTGTCATGGCGCAGTTTGTGCCAGACTTTCTCAAAGCCTTCAAAGCACAGAAAGGCCCCTCCCAGCATCAGCAAGGGGGTGATCAGCCAAGGTAAAAACGCACTGATCAACAGCGCTGCAGGCACCAGAATCAGTTTGTTCAGCAGCGATCCTCGCGCCACCGCCCACACCACTGGCAGCTCTCTCTTGGCGGCAATCCCAGTGACTTGCTGGGCATTGAGCGCAAGGTCATCGCCCAGCACCCCCGCTGTTTTTTTGGCCGCGAGCTGGCTCATGACGGAAACGTCATCCAGCATGGTGGTAATGTCATCTAGTAGTGCCAGCAGGCTGGGAGTGGCCATGGTTTGTCCTGTGTCAATGAAGAGGCTATTGTTTATTTTAAAGGATTGCCGTTAAAATGGCGGCATGGTGACGCGCAAATTTCAACGTTGGATGGCACGCATGGCCTTGATGGCTATCATGCTGGCTGCGCTCGTGCCGACGTTGAGCCTCGCGTTTCCCATGCAAACAGGCAAAAGCTTTATTCAGGAGGTGTGTTCCTCGCAGGGCAGTAAACTGGTCATTCAGGTGATCACCACGCAAGGAAAATTGCGCGCCACCCTGATTGACTATCAGCCTTCACAAAAACCGGTTTCACTGGGACATCATCTCAATCATTGTCCGTTCTGCCATATGGCGATGGATGATGTGGTATTGCCCCAGCCCAATCCGGCTTACATTCTGTTTCAACAAGCCCAGGCCGAGATTGCTTTAAGCAGCTATCAGGCCCCGGTTGTCGCAAGTGTTTACTCCACCGCGCACCCCACGCGCGCACCCCCACTGACTCCACGCTCAATCTAGCACCGTCTGTCGTCTAGACGGTTTATGGGTATGCCTGTGATGCAGGCACATATGGAGTCATGACATGATCGTCATCAACCTTCAGGCAATGATATTTGCCAAACAGGTGGAGTGGAAACGCCACATCACCCTCAAAGAAATCGCTGAGTCTACCGGCATCAGCCGCATGACCTTGCATCGCATGGTCAAAAATCCTTCTTACAACGCATGCACTGAGCATCTGGGCAAACTTTGCTCTTATTTTGCTTGTGACATCAGCGCGCTTATCCGCTGGCAACCCGATCGGGATGCCAGGCAAGTCTTCGCCGCCTGATGTGTGATGCTAACCCTGCTGGTAGCTGGCCAGTAGGGGGCATGCCGTTTACAAAAAATATTTCTGAGGAAAAGTATATGAAAAAAACCTTCTTGGCCCTGGCCTTGCTGGGACTCACTCAACCTGCCTGGGCGCATTTAAGTTATACCGGGCGTGACTTTGGCACATTCTCTGGCCTGGTGAATGCCAGCAATAGTATTACCACCACCGTCAATACCAACTATGGCTGGGCCGGCGCTGCTGACGGCAATCTGGGCGATAGCCATATCGGCCGCGCTTTCCGCTTCACCCTGCAAAACAATGCCTGGGTGGATTTCAGCGTCGATGCAACCTCTGCCGATCTGTTACCTGCTTTCTCTATTTACGGTGGACTGGCGGCCATCAGAACTGGCGGTGTTTTCCCTGGCACGCAAACCAGTGCCGATTACGATAGTGCCAACGCTTCTATCGTCTGGCGCTACAGCTGGGCGCAAGCCAACCTGGGCTCCAACAAGTCGTATACCGACACCGATGGCAGCTGGAACGCACTGGGCAACTGGAAAATGGGCGGTGACGGCGATGCGATTGGCATCGACAGCGAACTGAGCAGCTTTATCTACAAGGGCTCTGCGACCACAGCGACCGATGTGGTCACCGGCAAGTTTCTGCTGGGGGCAGGGGATTACACCATCATGATTGGCGGTAACAACGCCGCAAACCAGCTGGCGACTAGTTTTGGCTACACCGCCTCACTGAATGTCAGCGCAGTCCCAGAGCCGGAAAACATGGCCCTGTTGCTGACAGGTCTGGCCTTGGTCGGCTGGCAGGTGCGCCGTCTTAGCAATTAACCCCATGACATGAGTCGTTGGTGAGTGTGCTTAACGCCCTCACCAACATGATAGGAGAAGAAAATGAACGTATTGAAAAAAACATTGGCAATCGCTGCCATGACTTTGGCAACCAGCCCAGCATTTGCTGCGGTATCTACTTACAATGTGACCACCACCTGGTTTGAGCCAGACACCCAGCCAAAAAACTCTATTTTTGAAGGGTCATTTAGTTATGACTCAGCAACAAAAGTAATTACCGGCCTGGCGGGTAAGCTGAGTGAGTCTATGACTGGTACAGATGCTTCCAATATGACTTGGTTAAACCTGAATTACCAGTTGGTTTCTTGGTATGACGCTGCTTTAGGCGGCACATTTGCTGCCACCTTTAAAAACAGCAACACGAATACCTTCTCAACCCTGGCTGGCGGGGATGGCTGGAGCCCTCAGGCGGGTGTGGATATCGGCGGTGTTTATTACGGCTATCCGCGTCCGGCAAATAATCCTGGTAACGCTTACGCCTTGATTTTTGTCCCTGATAATCCATTGACTGCGTTGACACAGACTCAAATTAACAAACTGGCTTATGCCGACTGTGCGCCTGGCGGCATGATGGGCGCCGTTTGTATGACAGGGACCTCCGCGGCTGGGTATGGCTCGGTGGGCACCATGAGTGGGTATCCCGTCAGTCAGGTGATCAGCATTGTGGCTGTGCCTGTTCCTGAGGCAAGCACCTATACGCTGTTGAGTTTAGGCCTGGTCATGACCGGCATGATAGCGCGCCGCCGCCGTGAGCAAGCATAACTAGGAAGAGCGGAGAAAGATGGTAAATGCATGCGCATTTGCCATCTTTGACTGAAAAAATCATGAAATTATTGAGATTGTTGATGGCGTTGCTCGTCTCGCCCATGCTTGGTTACGCTGGCCCTAATGCTGAGGAAAGCGAGAAAAGCTTGCAATTGCCTCCCGTGCAAGTTGACCAGGAAAGCCGTTTTAAAGGGGAGGTCATCCCTTTGAAAGCCATTCGGCAAAAGGGGGCTAACACGACAGATACCGCTAAGTTGCTAGAAGAGATCCCTGGTGTCAGTAGCTTTAGTGCTGGCGGCATTTCAAGCCTGCCGACCATCCATGGGTTTGCAGATGACCGTAACCGTACGCAAGTGGATGGCATGGATTTGATGAGTGCTTGCCCAAATCATATGAACCCGGCGTTGTCATTTATCAATCCGGCGCAAGTGCGCAGCATTCAGGTCTATGCGGGCGTTGCCCCAGTTAGCGTGGGCGGCGATAGTATCGGCAGCACCATACAAGTGGATTCAGCGCGTCCGCGCTTTGCAAATGACGATCAGGTCTATGTCAGCTTTGGGCAGTTGGGGACGTTTTACCGGAGCAATGGGGCGGCCAGAGGAGCCAATGTGGCTTTGGGTGCAGCAACCCGTCAGTTTAGTCTGGCATATACAGAGACTTATGCCGATGCTAATAATTATCAGGCAGCAGGCAATTTCAAAAAACCAATTCTGCAAACGACTCCGACTGAAGATCGGGTTGGCGAAAAAGAGGTGGCCAGCTCTGCTTTCCGCCGATCGCGTAATCAGGAGCTGGGGTTGGCGTGGAACGTGGATGACAATCACCTGTTTGAATTGAAGTGGGGTGAGCAAAGCATAGATTGGGAGGGGTTTCCCAATCAGCGTATGGACATGGTCTCCAGCGAGTTTGATCCGAATAATGGTTCCAGCCTGTTAACGCACAAGCCTGCAAACGTAAATAAAACCGTCAACATGCATTATCTGGGAGCATACGATTGGGGTGAACTGGAGGTTCGCTATTTTCATCAAGACATCCGACACGCCATGGATATGTTGCGCAGCCGAGCATTTGGTATGTATATGCCTATGCTGAGCGACGCAAGCACTGATGGCGGCAGCATCAAAACCACTTTGCTACTTAATGCGCGTGACACGCTGCGCCTTGGGGTGGATTTCCAAAACTATCGTCTCGACGATTGGTGGACACCTATTGATGGTTTTAATATGGGGCCAAACACGTTTCAGAACATACGGAATGGTAAAAGAGACCGTCTGGGTGTTTATGGCGAGTGGGAGTCTGTATGGGATGCAGAATGGATGACATTATTAGGCCTGCGTACAGACAGTGTCCGTTCATCTGTTGACCCTGTTCAAGGCTACAACACTACCTATAGTGTGGATGCTGCCAAACTGAATCGTGGCGATCGTAACACCCAGACTCAGCAGTATGATTTGACCGCGCTAGTGAAATATCGTGCTGACGCCAATCAGGCTTATGAGATCGGATTCGCCCGCAAAAATCGCTCTCCCAATTTATACGAACGCTTCGCATGGTCTACCAATAGCATGGCCGCCTTGATGAATAACTTTGTTGGGGATGGCAATGGTTATGTGGGTAATCCAGACCTAAAGCCTGAGGTCGCCTATACCATGAGTGTGGTCGCGGATTGGCAGGATGCCAACCATGAAAAATGGGCGGTGAAAACGACGGCATATGCCACTTATGTTGACAATTATATTGATGCAAGACGCCTGCAACGAAATACCTCTGCGGGGAGCGGCTGTAATGGTACTAACGTCACGACCACGAATTGCTACGTCTTGTTGCAATATGAGAATGTGGATGCGCTGCTATATGGGGCGGATTTGTCCGGCAGCTATCAGTTTGGGCGATTGGCAAGTGTAGGCAACTTTTCAGCCACAGGGGTAATTAGCTACGTACGTGGGAATAATGAAACCACTGGCGGACATCTTTACCACATGATGCCACTCAATCTAAAAGCTGGCTTTCAGCATCAATTGGGCAAGTGGACCAACCGTCTTGAGCTGCAAAGTGTGGCAGAAAAAGTGCGCGTTTCAGAGGTGCGAAACGAAGTAAATACGCCTGGTTACACGATTTTTCATTTGCGCAGCAGCTATGAGTGGCAGCATGCACGCCTCGATTTTTCTGTCGAAAACTTGTTCAACAAATTTTATTTATTGCCCCTGGGCGGGGCATATGTGGCAGAAGGTAACTCCATGACGACGGGGGGGGCCGCCTATTACGGGATGAATGTGCCCGGCATGGGGCGGTCGGTCAATGTGGCTTTTAATCTATTTTATTAACCATCTACTTAAATGCTCAGGGAAGAAGTCATGAAGCAGTTTCGTTTACCAGGCAGCCTTTACTGGGGTGCCAGCCTGGTGTTGGGGTTGGCATCCATGCCAGTGTATGCCGATCATAATCAGGTAGAGCTGGATGATGTCGAGGTATCGGGTACGGTGGATAGCCGGATTGTCGATTATCCGGCCACCGTAGAAAGCTTTAACAAAAAACAGATTCAGGAGAGTGTGAATGCCACCACGGCCGCGCAGGCGATGAAGTTTTTGCCCAGTTTGCAAATCCGGGAGCGCTATATTGGCGATAGAAACGGCATTATTGCCGGGCGGACCGTGGGGACACTTTCAAGTGCGCAAACCATGCTGTACGCAGATGGCGTATTACTCTCCAATTTGCTGGGAAACTCGTTTGCCTTCCCGCCACGCTGGGGCATGATTAGTCCGGATGAGATTGAGCAGATTAGCATGATGTATGGACCTTTTTCTGCCATGTTCGCCGGTAACTCGTTTGGCGGTGTGGTCAGTGTAAAAACCAGGATGCCGACCAAGCTGGAGGCGCATACCAATGTGCAGTATTTCCGCCAAAATTTTGATTTATACCATTCAAAACTCAATCTTGAAGGCCAGCACCTTTCTGCTTCGCTTGGTGACAAATGGAATGACCTGAGCCTGCTGCTCAGCGCTGATTATCTGAATAATGAAGGCCAGCCCATGGATTTTGTCGTCCGTGATTTGAGTGCTGGGAGCCGCACAGCGGGCGGGGTCGCCGTTACCGGTGCCTCTGTCGACAAAAACGATAGAAATTTGCCGCGTAATGTGTTTGGGGCAGTGAGCATGGAGCGGCCGGAGCAAACAAATCTGCGGTTCAAGGCCGCATACGATGTAACGGATACCGTGAAAGCCACCTATACCCTGGGGTTATGGCATTTGAACAGTCATACGGATGTGGCGTCGTATCTCAAGGACGCTAATGGAAACACGGTGTATAACAACCGCGTACAGCTCAATGGCCTGCGCTATGATTTGAGCGGATTTAATCCGTCAAAAGCCGACGCGACGCATGTCATGCAGGCCATTGACCTCAAGTCGGACAGCAAAGGCTTTTTTGACTGGCAACTGACTTTTTCAGACTATGACTACCAGCAGGACAAAAATAGCCAGTCAAATATTGCTACCTCGACAACGACACTTGCTGCGGGGAATCCCTACATCAATCGTGCCGGGCGCGTGACAGACATGTCAGGCACGGGCTGGACCACCTTTGATGCGCGTGCAACCTTCAGGCCAGCAGAGGCTGGCTGGGGGCGGCATGTTGTGGATGTGGGCTACCATATTGATGAGTACGATCTTGGCAGCACCACCTTTGATACGGCAGACTGGCAAGTGGGAAACAAAGGCAACTTGAATAGCAGCTCACGTGGCAGCACGCGTACGCAAGCATTGTTTATTCAGGATAAATGGCAATTGCACCCGCAATGGTCGCTCACGTTAGGCGGACGTGCAGAGCGCTGGCAGGCTATGGATGGCCGTAACCAGGCCGTGACTGGCGGCGTGTTGTCTACGGCCAATTATGCGACGGCAGAGGCTAACCGGTTTTCGCCCAAGGTTTCATTGAGTTTTGAACCCATGCCAGAATGGGGATTCCGTGCTTCATTTGGACAGGCATTCCGTTTTCCGACGGTGAGTGAGCTCTATCAACAGGTTACGCAGAGCAGCCAGATTGTCCAGAACAACCCGAATCTCAAACCGGAGGAGGTGCTATCAGCTGAAATCACCGCCGAAAGGCGGTTTGCTAACGGCCTGATTCGCGCCAGCGTGTTTAACGAAGAAAAATATGATGCCTTGATCTCACAGACCATTGCCAATGGCCGCGCGATTCCCTATGGCACAGGGGTGTGTACAGCCGGGGCGGGTGGCTGTTCCTTTATCCAGAATTTGGACCACGTCAGGACCCGGGGGATAGAGTTGTCCACAGAATGGCAGGATGTATGGATTCATGGCCTGGATATTTTGGGCAGTGCTACGTTTACCGATGCAGAAATACTCCGTAACCGGGTGGACCGAAGTATTGAGGGCAATAAGGCCCCGCGGATTCCACGCGAAATGTTCAAGCTGGTGACGACCTATCATCAGGGCAGTCAGATTACCTACAGTGTGAGTGCCCGGTATAGCGGCCGTCAATACAACTTGCTGGATAACAGCGATGTCAATGATGACACCTACATCGCTGCGAGCAAGTTCTTTTTCGTGGATGTGAAGGCCAACTATCACATGAGCAAGCGCTGGACCGCCAGTGTGGGGATCGATAATCTGAACAACGATCAGGCCTATGTCCGCCACCCCTACCCGCAACGCACGGGGTATGTACAAGTCAAGTTTGATTATTGACCCGCGCCATTTTTACCGCGGGTCATCTTTCAACCGGGTCAAACGGTCGCGTAAACTTTATCCAGAAAGTAGCTGGTGCGCTGTTTGAGCCGCATACGTTTTTGCAGGATATCGGGCAGCTGCTCTGGTTTCAGACACTGGATGATGTTGATGTCCAGCGCTTCCCTGAGGTCAAAAGTTTCACCCTCTTCCTCAGGATCATCGTTGAGGATCTGCACGAAAGGCCTTAAAGGTTGCTGCGGGTTGGTGGAGATCACCGTTGCCAGTTGCTGATCTGAAAGGCGCACTACACTGCCTGGCGGATAAATGCCCAGGCACTTGATAAAGCGGCGCAAAATGGTCTGGTCAAATTGGTGACGTTGCTGCGCAAACATCATGCTGAGCGCTTCGTAGGGCGTTTTTGCCAAGGCCGGGTTAGAAGGGTTGCATAGATTGTCATACACATTGGCGATGATCAGGATATGCGCCAACGGGTCAATCTGTTCTGCACGCAGGCCTTGCGGGTAACCGCTGCCATCCGCAAATTCATGATGCTGGGCAATCAGTGTCATGATTTTTTTGGGTACGGCCACCTCTTTGAGCATATTCAGGCCTAAGGCGACGTGGGTTTGATAAATCGCGACTTCGCGCAGGTTAAGGGGGTCCTTTTTCAACAGGATTTTGTCACTAATCTGCCGCTTGCCAATATCATGCAAAATGGCCGCCATGCCCAGTATCACAGCATCCTCATCGCTGATATTCAGGTTCTTGGCCAGGATCAGGCTGGCCACCAGGGTATTCAGCTCATGCTGGTAATGCTGATCGCCGACACGGTGTCCGCTCATGGCGTGGATCGCAATATCACCTTCAGTCAGTGTGCTGCTGACTAGGTCTTGTACCAGGGTTTGAGCCAGTCCATAGGCCTGGTCAGGATGCTCGGTAGAGAGCTTCTGAATATTTTTGACCTCGGCACTGGTGCGCATAAACTTTTGCTCACTCTCGTTGATGACTTGCTTGAGCACCTGTCGTTTTTGCTGAGCAGCATTGAGCGGCGTTGTTTCTTTGGCGGGTTCCGGCTCCGGGAACAACGCTTTTTTCACCAGAAACTCCACAACATTGGCATTTTTTTTCAGCGGGTGACTGGTACTCCGTCGCGGGTCATAGCGTAGCTGCTTGAGCCCCAGCGATTTGATCGTGTCAATTTGCGCATCTTCAGTGATCTTGAAGTTGCTGACCGAGAATGGATGATCCATCCAACCGAGATCAAGGTGGATATATAACCCCACTTGCAGTTGGTCTGGGCTAATGTAATAAGTGTCGGAGGCTTGATTATGCATGGCGTTTTATTTTTCTTTGATTGTTTAATGTTAACAGTTTTACAAAATCGTCCGCATTGACCGGATAGGCGTACAGATAGCCTTGGGCTGTCTGGCACCCCAGTCGCTGTAAAAATTTTTCCTGCTCTTCTGTCTCTACGCCCTCAGCCACTACAGTAAATCCCAGCTGGGTCGCCATGGCGTAAATCGCACTGGTAATCGCAGCATCGTCCTTGTCGTTTGGCAGGTCTTTGACAAAGCTGCGGTCTATCTTGATCTGGTCCAGCGGCAACCGTTTCAAGTGTGAGAGTGAAGAGTAGCCGGTGCCAAAATCATCAATCGCAATGCTGATTCCCAACAGCTTGAGTTGATTGAAGGTGTCGACCACATGTTGCGTATGCTGCATCAAGGTGCTTTCGGTGATTTCAAGCTCAATGATGGATGGGTCACATTCGCTTTCCATCAGGATGCCGTAGACCGTGTCGGCAAACTTGCTTTTCATGATCTGCACAGCAGAGACATTAATCGCAATTTTCTTGAATTCCGGATGCTGTTGATGCCAGGCATGCGCTTGCCGGACCGACTGAGCGAGGGCCCATTCCCCTATGCTCAGAATCAGGCCGGTTTCTTCTGCCAGCGGGATGAATTTGGCGGGCGAGATAATGCCCTGTGTCGGATGCATCCAGCGGATGAGCGCTTCCGCGCCAATAATCATGCCTGTCTTGAGGTCAATCTGGGCCTGATAGAACATATTCAGCTGGTTTTTATTGAGCGCCTGCCGCAACTCGGTTTCCAGCTGGAAGTGCTCAACGGCATCGCGGCTCAGTGCAGCGTCGTAAAACGCGACATGGTTTTTACCGTTGTTTTTGACCTGATACATGGCGAGGTCGGCGGCTTTGATCAGGCTCTCGACATCCTGCCCATCCTGCGGGTACATCGAGATGCCTATGCTGCCACTGACAAAAATCTGGTGGTGGTCAATATTGAATTCAACTCGCAGGGCTTCCAGAATATCATGCGCTTTTTGTGACGCATCGGCCTTGCTGCGCAGGTTTTCCAGCATGATGATGAATTCGTCACCACCAAGGCGGCCAACGATGTCAGACTCACGGACGGCCTGACGCAGACGTTCGGTTACGCTCAACAATAACTGGTCGCCTGCATAATGCCCCAGGCTGTCGTTGATATTTTTAAAGCGGTCGAGGTCGATAAACAGAATGGCCGCTTGCTGCTCATTGCGGCCGGAGCGCTGAATCGCATGCGCGAACAGGTGATTAATCAGACGGCGGTTAGGCAGGCCGGTCAGCGGATCGTGATTGACCAGAGAGTTCAACTGGCGTTGCGAACGTTTCATTTCCGAAATATCCGCAAACACGCCCACATAGTTGGTGATGGCATTGGCGTGGTTACGCACCGCCGTGATGGTCATCCACTCGGTGTAGCTCTCACCGTTTTTGCGGACATTCTCAATTTCGCCAGACCATTTGCCATGACGTTTGAGCGCACCAAACAAGCCGCGCGGACGCTGTTTGAAGATTTGCGGTTTGCTGCCCAGCACCTCTTCTTCTGCATAGCCAGTAATCAAGGTGTAACCCTGGTTGATCCCGACCAGCTCCCCGGCCGGGTTCACAATCATGATGCCTTCGGTAGTACTGTCAAAGGCGATTTTTGCCAGCTTGAGATGTTTGCCGGTTTGTTCGCGGTTGATGGCCACGCTCAAGGTGCGGCCGATAGCCATCAGTGAGCCCAGTTCTTGTGAACTGGTCGGCTCTGCATCAAAACAGCGTTCAATGACCATGGAGCCCCACCAGTCATCGTCCAGCATCAGCGGCACAATGACCAGGTTGACCGTGTCGTGCGACTTGAGCAGGGCGCGCTCGGCCTCTGGCAGGCTCAGGGCATCACACATGACCGGCTGGCCCTGCGCCAGCAGGGCATGCCAGCGTTGTAGTTCTGGCGTGAGGAAAGACACTTTTTCCCAGTGCTCATACGTGGCATGAAAGCCGTTCATGGCCCAATGAAACAGGGCCTTGGAGCGCATTTCTGTCTTGTTGCGCGTATGGATATTCTCATGCTGCAGCAGGGTGGCGCGACTGAATCTGAAGGACAGGCAGCATTGTTGCAGTACGTTTTCTGCCACCGTTTGCCAGCGTTCAGTCGAGTGCAGCATCCAGTCGCATGAGATCAGGGTATCCAGCACGGCACTGCGGTTGTTGAGTTGGGTTTGAATAAACTTTTGCTCGCTCACATCGCGGGCGACCGTGATCAGGTGGCTTGGAAGGTCTTCGCGGTCGTAGTAGGCGACTTTATGCACCTCTAGCGTTTTATGACCGCCTTGTGGCAAATGCACCAACTCTTCATTGTGGTAGGGCTGGCGCGTTTGCCAGACTTGTTGGTCTGATTTTTCGTGATGTTCAAAACTGTTGCGGAATACCGGATGCAAGGTCTGCGCAATTTGACGGTTATTCAAAAACTCAAAGTCAAAATGGTTGATCTGGAAGGTGTTGAGCATTTGCTCGTTGGCCATCATCCAGCGGTTGTCGCTATCCTTGATGCAAATCAGGTCAGGGCTCATTTCGATCAGTGAATGCACGATGGATTGCATATGCAGCAACTGGTCGGTCAAGGTCTTTTCTTCTTCCTCCAGCATGAGGCCCACGGCGCGACGGGTGTGTTGCGGATAGAATAGTCTGCATTTGAAATCGCGCTTGAGGCCTTTGAGGGTAAGCGTGATGTTTAGCTCGGTTTTGCCTTCGCGCATGGCTTCGATGAGCACCTGACGTGACTCTTTGGGTAATTCCTCACCCACGGGGGCGAGCAGAGACAATGCCTGTTCGTTTGCCGCCAGGCTCACTGCACGGCGATTGATGGCCAGCATAGCCATATCGGGCATGGTGACGGCAAATGGCTGCAACCATGCTGTGCTATGATGATCAAAAACGGTGGGTAACATAATTCAGTCTGCTTGATTCCAGGCGTCTATCTGGGACGATTAAGTGGGTTAACGGCGCAGTTGGCGCTAAACTTTAGCGAGTTTCACTTGTGTTAATGAACGTCAATTTTATACATAAAATCAATCTGCTCAGGCACGGGTTAAGCGTGGTTTTAGGGCTATTTGTCCTGATGACAAGCTGGGTGGATTGTGCGCAAGCGCACGAAGGTCATGAGGGCCATGCCGAGCAGGCGCCCAACGCCCTGGCCGTCAGTGTCGCGCCCGAGGGTGCCGGCCGCATCTGGCTGGCTCAGGCCAGGCAGGGTCAGGTCTGGGTGTCTTTGCTGGATGCCACGGGCAAACCCCTTGGTCGGGAAACCGTGGTCAATCCGTTGCCGATGAAAGTGGCCGCCGATGGCGAAGCCAGGCCCAAGATTGCGGTTGGCCCCAATGGCCATCTGTATGTCACCTGGACCGAATCGCTGAAAAAGCCTTATGCCGGCTATATCTGGTTTGCACGCTCTACCGATGGCGGCAAAAGCTTTGAGGCCCCTTATATCGTGCACCAGCACCGCGATGAAATCACCCACCGTTTTGACAGTTTGCACGTGGCCGCCAATGGCACCATCACCGTGGCCTGGGTGGATAAACGTGATTTGCTGGCCGCCAAGGCTACGGGTAAACCGTATGATGGTGCTGCCATTTACTATGCGGTTTCAAGCGATCAAGGCAAAAGTTTTGCCCCAGAACAAAAATTGGCGGATAGCAGCTGCGAGTGTTGCCGGATTGCCATGACCAGCAAGCCGGATGGCACGGTGGCGGTCTTGTGGCGGCATGTCTTTGAGGGCAGTGAGCGCGACCATGCCATGGCCGAAATTGGTGGCACCGGCAAACCGGTGCTGGTGCGTGCCAGTTATGGTCACTGGAAACTGGATGGTTGTCCGCATCATGGTGCTGCGATTGCGGTTGGTGAAGGCTTTGGCTATCACCTGGCCTATTTTGATGGGGCAGGGGACAAGCCCGGCTTGCGGCTGGCGCGCATGGATGGCCAAGCCTGGGTGAGCTCACCGCCGAAACGGATTGGTGACCTCAAACGCAATGCCAGTCATCCGGCCTTGTTGAGCGTGGCCGATAAAGTCTGGCTGGCCTGGCAAGAGCGGGATAGCAGCGGTTTTGATATTGTGGCCATGGTCTCTGTGGATGGTGGCCGTACCTGGGGCGCGCCCAGTGTCATGCTGCATAGCACGACCAAGCTGGATTACCCGCAATGGCTCAATTTACAAGGCCAGGTGTCGCTGGCCGTGAATACCAGTGATCAAGGCTTGAAAGTCCTGCCATTCGCAAAATAGCCAGCTCAAAAACGCTGTCATTTGATCTGGCGCTATTGAAAACGTAAAAACCCGCCGCATTATATGGGTATCCAGCCGCAAGCGTGCGGCGATACTTTAAATCAAGAAAGGGTTTGCCATGCGTTTTGATAAACTCACGACTAAATTTCAACAGGCCCTGGCCGATGCGCAGAGCATGGCCGTCGGGGCGGACCATCCCACCATAGAAGCGCCTCACTTGTTGCTGGCCATGCTCAACCAGGACGACAGTGGGGTAGCGGCGCTGTTGTCTCGCGCAGGCGCGCAAGTCAGCGCACTTAAAACCGGGTTGCAGCAAGCCATAGACAACCTGCCCAAAGTCAGCGAAAACAGCGGCGATGTCAGCGTGTCGCGCGACCTCAATAATTTGCTCAATGTCACTGACAAGCTTGCGCAAAAGAGTGGCGACAGCTATATCGCCAGCGAAATGTTCTTGCTGGCGCTGGCCGAAGATAAAGGCCCCACCGGGCAACTGCTCAAGCAACATGGCTTGAGTAAAACTGCACTTGAGCAGGCGATTAAAGCCGTGCGCGGCAATGATTCCGTCAACAGCCAGGAAGCGGAAGGCCAGCGCGAAGCGTTGAAAAAATACACGCTGGACCTGACCGAGCGCGCCCGTGCTGGCAAGCTGGATCCGGTGATTGGCCGCGATGACGAGATTCGGCGCGCCATTCAGGTTTTGCAGCGCCGCACCAAAAATAATCCGGTATTGATCGGTGAGCCCGGCGTGGGTAAAACCGCGATTGTAGAAGGCCTGGCGCAGCGTATCGTCAATGGCGAAGTGCCTGATTCGCTTAAAAACAAAAAAGTATTGAGCCTGGACATGGCTGCCCTGTTGGCCGGGGCCAAATACCGCGGCGAATTTGAAGAACGTTTGAAAGCGGTGCTCAAGGAGCTGGCGCAAGACGAAGGCCAGACCATCGTCTTTATTGACGAGATTCATACCATGGTCGGTGCCGGCAAATCTGAAGGCGCGATGGATGCCGGCAATATGCTCAAGCCTGCATTGGCCCGGGGTGAGCTGCATTGCGTGGGCGCGACCACGCTGGATGAATACCGTAAATACATCGAAAAAGATGCGGCCTTGGAGCGTCGCTTCCAGAAGGTGCTGGTGGATGAACCTAGCGTCGAGGCGACCATTGCCATCTTGCGCGGTTTGCAGGAAAAGTACGAATTACACCACGGTGTGGAAATTACCGATCCGGCCATTGTCGCGGCGGCAGAACTGTCTAACCGTTATATTACGGACCGTTTTTTGCCGGATAAGGCCATCGACCTGATCGACGAGGCGGCTTCGCGTATCAAGATGGAGATCGACTCCAAGCCGGAAGTGATGGATAAGCTGGATCGCCGACTGATTCAGCTTAAGATTGAGCGTGAAGCCGTGCGCCGCGAGAAAGATGAAGCCAGCCAGAAACGCTTTGGCCTGATTGAAGAAGAAATCAGCAAGCTTGAAAAAGAGTATGCCGACCTCGAGGAAATCTGGAAAGCGGAGAAGGCTGCCGTACAAGGCTCGGCAGGCGTGAAAGAGGCGATTGAAAAAATTAAACTGGAGATGGAAGCCGCCAAACGCAAAGGGGACTGGCAAAAAGTCTCAGAGTTGCAGTATGGCAAATTGCCGCAACTCGAAGCCCAGTTGAAGCACGCGTCAAGCGCTGAAGCGAGTGGCACGGTCAAACATAAAATGTTGCGTACCGAAGTCGGTGCCGATGAAATTGCTGAAGTGGTCAGCCGGGCTACCGGCATCCCGGTCAGTAAAATGATGACCGGCGAGCGCGAAAAACTGCTCAATATGGAAAATAGCCTGCATGCGCGCGTGGTGGGGCAGGACGAAGCGGTTCGGCTGGTCTCGGATGCGATCCGCCGTTCACGCAGTGGCTTGAGTGACCCTAACCGACCATATGGCAGCTTTTTGTTCCTGGGGCCGACTGGCGTGGGTAAAACCGAGTTGTGCAAGGCGCTGGCCAACTTTCTGTTCGACAGTGAAGACCATCTGGTGCGCATAGACATGAGTGAGTTTATGGAAAAACACTCGGTCTCGCGTTTGATTGGTGCGCCCCCCGGCTATGTTGGCTATGAAGAAGGCGGCACGCTGACCGAAGCCGTGCGCCGCAAGCCTTATTCAGTCGTATTGCTGGACGAGGTGGAAAAAGCGCATCCGGATGTGTTTAACGTGTTGCTGCAAGTGCTGGACGATGGTCGCCTGACCGATGGCCAGGGGCGGACGGTAGACTTTAAGAATACCGTCATTATCATGACCTCTAACCTGGGTAGCCAGATGATCCAGAGCATGAGTGACCAGGATGATCAGGTGGTTAAACTGGCGGTGATGGGTGAGGTGAAGACGCACTTCAGGCCAGAGTTCATCAACCGGATTGATGAGGTGGTCGTGTTCCATTCACTGGGAGAAGCGCATGTGAAGTCGATTGCCAATATCCAGTTGCAATTGCTGGCCAAACGGCTGGCGGCCATGGAGATGCAACTCGACGTCACCGACGCAGCGCTGGCCGAAATTGCCAATGCAGGCTTTGATCCCGTCTATGGCGCACGTCCGCTCAAACGCGCCATTCAAAGTGAAATTGAGAATCCGCTGGCACGTGAAATCCTGGCTGGGCAGTTTGCAGCCAAAGACACGATACAGGTGGATTTTCAGGGTGGGAAAATGCAGTTCCGCAAAGCCTGAGTGTCAGTGCACTCATCTTGAGCGCAGCGTAGTCATCTGCATGCAGGCTGAACCTGTGGTGCAGGCAAAGGGTCATATTCGTATGACCCTTTTTTATTGTGCGGGTGTAAAATGGAGCAACTATGCGAGACTCACAAGCTTGGCGTTTGTCCTTGATCATTTTTTTGCTCGGTTTGATGAGCGGATGCGCGACACAACCACCGCAGCCGGTGCAGATTGACCGTATTTCTCCCGAGCAACTCGCTGCGCTGGTGCCACCGCCGCAGTCGACGTTGAGTTTGGATGAGATTGTGACCATGAGCAAGCAGGGCAAGACGGATGCCGAGATTATTGACGCAATCAAGCAGTCGCAATCGCGTTATGCACTAACCCCTTCTGAGGTGCTGTCATGGCATCAAAAAGGCATTTCCAAAGGCGTGCTTGATTATATGCAGCAGGCGAATGCGCTGGCGCAGCAAAATGCCATCGCCGATGAGATTAACAAGCGTGAAAAAGCGCGCGCTGAGGCAGAAGCCAAGTTAAAGCGTGAGCGGGATTATGCCCGGTTGCGCAGCATGGATCCCTGGTTTTACGGGCCAGGTTTTTACGGCGGCCCCGGTTTTTATGGTGGCCCTTGGGGACCCCGACCCTATTGGGGCGGCGGCTGGCGTTACTGGTAAACTGACGCTGATTTACGGATAGATTGATGGATGCGACAACAGCACGAAACCCTCTCTATTAATGCCCAAGGTCGGCGTTTGTATGACATCACGCCGCAGGTATTGCAATGGGTGCAGCAATCCGGCATTCAGTCCGGCTTGTTGACGCTGTATATCCAGCACACTTCAGCCAGCCTGCTGATCAATGAAAATTATGACCGCGATGTGCTGGTGGACCTGGAAGCCTTTTTTAACCGGCTGGTACCGGATGGCGATGACCTGTTCATTCATACCGTTGAGGGCCCGGATGACATGCCTGCACATGTGCGTACCGCGCTGACACAAACCAGTTTGTCGATTCCTGTGCTACAAGGCAGGGTTGCCCTGGGCCAGTGGCAAGGCATTTTTTTGTTTGAGCATCGACACCTGCCTGCCCGCAGACGCGTCCTCATGCATGTGATGGGTGAATAAGATTTTTGAGTATTTGATAGAAGTGTCGTATTGCCGTGCGTTATTCTGAACTGTTTTTATCTCTGACCTGTAGTTTCTTGGTGGTGGCTTGTAGCGAAGATGCGCCAAGCCAAGCGTCTACAGCGCTTCCCCTGCCACCCAGTGATGTGTCGTCCAATGATCTGGCGCCGCCAGCGGATGCCATGCCAGCAGCGGGGGGCACGCGCTCCGTGCAACTCATGCAGGTCTCTAACACTACGCTTACCATGTCGCAAGCAGAGCTGGACAAGTTGTATCTGGAAGCCAGGCAGCATGTGCGCGAGGCCGTGGATTCTTCAACAGAAGAACGGTACTAGGACCGCGCGCCGACCAGGACACCGGGGTGCGCAAGGCGGGCCAACGCCTAACGCACACTACTCCATTGCAGCGGATCAAACGGCACACTGTTGCGGCGCAGTTCGTAATAAACCCCATTTTCAGCATTGCCACCGCTATTGCCCACCGCGGCAATCGTATCGCCCGCTTTAACACTTTGCCCTGACGATTTGTACAAGGCCTCGTTGTTACCGTACAGGCTCATGTAGCCGTTGCCGTGGTCAATCACAATCAGGTTGCCAAAGCCACGCATCCAGTCGGCAAACACCACTTGCCCGCCCGCGACCGATTTCACCTCGCTGCCCTCCCTGGCGCGGATGAAGATGCCTTTCCAGCTTACCCCGGTCTCTGCCCGGGCCGTGCCAAAACGGTTGATCACATCGCCGCGTACCGGCAGGCGCAAGCGTCCCCGTAACTGGGCAAAGTTTTCCTTGTTGGCATTGTATTCAGGTAGCGTTTCGTTTTTGGCAATCACGGTGCTGCTTTGCGTGTCGCTGCCTGAGTCATCGACTGTTGCTTGCGGCGTATGCTCAAACGTGCGGCCGCCGGATTTCTTTTTACGCGCCGCCAGTTCAGCGGCTTTTTTAGCCGCCGCTTCTTTCTCGCGCTTGGCTTTCGCCAGCGCTTCCTGCTCACGTTTCTTGGCCTCGGCCAGCAAGCGCTGGAACAACTGTGACAGCGCTTCTTCGTCTTTTTTCAGCCGGACCATCTGCTGTTCTTGCGTTTCGATCTGTTTGGACAGCTCTTTTAACGCCTCGCTACGCAGTGATTTTTCGTTTTCCAGTTTTTGCGTGGTGTCGCTGTATTGGCTGGCCAGACGTTCGGTTTCGTGCAATTGTTCGGTGGTTTGCGTGCGGACGCGGTCTATGGCTTCCTGGTTGGTTTGCAGCGACTGAATCTGCTGCTGGTGCGCCGCCGTCAGATAGCCCAGGTATTTGAGATTGCGTGCCGTGTTGTTGGGGTCCTGTTGTTGCAACAACATTTGCAGCGGGCTATGGTTGCCATGCCGATATTGCTGGTTTAGCTGCTCGTTGAGCGATTGTTTTTGCTGGTTGACCTGACGTTGCAGGCCGTTGAGTTGTTTTTGCAAGTCTTGTAATTTGCTGCGGTTTTCCAGCTGCGCATCCTGAATCTCGCGCAATTTTTTGCGGGATGCGCTGATGGCCGTTTCCGAAGCCTTGAGCGCTTCATGTGCATCCTGTTTGGCCACGCGCGAAGCTTTGAGCGCATTGGCCAGTTGCTGGATTTTCTCTTTGACCTGTTCGAGATCGCCTTTGGTCGTTTCTGTTTTGTCCGCAGGCGCGGCCTGCGCTGGCAGGCTCACGGCGCCACAGAGCCAGAGGCCTGCCAACAGGCTAAAGCACTTGATCGCTGGCTTTGCCAGCTGCTTAACGATGATCGGAGTCATGCACCTGAGCGGCCACTCAGGCCGCAGCATTCAACTGGATCAGCGACTGGCCGGTCATTTCTGCAGGTTGCGCGACCCCCATCAGCGATAACAAGGTCGGTGCAATGTCTGACAGTGCGCCGCCGCTACGAATCACCGCCTGGCGCCCAACGTAAATAAAGGGTACCAGGTTGGTGGTGTGCTGGGTGTGTGCCTGCGCACTGGTGTGGTCAAACATGCTCTCGGCATTGCCATGGTCGGCGGTAATAATCACTTCAGCGCCGGTTTTTTGGGCAGCCGCCACAATCCGGCCGACACAGGTGTCCAGCGTTTCTACCGCTTTAATGGCCGCTTGCAAGTTGCCGGTATGGCCCACCATATCGCCATTGGCATAGTTGCAGATCACGGCCTGGTATTGCTGTGATTCAATGGCGGCGACCAGTTTGTCGGTGACTTCTGGCGCACTCATTTCTGGTTGCAAGTCATAGGTCGCAACTTTGGGTGAAGGCACCAGAATGCGGTCTTCACCAGCAAAAACGGTTTCTTCACCGCCGTTGAAGAAGAATGTCACGTGCGGATACTTTTCGGTCTCGGCAATACGCAATTGCTTGAGCCCAAGTTTAGAGACATATTCGCCAAAGGTATTGGGCACGGTGTAGGGCGCGAAAATCGGTTCTGCCAGCGTCTGGTTTTTGTCGTACTGGGTCAGCGTGAAATAGTGGCTAAAGCGTGGCACCCGGCTGCGCTCAAAGCCTGCAAACTGCTGGTTGAGCAGGGCATCGGTCAGCTGGCGGGCGCGGTCACTCCTGAAGTTCATGAACACCAGGCAGTCACCGTCTTCCATACGCACGGGGGCTTTGTCAGCCGCGCGAATCGCCGTGCACTTCACAAACTCGTCGCTTTCATCGCGGGCATACGCTTGCTGCAAGGCGGTCAGGCTGTCTGCCGCCACATATTCGGCTGTACCATTGACCAGCAACTCATAAGCCACCGAGACCCGCTCCCAGCGCTTGTCGCGGTCCATGCCATAAAAGCGGCCGCCCACAGAGGCCACCCGGCCAACGCCCAGCTGCTGGAGATGGTCTTCGAGCGCTTGCAGGTAAGGCTGTGCGCTTTTGGGCGGGGTATCCCGGCCATCGAGAAAGGCATGCACATACACCTTGCTCAGGCCCTGTTGTTTGGCCATTTCGAGCAGGGCGTGAATATGCGGCTGGTAGCTATGCACGCCGCCATCAGACAGCAGTCCCAGGATATGCAGCGCTTTGTTACTGGCTTTGAGGGCCTGCATGGCATTGACCAGGGCGGGTAACTTGAAAAACTCACCACTGCTGATGCTGTTATTAATGCGCTCAAAGTCTTGAAAGACAATGCGTCCCGCCCCAATATTCAGGTGACCCACTTCAGAATTGCCCATTTGGCCGTCTGGCAGGCCGACATAGTGTTCGGAGGCGTTGATCAGGCTGTGGGGGTAAGTGGCTTTGAGCCGGTCGAGGTTAGGCGTGTTTGCCTGTAAAACAGCATTGTGTTCACGGGTCTCGCTGTGGCCAAAACCATCGAGGATCAGCAATATGACAGGTTTGATAGACATGGCTAACAATCTTTAAAAGTGGTGACGAAATGTCGGATTGATGAATTCGTCTATTATAATCGCAACCGCTGGTCACGCCTACCCAAGCGGCCAGTCTCCTGAAGACCGCACACCGGTCGTCATAACCCAACAAAGTGAGTAATGCTGTGGAATTTTTAAAACATAATGTGTTGTTAATCGGACTGGCGGTGGGCTCTGGCCTGGCGCTGATCTTGCCCATGCTGAGCCGTTCTGCGGCGGGGGCAACTGTGCTCTCAGTCACTGAAGCCGTAATGCTGATGAATAGAAAATCTGCCTTGGTACTGGATGTGCGCGAGGCGGACGAATTTGCCCAGGGGCATTTGCAGGGTGCGCGCCATATTCCGCTTGCGCAACTGGCTGACCGCATAAATGAAATTCAAAAATTCAAGGAAAAGCCGGTGTTGCTGGTTTGCCAGCGCGGCAGCCGCGCCAACGCCGCTGCCAAATTGCTCAAGGCACAGGGCTTTACCACGTTGAATGTGCTCAAAGGTGGCATGGCCGCCTGGGTGGAGGCCAAGATGCCAGCCACCAAGTCATCCACTTGAAAGGAATCATGATGGCAAAAGTAGTGATGTATACCTCGGCAGTCTGCCCTTATTGCATCAATGCCGAACGGTTATTGAAAAACAAGGGCGTGACCGAAATTGAAAAAATTCGTGTCGATTTGCAGCCAGAGTTACGGGCCGAAATGATGGAAAAAACCGGCCGCCGTACTGTGCCACAGATTTTTATTGGCGAGCACCATGTTGGCGGCTTTGATGACTTGCATGCCCTGGATGTGCAGGGCGGTCTGGACCCGTTGCTGGCCGCTTGAAGTGACCTGTCCGCTGTCATAAAAAACCCATAGTCAGGCCAGGGATGTCCGGTTAGAATAGCGCCTTTGTGTATTGATAATTTTAAGGACGATTCATGGCTCAGGAACCACAAAACCAAGCGGACCAAAACGCAGCACCGATTTTCAGCATCGAAAAATTGTATGTGCATGATGCTTCTATCGAAGTGCCTAATGCTCCAGCGATTTTCACCGAGCGCACGACGCCACAGATCAATGTAGAGCTGGGCAATACGGCACAACAGGTTGAAGACGGTATTTTCAACGTCTCCATCAAAGTGACTGTGACCGCGAAAATCGAAGATAAAACCGCATTCCTGGTAGAAGTGAACCAATCCGGTATTTTTGCCATCCGCAACGTGCCACAAGAAAACATGGAGCCTATCCTGGCGGTGGCTTGCCCTAACATCTTGTTCCCTTATGCACGCGAAGCCATCTCCGATATGGTTACCCGTGCTGGCTTCATGCCCGTGTTGTTGAACCCGATCAACTTCGAAGCCTTGTACCTGCAACAGCAGCAACAAGCTGCGCAAGCGGCTGGCGCCCCTAACTAATTTCGTCTCACTTTGTCAGTCACCGCAGACACCTCGCGGTGACTGATCAGGATCCATCCAAATGAGTAAAGTTGCCGTTCTTGGTGCAGGTGCCTGGGGTACTGCACTTGCCATGCATATTGCCTTGCAACACGAGGTGGTGTTGTGGGCGCGTAATAGCGGGCACGTTTCTGGCATGCGCAAGGCGCGTGCCAATCCGCTGTATCTGGGCGACTTTGCTTTCCCTGAAAAACTCTCGGTAGAGGATGATCTGGCTGCAGCGATTGATGGCGCCGATTTGATTTTATCCGTGGTGCCTACGGCGGGTTTCCGGCCGATTTTGCAGCAACTCAAAAGTTTGGGCATACAACAGCCCTTGATCTGGGCCAACAAAGGCCTGGAGCCGAAAACGGCAAAACTGCCTTTTGAAGTGGCGCAAGAGGAGTTGGGCGCAGAGTATCCGTGGGGCGTGTTAAGCGGCCCCAGCTTTGCCGCCGAACTGGTGCGAGGCCTGCCAACGGCAATTACACTCGCCGCCAATCACCGCGAGCTGGCGCAGCAATCGGCACAGCTGATTCATGGCGGCTGCTTGCGCGTCTACGATAGCGTCGACGTGGTCGGCGCTTCGGTGGGCGGGGCGGTTAAAAACGTGATGGCGATTGCCGCCGGTATCTCTGACGGCATGGGCTTTGGTAACAATGCGCGCGCTGCCATGATCACGCGGGGCTTAGCCGAAATCACCCGCTTTGGCATGGCGCTGGGTGCCAAGGCCGAGACCTTTATGGGCTTGGCGGGGGCAGGCGACTTGATTCTGACCTGTACCGGCCAATATTCGCGTAACCGTGAAGTCGGTTTGCAACTGGCTTCTGGCAAATCATTAGAGAGCATTCTGGCGGGATTGGGCCACGTGGCAGAAGGCGTCAACACTGCGCGTGAAGTCATGCGTCGTGCCGAAACCATAGACGTCGAAATGCCCATCACTTTTGAAGTCAATCAACTACTCACCAACCAGAAAACGGCGCAAGCAGCCGTCAGCGCCTTGTTGGGTCGCGGTCAGCGACAAGAGTCCGTCTAGGTTTTTTGCCAGCGGCTTGATCAGCCAAGCACAGTGGCCTGAGCCGCATAGACCCGCACACTTTCCTGCTCATTGGCATCGTTACGTGCCACGAGCGCAATCGCTTCGGTATCAGGGCTCAAATTGACTGGCTGATGCGGCACCCCTGCCGGGATGAAAATAAAGTCGCCCGCTTGATTGGTGCATGACTTGCTCAAATTTTTACCATAAAACGTTTGCACTTCACCCTTCAGTAGGTAAATCGCCGTTTCAAAGCCTTGATGGTAATGCGGTTGCGCTTTTGCCGCTGGCGGGATCACCACGATATTCATCGAAATGCCCCTGGCCCCCGCCGTCATTTGAGAGATGCCCACATAATTGGGCAGGTGCTGAATGGTATCTATGCTGTGTTCAGGGCGCACAGTCACGATTTCACCGGTTAAGTTTAATTGAGGATCTTGCATCTGTGGCGCTCGACAATGTGAAAGATTCACAAAGTCTAACAATAGCGCAGGCATGGAGGCAAGCCGGGAATCGGCGGCCCCGTGAAAAAGGGCACCCGACGGGTGCCCTGAATCTGTATTGCCTTGAATTTGTATTACTAGGACCGGCTTATTCGATAGCCAACAACTCAACCTGAAACACCAACGTCGCATCCGGGCCAATCACCGGGCCGCTGCCGTTTGCGCCATACGCCAGGTGCGATGGGATAGTCAGCTCAAACTTGCTACCTACGTTCATCAACTGCAAGCCTTCTACCCAGCCTGCAATCACGCCAGTCACCGGAAACACAATCGGTTCGCCGCGCTGATAAGAGCTATCAAACACCGTGCCGTCGGTCAGTGTGCCGTGGTAGTGGACTTTGACACGGTCGCTGGTGGTAGGCTTGGCGCCATCGCCTGCGACCAGTTGTTTATACTGCAAGCCACTTGCTGTTGTGGTTACGCCTTCTTTTTTCGCATTGTCTGCCAGATAGGCTTCACCTGCCGCCTTGTTTTTCGCGTGGGCAGCCATCTGTCTGGCCTGGCTCTCTTGTTGTACTTGTTCCACTGTGCTGCGTTTTTCGTCGTCGGTCATGCGTGAAGCATTGCCGGCCATCACATCGCTCACTGCCAGCGCCACGGCCGCAGCATCCAGCTCCAGGCCGTCATTTTGCAATTGGTGAGCCATATTTTCGCCGACGATATAGCTCAGGCGTTGAGTGAGGGTGTTTAGAGTAGTCATATGAATTCTTTCGTGAGATGAGTATGCCGCGCATATGCGCCGCGCCATTCGCCATTATGGCGGAGAATGACAGATAAAACAAAACCCGCAGAAGCGGGTTTTGTTTGTGCGAATGCTTGTTAGGGCATTTCAACTTCAATGCCAAGGTGAGGCTAGGCGTTGAAACATTTACGACGCAGACAGTACATGAAGTACGGCAAGGACTAAATGTCAAAACTAACGACGCATCACCGATGCAGGGAAGATTGAAATGACATCATGCCGCGCCACTGTTTTGTATGGTCGGCAATGATGTCATCCAAGCAAAGGCTACATCATACCGCCCATGCCACCCATACCGCCCATATCACCACCCATCGCTGGTGCATCTTCTTTAGGCAATTCAGCCACCATGCAGTCAGTGGTCAGCATCAGGCCAGCCACAGAAGCCGCGTGTTGCAAGGCAGAGCGGGTCACTTTAGTTGGATCCAGTACGCCCATCTCAACCATGTCGCCATAGGTTTCGTTGGCTGCGTTGTAACCGTAGTTGCCTTTACCGGCAGCCACGTTGTTCACCACGACTGATGGTTCAACGCCAGCGTTCTGTGTGATCTGACGCAGTGGCTCTTCAACCGCACGCAGAACGATCTTGATGCCTGCTTCTTGATCCAGGTTGTCACCTTTCACTTTGGCAATCGCTTCGCGGGCACGAATCAATGCCACGCCACCGCCTGCCACAATGCCTTCTTCAACCGCAGCACGGGTCGCGTGCAATGCATCTTCCACGCGGGCTTTTTTCTCTTTCATTTCGATTTCAGTCGTCGCGCCAACCTTGATCACGGCAACACCGCCAGCCAGTTTGGCCACGCGCTCTTGCAGTTTTTCACGGTCGTAGTCGCTAGAAGCTTCTTCGATTTGTGTTTTGATTTGAGTGATACGGGCCTTGATCGCTTCTTCGTTGCCAGCACCGTCAATGATGATGGTGTTTTCTTTGCCCACTTCGATACGTTTGGCTTGACCCAGATCGTGCAGTTGTACGGCTTCCAGTTTCAGACCCACTTCTTCAGAGATCACAGTACCGCCAGTCAGAATCGCGATGTCTTCCAACATGGCTTTACGACGGTCACCAAAGCCTGGGGCTTTAACTGCAGTCGTTTTCAAGATGCCGCGGATGTTGTTCACTACCAGGGTTGCCAGCGCTTCGCCATCGACATCTTCAGCGATGATCAGCAATGGACGGCCAGCTTTCGCTACTTGCTCCAAGGTTGGCAGCAAGTCACGGATGTTGGAGATTTTTTTGTCGTGCAACAACACGAATGGGTTGTCCAGCAACGCGATTTGGCGCTCTGGGTTGTTGATGAAGTATGGAGACAGGTAACCACGGTCAAACTGCATACCTTCAACCACATCCAGCTCGTTGCTCAGGCCTGAACCGTCTTCAACAGTGATCACGCCTTCTTTACCCACTTTGTCCATTGCATCCGCAATGATCTGGCCAACAGAGGCGTCAGAGTTAGCAGAGATCGCGCCAACTTGGGCGATTTCTTTGCTGGTAGTACAGGGTTTGGATTGTGCTTTCAGGTCAGCTACAGCAGCTTCAACTGCTTTGTCGATACCGCGCTTCAGGTCCATTGGGTTCATGCCCGCAGCCACAGACTTCATGCCTTCACGGATGATGGCTTGTGCCAACACAGTCGCAGTCGTTGTACCGTCACCAGCGATGTCATTGGTTTTAGAAGCAACTTCTTTCACCATCTGTGCGCCCATGTTTTCGAACTTGTCTTTCAGTTCGATTTCTTTAGCCACAGACACACCATCTTTAGTGATGGTTGGCGCGCCAAAAGAACGCTCCAATACCACGTTACGGCCTTTAGGGCCCAAAGTTACACGAACAGCGTTAGCCAATACGTTAACGCCATTTACCATTTTTTGGCGAACGTCATCACCAAATCTTACGTCTTTAGCTGCCATTTAAATTCTCCTAAATTACAAATGTGTGGGATTGAGTTGCGAGTGATTACTCAACAATCGCCATAATGTCTTCTTCGCGCATCACCAACAGCTCTTCGCCGTTGACTTTCACTGTTTGGCCGGAGTATTTGCCGAACAATACTTTGTCGCCGACTTTCACGTCCAAAGCAATCGCCTTGCCGTTTTCATCTTTTTTGCCATTGCCAACTGCCTGAACCACACCTTGGTCTGGTTTCTCTGTTGCACTGTCAGGGATCACAATGCCAGAAGCAGTAGTGCGCTCTTCAGCAGCGCGTTTAACAATTACACGGTCGTGCAACGGACGAATGTTCATGAGATTCTCCTTGGAGTTTTCCTAAAGTGTTATAGGGATAACGTTAAAACTAAAACAATCAAAGCGGTACGCATTTTAGCACTCGCGCACCTTGATTGCTAATTTGGGGCGGGATTTTTTGATTTCAAGGGCTAATACATAAAAATTTTATGGGTTTTTGTCGTTTGCAATTTAACTTGAGATTTTTGCAATTCAAGTCGAGAGTGTCATTTCAGTAAAATCAGATAGTTAACGAACTTCTTAATCTCAAGGATTCAATAAAAGGAAGTTTTTTCTAAATTTGAGATTTAGGTTAACGTTTGAAGTCAGGGGCGCCACTAGTCGTCCCGCTTGATGGATGGGTGAGGTGGCGACGACAACCATAAAAAAGCCGCGATGTTTAAAGCCACACCTGCTGTAACAATTAGAAGATCATAAGGCACTGTCAGCAAATGAAGACTTACAAAATATGGAAGATTGGCGGAGGCTACAAGCCATGCTGCGCATATCCCAACTGCTCCACCTGAAATGATTCTGCTTAACTTGTAGTTTTTGATGAGCCGCCATGTGACCCAAATGAGAGGGATTGAGCAAACAAAAATTACAGGGGTGTAAGAGAAGCCAAAAACAACTTGCCAAAATAAAGTACCGAATACTGTTCCGTCTGTTTTTATAAAGAACGTTGCAACCATGCTGAAAAGACATAAAACAATAGAGGCCGCAAAAGAAGCGCCGAACAAATGTAGTGAATCAATGTTCTTCGTGCTCACATAGCCTCCTAACCGTTTGAATTAAGGGGCTGGCTTTGGCCAGTGATCTTGCCTGTAAAAAATGGACACCATCTAGCCGACACTTTTAATGCCGCCTTTTCTTACAGAGGGGTGTAAGCCCATTACCCCGCGATCACAACTCTCGCATACTAGGCCTAGCTCTGAGCCGTCGTGAGTGCCTTTGTGTTCATGCTTTCTAACGCAGCCGGGGAGAGACAATGATTCAATTAGACTGTTTGGAGAAAGGTAACAGTCGAAGTAAACTCACACACCTTTGACATTGCTCCAAGGCTTGCCTCTGAAAGTTTCGGGAATACCTTCAGACTTAATTTTTTCTTCAACTGGATTCAAATGTTCGCAAATCATCTGGCACCTAATGTCGAAAGTAAGGGGCGCGCTTTAGCGCGACCCGCTTGACTGACGGGTTAGAGCGGAGGAAAACAGCAAACCCGCAATAACCGCCAAGTTAAACAGAACCAGGCAAACCACCAGCCATGTGTCTGGCAACCCGTTACACATTTGTTGTCGCCCAAGCTCAACAGCTTTGATAAGAGCTGCCTGCACTTCGGGCTGCGAACACAATGAGCAGCCTATTTCTTTTGGAACAATTTGTGCCCATGTAACAAAGCAAGTGCCATAGGACGAAACTGCCCAAAAAAAATTAACAATTACAGCTAGCAGCAATAAACCCCAGCGGATCATATGTAGCTCTAACGTTTGAAGTAAGGGGTTGGCGACACTGGAGGCTCAACCTGCGTTATTAATAAACAATTCATAAAAGCATCTTCTCGCCAGTCCCGCTTGAATGATGGGCTAGACATTGAGGTTATTTGAAAAGCCAAGCAATTGTAGTGAACACACCAATTACGAGCATGGTAACTAGGAGACTCCCTGTAATTGCGAGTGCCCAGCCAATAACTTTGTTTGATGGGGAAGGTTTATCCGGTTCTTGCAAGCTATCAACACGCAAAAAACAATCAAATGCCACCGTGGAGTCGTTGGTAACTATAGACTCTAGATTCATTGGAATGAAATCAGACACTTTCTCATTCTGCTTCGGCAAAAATGCACCTTTCATGAATTCGAGGCCAAAGCGTAAATAACCCGCCTCTGTGGCTTTAAACAATGCTTCCTCTGGCCCATTTAGAAATTGGACTTCCGCACCTTCAATAGGTACCAACTCTTCTAACTCAGCAAGGAGAATATTGATGCGTTCCTTGTCCATTATGGTATGCCTAACGTTTGAGGTAAGGGGCTGGCGACATTGGCGACTCAACCCTCGTTATTAATAAACATTTCATAAAAGTGAATCGCCCCGGCTGCATTAGATACTTTTTAGCCTCATACTTGAGGTTAATAGGAGTATTAAATGAGCAA
>NZ_JAVTLI010000008.1:0-157970 GCF_032248435.1 Methylophilus sp. VKM B-3414 | reverse complement strand
CGCATCAAATGCGTTCACACCCAACTACAAACACCCACACTTATCAGTCATCCTAATTTTTAAAGAACAGTGCCTCGAAGGCTTTTCGCTCTTCCGTTTTAACTTCCAACGTTTCAAGCGAAGCGCGCATTATACAGAGGTTTTTCGTTCGGTCAAGCATCAAATTCATTTAATTTTAAAACGTATTTTTGCTTGGTTGCGGGAACAGGATTTGAACCTGTGACCTTCGGGTTATGAGCCCGACGAGCTGCCAGACTGCTCCATCCCGCGTCCGAATCGACTAATAAAACATGTGTTGCGTCGAGAGGTGAGACTATAGCAAACTTTCAAAAACAGTGTCAACTGTTATTTGCTTTTTCCATAGAGATGGTAGAGCGTGGCATATTTGCCGCCGGCCTGCATGAGTTGCTCGTGCACACCTTCTTCAACGATACGACCACCATCCATGACGATTATTCGACTGGCATGCTGAATGGTGGAGAGGCGGTGCGCGATCATGATGGTGGTTCGGCCCTGCATGAGCTGGGTCAGTGCGGCCTGCACGTTATGTTCGGATTCATTATCGAGCGCGGACGTCGCTTCATCCAAAATTAAGATGGGGGCATTTTTAAGCATGGCGCGCGCAATCGACAGTCTTTGACGTTGGCCGCCGGAGAGCCGCAAGCCCCTGTCACCAATATGCGTGTCCAGTTGTTGTGGCAGTTTTTCGATGAACTCCCAGGCATGTGCCGCCTTTGCTGCTGCAATCACCGCCTCTTTAGAGGCCCCACGTAAACTGCCGTAGGCAATGTTGTGGTAAATGCTGTCATTGAACAAGACGGTTTCCTGACTGACGAATGCAAACTGCTGGCGCAGCTCAGCCAGCGCCAGTTGCTGGATAGGGAGATCATTGATCAGTAACTGCCCTTGTTGCACCTCATGAAAACGGGGCAACAAATGCGCCAGTGTAGACTTGCCGCCCCCTGACATGCCAACCAAGGCCACCGTTTCACCAGCATGGATGGTCAGGTTGAGCTCTTTTAGCGCCGGACTGTTCGCGTGCGGATACTGAAAAGTGACCTGCTCAAAGCGAATTTGGCGGATGGGCTCAGCCAAAACCACCTGACCCTGATTGTTTTCGGCAGGCGTATCCAGCACGGCAAACACACTTTGGCAGGCGGCAATCGCAATTTGCACATCTTCATTCACAGAAGTAATCGCTTTCACCGGACCAATCAGCATGAGCAAGGCGCCAATAAAAGCCGCAAACTCACCAGCGGTAAACTGGCCGGCAGAGTAATAGATCACCATGGCTAACGCAATGGCGGCCAGCATCTCGACAAACATACTGTTTAAACCAGAGATGCGCCCTAACCTGACCATCATTTGCCGGTTAGTGGCAACGATATGGCTAAAGCGTTCATACTCATACTGCTCGCCACTGAACACCTTGACCACGCGCTGTCCACTGGCGGCCTCTTCAATCACCTGTGTCATGTCTGACATGCTGGCTTGCACCTGACGGCCAGAGTTACGCAATTTAGGTGTCATTTTTTTCAGATATCGGGCAATCAGCGGCGACAGCAGCAAAAACACCAGCGTCAGTTTCCAATCCAGATAAAGCATATAAGAGACGATGCCAATAATGGTCAAGCTATCGCGAATGGAGGAGATGATGACTTTGGTGACCGCACTATATAACTGCTCGCAATCAAACGTCATTTTGGTGGTGATATTGGCAATGGCGTGCTGATCAAAAAAACTGGTGGGCAGCTTCAGCATGTGTGCAAAAACCTGATTGCGTACATCCTCGATGACGCGGCGGCCGACAATCCTGATCAGGTAATTGGAGCCAAAGCCTGCCAATGCACGCACCAACAACAAGCCACCCAGCATCGCTGCCAGCGTCAAGCGCGCATAGGTCTGTGTCTGCGTGGTGAACCCTTCATCCGTCACATGCTTGATGGTACTGAGAAAACCGGTATTACTGGCGGACAAGACTACTAGGCAAACCAGCGCCAGACAAAAAGTGGCCCAATAAGGCTTGAGATAGGCCATGAGCCGGGTCAGTTGCGCATACGCGCTGGGAGTGTGATTGATCATGGTAAAGACTAATGGTTTTTATGAGCGCTGGGCGACCTTGAATCAGAGGAGCCTATATGAGATTGGACTTGGGCATCGACAGTCATCTCGGCCAACAAGCCCTGCAGACGAGCCACCACGGCCTCTACACCAATCCCGAGAATATCCTGTTGTGCATCTTGAATAAAGTGCGCGTGTGGAGACCAGGGCAAATAACGGACCGGCGAACCCGGGCCAAACAAGGTCAGGCTCGTCAAACCCGCCGCGGCGGCCATATGCCCGAGCCCGGAGTCATTGCCAAGATAGCCATCACACTTTTGCAGCAAGGCATAAGACTGCGGCAAGCTTAATCGTCCGCACGCCACCTGCACAGGCAGCTGAGCCAGTGCAACAAAGCGTTGTGCGAGGGCGGCATCCGCCTGCGAACCCAGCAACACCACGCCAGAGACTGCATTTGCAAGCGCATTGGCCACCGCTGCATAACGCTCGACTGGCCAGATTTTACCGGCAAAATTTGCGCCCGGCCCGATCGCCAACCAGCGCCCTTGGCCCAGCATGGGAAATAGGTCTGCAACCAAGGCATGATCTTGCTCGCTGGCCCACAAGGTTGCGTTGGGCCGCAGATCGCCGACTAACGTCTGCACGGCCGCCAAATGTTTTTCTGCCGAGTGCAGGTGCATGGTGCTGGCATTGGAACGTTTTTTAAACACTTGCTTTGCCCGCAGCAGATAAGGCAAAAAATCCGTGCGCAGATCGACTAGGACGTCATACCGGGTTTTTCTCAACAAGCGAATCAATTGCACATAGCCCGCCCAGCCTGAACGTTTGTCGCGCACGAAAATACGGTCAATATAAGGACAGGGGTCAAACAAGGCTGAAGAACGGACATCACTCACGAGGTCTATGCGCGCTTCTGGCAGGTGCGCATGCAGGGCTGCCAGTACCGGCGTCGTCAGGATGGCGTCCCCAATATTGGACAGCGTAATCATGAGGATACGGGGTTGAGCGCAGGTCATCATGCTTGCTTACCTGCACTCAAAGGACACGCCGAGTCTGCCCAGCGCCTCTTTGAGTTGCTGTTCTAACTGCGCAGGCGAAAAGTACTGCGTATATAAAGTACGTGCTGCCATTTTTTTGTCCTGCTGGCTATTCACGCATTGCATGACCGCATCGGCCAGGACGGCAGGATTCGCTGCCTCGATCTGCCACAAACCGCTCAACGGCCCGTTGGGCATCGCCGCCGGATAAGCGTCACTGCTGCGCGTAATGACAGGACGGCCACAGGCCAGGCCCTGAAACACTTTATTAGGAATGACCTGCGCGGCCTTTTGCGAGCCGCCAAACACGCCCAGCACGATATCCGCTTTGGCGATCCGGCCTGGCAAATTGGGATAGGCCAAACTGTCTTCAAAATGCACATTAGCCAAGCCCGCCGCTTGCTGCCGTGCCGCCGCCTTGGTCGGGCCATCGCCCAACAACACCCAACGCAGATGCGGTTGAGCCGCCGTCAGTCTGGCGGCTTCAATCACCGTTTCTACCCCATGTAGCGCAATAAAGCTGCCATAAAACAAGACTTCTGTGCTCAGGGGTCGGGGCTTAACCAGCGACACCGGCGAAAACAGTGGCTGCTCCGCGCCTACATAGACCACCGCGGTTTTTTCTGCTGACAAGCCAAAACGTTCAATAAACATCTGCTGTTGCAGCGCCGTATCCAGCAACACCATATCCGCCAACTGCAAGCACTTTGTCTCGGTGCTGAGCAAGCGCTGTGCTTGCGGGCTCTGCTCAGCAAACTTGTTCCGTTCATACACCTGCTTTTGCCAGGCACTGATCAAGGGGTCAAATACGAGCGGCACACCGCGTCTGCGCGCCCAGCGGCTGGCGGCTTCAACATCTCTGTGCCTGAAACAGGGCACCCACACCAGGTCGGGCGTAGGCAGGCCTTTTAACTGCGCTTCAACATCCCCCCAGCCACTCAGATGTGGCCTGAAGTCGATGAGCTGGCAGCCCAAGGCCTGCAGCAATTGCCGACTGATACGGTTGCGGGAATAATTGAGGTCTGAACGCCCCCACCAAATCACCTTAGGCATGATGGCGCTTCACTTCTGGCAAATAAGGGAATACCTGCGCGGGCGTCAACTGTCGCATGCAGGAGTGATGGCTGCATTGCTTGGTATAGCAGTTTTTACAAGGCAAATCGAGTTGCAAGGCGACAACTTGCGCGCCTACCGGTTTGACCCGCAGTGGATTGGTCGGCCCACAAAGCACCACCATGGGCGTAGGGGTGGTTGCCGCCAAATGTGCAGTTCCGGTATCGTTAGCAACAATATATTGCGCCCGCGCACAAATAGCGGGCACGGCCAGCAAGCTGGTTTGCCCGCATAAATTCACCACCTGCGCAGGATGACGGCTGGCAATCTGCTGACACGTCTCGGCCTCATCTTGCCCGCCCAGCAATACCACACGCTCCCCACGCGCAATACAATGTGCCACCAGCGCAGCATAGTGCTCGGCGCACCAGCGCTTGGTCGCCATCCCGGCGTGGCTACCACATAAAAATACCGCAAAAGGCTGAGACGTCAGCCCATGCTGGCTTAACAACTGCTGGGCAGCCGTTTGCGCAGCAGCACTCACAGCCAATGTTGGTCCAGTGGTCAGGGCGGGGATGCCTGCTGTGATTAAGGTCTGCTGCAAGATTTGAAAACTATGCGCTTGCGACAATGCATGAATTTGACGTACCGTGTAAGGAAAGCGCGCATGATTGCCCAACAGCCACCTGGGCGCGCGACCACTCAATCGCAACAGGCTCAGTAACAGCCGGCTTTTATCATTGGTTTGCAAATCAATGATCAAGTCATACTGCATGGCTGCCACTTCAGCCAGCCACTGCCGGTAAATACGCCAACGCCCTGATTTTTGCTGCAGATTCAAGCACCAGATGCGCTCAAATCGAGGATCATCTGCAAACAGGGACTGCCAGGCTGGTAAGGTATTTAAATGCAAGACAGCCTGTGGAAACGCCTGGTGAATATCTTCGATGGCGGCTGTGCTCATCACAATATCCCCCATCCCCCCCCATTTAATGATGAGGATACGTTTGATCTCCTGACGGGCGGGCAAATCGCAGACCACAGTCTGATCGAGTGAATCCGACAGACAGTCAGCATCCAGATAACTCTTTAGCCTAGCTTGCTTGTGCATCCTGATCCCTTTGCAGACTTGCAATCATGAGGCAGACCAATAGCATGAGCACTGGAAACCACCAAGGCACCAGCATGGGTTGCGTGGTGTTGAGTGGAAAATAAATCACCATCAGTGGTAAGGCATAAGGCCAGGCTTGCTGTTGTAGCGGACGCGCCGCTTGCCTGAACCAGGCCACACATAACCCCATAATCGCGATCAGGCCGATGCCACCCACCAGGCCGGTTTCGGCCAGCCACTCAACATAAATATTATGCGTATGGGTAGGGTGAGCCACAAAAGGGTCATCACTGCGCGTGGCATACTCGGCATAAACACGCTTGAAGTGATTGCTGCCGACACCGGTAAGCGGGTGCGCCTGCCACATGTGTAGCCCGGTTTCCCACAAATTGAGGCGGTAGCTTAACGCATGATTCACGCGGTCAAACGTCGACTGCTGCGTATCCGCAATCGCCTGCGTATGCTGCAGTTTATATTTGGCCAGTTGCGGGCTCAACGCACCAGCCAATGCCACAGCCAGCAAGGGCATACAAAGTACCGCGGCCCACACTTTCCAGCTTGCCCGCTGCTGCCACAAGGCCAGTAACAACATCAGCAAAAATATATACAAGTATCCTCTGGCACCAGAGAGCGTCACCACCACGCCAACGCCTAGCACCAGTCCCCACGCCAACCAGGGACGCTGGGGCAACCAGTGATAAAACAGCAGCGGCAACATGGGTAACATCAGAATCCCTTGGTGCAAGTCATGAAACATGCCGGTAATGCGGCCTTCCGGTGTTTTGGCAATACCAAGCAGATCGACGCCGAAAAGATATTGAATACTGCTATCCAGCATCCACAACAGCATGATGCCCGTCACCCATTGCGCAAACAGCTGGCGATAGCGGGTCACCTGGAATGTCAGCAATAATGGGAGCGCTGCAAAATACAGCAGGCTAAACCAGGCTATCGCCGCCAAACTGGCTTGGGGATGTTCAGCCTGCAAGCACGACAGCCACATCGGCAACCATAGCAGCAAGAAGACTGCACTCCAGCGACGCACTACAGACTGCCTGAATATTGCCACTCCCGACCTAAAGCATAAAAACACGCCTACCATGGCCAGCAAAGCGGTGGGCAATCGGGCCCCGCCAGAAAACGGACTCCAGGCGATCATCATCACCGCCAGCAAGGTACAAGCCCAAGCCAAGCCCGGCGGCATCCGCACCGCAGTGCTGTCTGCCCATCCTGAAGGCCAGACTTTAAACATTGTACGTGCAAACATCATGAGTTCACATCCAAAGGCTGAGCCATGACGCGCTGGTAAACGTCCAGCGTTTTCTGTTGCATGTCGGCTAAGGTAAACAGGGTATTCGGGCGCACCGCAGGCCGCTCTTCCAACCAGTTCAGGGTCAGAATCGCCGCTTCAGCAATATTGCCCACTTGCACAGCCCCCTCCGGTAATAAGGCAGCCATTTGCTCCGCCACGCCACCATGATCATACGCAATCACCGGCACACCCAGACTCAATGCCTCCAGCGTGGTCCGTCCAAACGCCTCAGGCGCTAAAGACAGCGAATAGACGATCTCGGAAATCGCCATGATATTTTTCACGTCTTTGCGATAACCGGTCATCGTCACGCAATCGCTCAGGCCGGCCAGCGCAATCTGATGTTGCAAAGTCGCTGCGAATGCCTGCTTGCCAGTATCGACCTCCCCCACCAGCAAAGCATGAATATCTTTATGTTGACGACAAACCACCCCCACCAGCTCGACAAAATCCTCCGCGCCTTTCCAGCGCGAAATTCTGGCCGGGAGTAATAGCAGGCGTTTGCCCTGGGTCTGCGGATATTGGGCAAACCATTGCTGCTTCCAGTCCGCCTCTGGCTGGTAGCCCGGGAAGTACTGAGTGGTATCCACCCCGCGGTAGATCAGCGTCATCTTATGGTTTTCAAGCTGGTAGTGCGTTTGCGCATAGGCTTGTATGGTTTTTGAGATCACAATCACTTGCTCGCCCGCGGTCATGATCCGGCTATACCGGCCAGGCCGATAATACCCATGCACTGTCGTCACCAAGCGCGGACGCTGTGCACGTGGCATGGTTTTCCAGGCCCAATACACCACCCAGGCTGGAAAGCGCGAACGGACATGGACAATATCCACCTGCATTTGCCGCCAAATGCGTTGTAATTTGGGAATCCATAACAAGGTCAGTAATGACTTACGTCCGACCGGACAGGTCAAGTGCGTACTGCCAGCCGCCTCAAGCTCGGCCACCATGCGCCCGCCCGCGGACATCACCAGCGAGCGGTGCCCTTGTGCCACCAGTGCTGCAGCCACCTCCAGGGTGCCGCGCTCCACACCGCCAGATTGCAAGGCAGGCAGCACTTGTAAAACCGTGAGTTTTCGCAAAAGCAGACTTCAACAACTAGATTAATCGTGAGACCAGACGGCTGGATGCAGGACGGTTGAAATGGGCCAGTAACAAGTCGCAGCAACGGCTGGCTTCATTAAACCCCAGCACCGGACGCATAAATTGGCGATACAAGCCATAAGGGTCATAACGCGTGACCAGTTGGCGGTCTATGAGTTTTTCGATGCCGCGACTGACCCGGCTGGCACGTTTGGCGGTCAGATTAATGATGCCGACGGCAACCTGTGCTGTCAGCGCCTCATACACCATGGAAACAGAATCCTCGGTCACCCAGGCCGCAGAAACCGTTGCCAGCTTGGCGGGCAACCAGCCTGGCCCGGTGTCTGTGATCGCCACAATTTCGAGATTGGCAAGGCGAACACGCTGCATGGCTGAAATAAAACTGGTCGGCGTGCGTCTGGAGGTGGTCAATACGTAATGCTGATCAGGATGCTTGCGTACCAGGTCGTAGACTTGCGCCACCACGCCCAGCTCATCCCATTCAAAATGTTTGCTGGGCCCGCCGACCATGATCAGGACCTGCTCGGTTTGCTGCACTTTGCTGGCAGGCTGGATATGGTTGATCACTCCACGGGTCTCAATAAAGCTGGCAAATCCGCGATATTGGTCATGCTCGGGGATCAGACACACATCAAACAATTCGGCTGGCAGGCTAGGCTGCATCATGCAAACAGTTTTGCCGCCATACGCACGTTTGGCAGCCAGCATATGGGCATGGGTCGCATGACCGGCGCCGATAATCAGATCCGGTGCAGGCAAGCCCTCGCCTGCCGGCCATTGCCCCAGCAACCACGACAACCAGCCGTGACCCGCGTCCTTGATCTGGAGATCAAAGACCTGTAGCGCTAATCTGGCCTGCAAGGCCTGAACCAGTCCTTGCGACTGATGCTGATGTCCTGGTTTGCCATCCAGCAAACGCCAAACCACGAATGTTTGAGTTGAATGAGTTTCTCTGATCATATGCATCACCTGCGACTAATACGCAGGATAGATGCAGATCATGACGACTTGATTAAGCCAAGATGAACAAATTGTGTCAGCCCGGCCCCGTAACCGCTAGGCCGGACCAAACAGAGTTATTGCGCGACCGCGCCAAAGACCTTTTTCAGCAGATTGCTGGCTTGACCCACCGGATCCTGACGGATCGCAGCTTCTTCTTTGGCAATCATCAGGTAGACGCCGTCCAGTGCCTTTTGTGTCACATACTGGTTGATATTGGCATCTTCTTTTTTGATCAGGCCAAACTGGCTGCCCATTTCAGCATACTTGTTATAAGTATCTGCCAGCTTCACGTTAGCCGTGGCTTTTTGCACGATGGGCAAAAACTTGGCCGCCATGTCAGTCGCGGTGGTTTTCTTGAAATATTGCGTGGCAGCATCTTGCGGACCCGTCAAAATCCCCTTGGCATCAGTCAGCGACATTTGCTTGACCGAATTTAGCAACAAGGCCTTTGCCTCTGGCACGGCTTGTTCTGCGGCACGATTCATTTTCAGCACCAAATCATCGGCCTGACTGCCCATGCCTATCATGCGCATGCCTTTTTCGATTTTCTTTAATGAATCCGGCAACGGAATTTTGACCTCCTGGTTACCCATAAAGCCATCCGTCGCCCCCAGCATGCTCACCGCTTTGCTGGCGCCCTGACTCAGCGCCAGTTTCAAGCCATCACTGGTTTCCTTTTCGCTGAGCTGGCTCACCGCCCCGTTCTCGCTACGGCCACTGGCAGCACTGTTTACCTCTTTTTCTACCATGTCGCCCAGCGCCTTCAGGTCCAATGCCTGCGCCTGCATCCCGATTGCATTGCTCATGAGCAGTGCAGTCAATATCACCTTGGCTTTCATTTTCATGCTGTTCGTTCTTTCATCAAGTTGAGCGCAGTGTACCCAGAAAACACAAAGCAAGTCCAGCGGACTTGCTTTGTGTGGGCTTGCGCAAAAGCCGGGCGCTTACGCTTTGAACGGTTTCACATTCCAGATACGTTCAGCATATTCACCGATGGTGCGGTCGCTTGAGAATTTAGCCATCCGCGCCACATTCAAAATCGCCATACGCGACCAGGCTTCCTGATCTTGATACAGGGCAGCCACTTTCTCCTGCGCGGTAACATACGCGGCATAATCGGCCAGTAACAAGTATTGATCGCCTTTGTGCAACAGGGTATCAATAATGGCCTGGTAGCGTGATGGCTCCTCTACCGAGAAATAGCCATTGGCGATCATATCGATTACCTGCTTGAGTTCGGCATTGCCGTGGTAATAATCCCACGGGTTGTAGCCGCTGGCTTTCAGCTGCGCCACTTCTGGTGTGGTCAGGCCAAAAATAAAGATATTTTCACCGCCGACCTCTTCCTCGATTTCAACATTGGCGCCATCCAGCGTGCCTATGGTCAAGGCCCCATTGAGCGCCATCTTCATATTGCCGGTGCCACTGGCCTCGGTACCTGCGGTCGAAATCTGCTCGGATAAGTCGGCGCCTGGGAACAGGATTTCTGCTGCACTCACCTCGTAGTTAGGATAAAACACCACTTTTAACTGGTCTTTGACCGCCGGGTCGTTATTGATCATCACCGCTACATCGTTGATCAGGCGGATGATCTGCTTGGCCAACCAGTAGCCCGGTGCTGCCTTGCCCGCAAAAATGATCACACGCGGCGTGTGATGGCTGGCATGACCGCTACGAATCCGGTTATACAGCGTGATTACATGCAGCACATTGAGCAACTGGCGCTTGTACTCATGAATACGCTTGATTTGCACGTCAAACAAGGCATCCGCGCTGACCGCAATACCCGTCTTCTGCAAAATCTTGTCGGCCAGGCGCTGCTTATTGGCTTTTTTCACTTCGCGGAACGCTTTTCTGAACGCCGCATTCTCGGCAAACGGCTCAATCTGCTTGATCAGGCTCAGGTCTTTCTGAAAGCCGGTGCCGATATGCTTGGTCAACAACTCTGTCAGCAACGGGTTGGCCTGATTCAACCAGCGGCGTGGCGTGATGCCATTGGTCACATTGGTGAACTTGCCAGGATAAATTTTGTTGAAGTCAGCAAACAGCGTGGTTTTCAACAACTCGCTGTGCAGCTCGGCCACGCCGTTCACGGTATGGCTACCGACAATCGCCAGATGCGCCATGCGCACACGTCGGCCGTGAGTTTCGTCAATAATGGACACACGCTGCAACAAGCCGGTATCGCCCGGGAAGTGCTGATTCACCATTTGCAGGAACTGGTGATTGATCTCATAAATAATCTCGAGATGACGAGGCAACAATTGTCCGAACATGTCCACCGACCATGTTTCCAGGGCTTCTGGCATCAAGGTGTGGTTGGTGTAGGCAAACATCTTGGTGACCAGCGTCCAGGCACGGTCCCAAGGCAAGTGATAATGATCGACCAATTGATGCATCATTTCGGCCACGGCAATCGCTGGGTGGGTATCATTCAACTGAATGGAGACCTTGTCAGGCAAGGTGTTCCAATCCGAGTTGTAATTGGTAAAGCGATGCAAAATATCCTGTGTAGAGGCGGAAACAAAGAAGTATTGCTGCTTGAGGCGCAACACCTTGCCCGACTCGGAGGTGTCATTTGGATAGAGCACTTGCGAGATGGTTTCGGCACCGTGACGGCCTTCTACCGATTTTTCGTAGTTACCTTCGTTAAACGATTTCAAGTCAAACTCATTGGTAGCCTTGGCAGACCATAAGCGTAGATTATTCACAGTCTGCGTGCCATAGCCAGGCACAGGTACGTCATAAGGCATGGCGACCACCGATTCATGATCGACCCAGTGATGTTCCACGCCACGTTCGGTGTGTACATGCAACACGCGGCCATAAAACTTCACCTCGCAAGTATGCTCGGGGCGCTGAATCTCCCAGATATTCTGATACCGCAACCAGTTATCAGGATTTTCTTTTTGCTGGCCTTTCTCGATGGTTTGCCTAAACATGCCGTAGTCGTAACGGATGCCATAGCCGGTAGCCGGAATATCCATGGTCGCCATCGAGTCGACAAAACAGGCAGCCAAGCGGCCCAGGCCGCCATTACCCAACGCCGCATCGGGCTCCATCTCGGCCACGCCTTCCAGCTTTTGGCCAATCTCCTGCAAGCCTCCGCTTAGATCGGGTGCAATGCCCAAATTCAGTGCGGCATTTGACAGCATGCGGCCAATCAAAAACTCCAGAGATAAATAATAAACGCGCTTGGTATTGGCGTCTCGATAAGCATCACGTGTATTCACCCAGCGGCTCATCAAGTGGTCGCGCACGGTAAAAGCGGCGGTTTGATACCAGTCACGTGCCGTGGCCCAAGAGTTTGATTTACCAATAGAAAAAGTCAGGTGGTTACGCAACGCCTGGGGGATAGGCAATTGCTCCAGCAAAAACTCTTCAACCGGTTGCGCAGCTTCTACGGGTGTCTTGGATTTAGGTGTTTTTTTCACATTGGCAGTCATGCATCTTCCCCTTGAGTTTGATTCATTGAATTGCTTTCAGTTAGCAAAAGCAAAAAGCAAGCCTACAGCAAGAATGTGTCAGACATAAAAAAAGCCACAAAATTCTCATTGTGGCTTTGAATTATACTGCCGACCCCGGCAGAGAGAAGCACGAAACCTAAAGTTTCCAGGTATAAGCAACGCCTAGTGCATCCTGATACATACGCACATTGGCATCCCCTCCACCAAATCCAGCGGGGATCGAATTTTGACCGCGTACCGTATTTTCAAAGGCATGTGTATAAGCAAACGACACTTCCGACGCAGGACTCAACACCCAAGTCGCGCCAATCGACACATGATCTTTCACCACGCCCGGCGCCAAGATATTAAACAGCGTATCGCCCGCTCTAATCGGCTGGTCCACATGGTTATAGCCTGCACGTAAAATCAACGCCGGGCTATATTGATACAACGCACCGATCTTATACACCTTGGCATCCTGCCAGTTAAACCCGGCGCCATTATCGTTACCCAAGCCATTGCTCAAGTTAGATAAAGAGGCGTTACCCACCGCATCGACCTCACTGTAATTGATACGCTGAAAATCCGCGGCCAGCGTCAATGCCGGCGTTACTTTGACCGCCACACCTACACCATAGGTGGAGGGGATATCAAAATCCCCCTGCTCGGCAAACAAGCCCTTGTACTTGTCAAACCGGCTCATATAAGTACGGCTCTGATAAGTGGCCCCCAGCGTCACGGCATCTGTGATTTCGCCCAACCAGCCAATATGCACACCCGCCCCATAAGAATCATCATGACCATTGTTGGTCAGGTTAGCAGCTGAACTACTGGCATTGCTAAAGTTTTGCAGTCCCTTGGCTTCAAACCGCTGATAAGCCAGATTCAGGGAAACTCCTAGGGTGTGATGCTCCTGCACCTTCCAGGTGACGGTCGGCGCCACAAACACCTGCGCCAAATCCACCCCCGTGCGTCGACCATTACTGTTAAACAGCGGAATACCTTTTTTGTAATCGGTATTCATGCCGCCATTACCGTAAACACTCACGCCCAGCGTGACGTCCTCAGAGTATTGCGTGTTGTAGCCAAACTCTGGAATAAAAAAATTCTGGCTATCATTGCCTTTGTAAGTCCCATTGGCTCCTGGCGCACCACTGCCTTCAATCTCCGATTCACGCACAGGCCTAAACCAAGTCACGCCCGCATCCACACGGCTCCCCACTTTACCCATGCCCGCCGGGTTGGCTGCCGCCGCCAGCGCATCTTGTGGCAATGCGATGCCCACACCACCCACGCCTTGAGAGCGAACACTATAGCCATGCGAAAAATAACCATCGGTCGCCCACGCATTACCAAACGAAAAAGCGATGGCTACCGGAATAATTTTTGACCACTGATACATCTCAATCCTTCAATAACCTTGTTGGATTGCAATATATCAAGCGATTAAAATTCCAATAAATAATATATAAAAATATATTTATAACTTAAAAATATAAAAGCCCGCGGCGCGGGTTTTTATAGCTGACAATTTGATCAAGCGATCTTGGGCGGGAAGCTTCTTACCCCTTGCTTGGCTCTTGAACACTCAGTTAACCATTTTTGCGACGTCGTGTGGCAACAATACACATAAAGAAACCAAATGCTGACATGTAGATTGAAGACGGCTCAGGCACTGAGGCTGAAAAACTTGTGTAGCCGGACGCTTTAGCTAAGGGCGAGAACGGAATAAATAACTGGTAGTTCCGCGTCGATCCGTTTTCAAAATTGAATTGATAAATCGCCTCAGCTGGTGAGTAGCTCGACCTAAAGGAGAAATATCCAAGAGTCGTTGAGGAGGCGGAGACACTCTGCCAAATCACCGTAGTTCTGCTATCAGCGCCTTGTTTGTCTACAGTATAAGTCCAGCCATCTGGCATCCTCACCGAGAAAATGCTGCTATCAGTGAAGTAAGGCATGACAACCGTTTTAGCCTCAAGCGGTGCTGCAAACCCATAATTCCAGCCAGTTGAGTCCTGAAATGGCACTAGCACGATGGGGGATGGCTGAAACACTATTGGTGTGTTCAGAGGTGGCTGAATAGGTAATGCTGGTGCTAATGGGCGATCATCACAAACGTATCCAGAAACGCAAAGGGTACCAGCTTGCGCTTGCGTCGACATGTTGAACGTGGTCAGCATCACCACAAAAAATAGTATATGTCTCTTCACTAGAGATTCCCTGATAATTTTTTTCAATCATCCTACTGACTGCACATTACAAGCATGTTAAGTCTAGCGAAGCTCTCTAGATAGTCCGATAGGGTGGGCAATTTCTTCCCACGCGTAACAATCCAACAAAAGAATTCAGCTGTGCCAATAAACACCATCACTTAAATCACAAAGACTCTCTGTCAGGTAACGAAATACGAGCTTCAGTGACTTCATCGCGCGGGCAACAAGTTGCCCACCCAACTCTACTACTTGGCTTTAGCCGGTACCAGTGAGCGAAGCGAATGATTTGAGCGCATTGTTATACGGGATTATTAGGTTTGGAGAAGAGCGCAACTAATTTACTTAAAGAACGTAAGAAAGGCACCGATCCATTAACTGTTTCCCGTGCCTCTTTGTAGCTAACAAGAGCCTCTTGGAAGCTGCTTTTTTGCTCTGCCATGGCCAAGGAGAAGAACATTGTGCCTGTTGTAGTTGCGCGTGGTATGTCTTGGGGTATTTTTTCGTTTCGCCTTTGTAATGTATCCATTATAACTTGCTGCATTTCATTTGAAAGGCTGGATTTTATTAGGGCTGTAATCGTGAATATTTCGCTATATATAAGCTCGCCAAGGCTGACTACTTCATCAGGCGTCGGTATATAACCTTGATGTATGACTCTATTTCTGAGCTCTGGGATTTTTTTGTTAAGCGTGTAGTGAGTTCCGAACGTTAGAAGGTGGAGGAATAAAAAGCCGCCAACCTGACGCTCTGATTGTTTTGAAACTTGCTTAAATGTTTCCTCTAAAGCCTCTTTAGAGGTATTGCTTTTCTTGCAAAATACATTTATCGCGAACTCGAAAAAACGCTCGTAGGCAGATGAAAGACTTGATGCAGCTTCGAGCGTATAGCCTTCAATTAGAGCATTCGCTGCGGACTCAAGTAATACTTCAAATTTTTGACTTTGAAGTAGAATTGCTGATTTGTGACCTTTTGAACATTCTATATAAGCTAGAGCTTCTTCATAATAGTCAGCAACTATCGGCTCGAAAGATGGATGACCCAACTCTTTTTGGCACTCCATGCACATCGTTAGTATTTTCAAGGGGCTGGCTTCCACAGAGCATAATAACGTTTGAAGTTAAGGGCGCGTTTCAGCGTGTCGCGCTTGAATGATGGTTTAGGCAAGCAGAATTCTCCACATACCTCTATAGCTATCTTCAATCCAATAACCTTCTAATATAAGTGAATTAGGGAACATATGGAGTGATGCTTTACCTCCAATTTCTGGAGCTGACAACTCAAAGTGACCATTCCCATGGTTTTTGCCTTGATACTCAACTAACTCTTCATCGTCATATTTGACGCTAATCTTGTTTTCATTAATTTCAACGATACAAGGGTAGTCTTCCGAGGATGGTTCATCGGAATAGTAGAGAGTGGACATTTTGCTGTTATGCCAAATTGTCATAAATTGTTCCTTGTTGCACAACTATTAAGTAGCAGTCCTAATTAGAGCGCGTAAGAGAGCGTTACTTTTTTCATTTTATTAATCAAACCATATACCTAAATAAAAATAGAGGGCGTGATTTAATCAGCAAAATCATCAATCGATTCCGACTTGTTTACATGGTTGAAATAATGCCATAAGTGTTAAAAAAACCAGCAAAAAATATTTTTTCATGCCATGGGAAAAAGTTTATTGTTTTAAATGCTAACGGAAAGACAATGGATACCCGCTTTCGCGGGTATGACGAAGATTAGATACTCGTTTTGACATACAAAATAAAAAAGCCACCTGACGCAGGTGGCTTTCTCATTTACTAACAATCAAAACAACTACAAAATCAAACTATTCATCCGCTTCACAAAGCTAGCAGGATCTTCCAATTGCCCACCTTCCGCCAGCAACGCTTGATCAAACAGCACATGCGCATAATCGGCAAACTTGGCATCGTCGCTTTCAGCTTTCAGTTTTTCAACCAAACGGTGGGTCGGGTTAATCTCTAAAATCGGTTTGCTGTCAGGTGCTTTTTGACCAGCCGCTTTGAGGATACGTGCCAGGTTGCCGGACAAGTCATGCTCGCCAGCCACCAAACAAGCGGGGGAATCAGTCAGGCGATGCGTCACTTTCACTTCTTTCACGCTCTCGCCCAGCGCGGTTTTAATACGCTCGACCAGATCTTTGGCTTGTTCTTCAACCTGTTTTTGCGCTTCTTTGTCGGCTTCGTCTTCCAGCTTGCCTAAGTCCAAATCACCTTTGGCGATGGATTGCAGTTTTTTGCCTTCAAACTCAGTCAGGCTGCCCAGCAACCATTCATCCACCTTGTCGGACATCAGTAACACTTCAATGTCTTTTTTGCGGAAGATTTCCAGGTGTGGTGAGTTTTTCGCCGCAGCAAACGTATCGGCTGTGATGTAGTAAATCGCTTCTTGCTCGGGCTTCATGCGTTCGATGTAGGCCTTGAGCGAGACATTTTGGGTTTCGCTGTCAGTGTGCGTAGAGGCAAAACGCAACAGGCTGGCAATTTTGTCTTTGTTGGCAAAGTCTTCGCCGGGGCCTTCTTTAAGCACGCGGCCAAACTGTCCCCAGAACTTGGCGTAGTCTTCGGGTTTGTTTTCAGCCAGGTCTTCGAGCAGGCCCAGCACTTTTTTCACGGAGCCGTTTTTAATTGCCTCAACATCGCGGCTGTCTTGCAGAATCTCGCGCGAGACGTTGAGTGGCAGGTCGGCTGAGTCAATCACGCCACGCACAAAACGCAGGTATTGCGGCATGAGTTTTTCGGCGTCTTCCATGATAAACACGCGCTTCACATAGAGCTTGATGCCCTGGCGGCGATCGCGGTCGTATAAATCAAACGGTGCTTTGGCTGGCACGTAGAGCAGCGAGATGTATTCTTGCTTGCCTTCTACGCGGCTGTGGGTATAGGCGAGCGGATTTTCAAAGTCGTGCGAAACGTGTTTATAAAACTCGTTGTACTCTTCTTCACTAATGTCGTTTTTGCTGCGTGCCCACAAGGCAGAAGCTTTGTTAACGGTTTCGTCCTCATCGGTGGGGACTTGTTCGCCGTCTTTCCATTCTGATTTTTTCATCACAATCGGCAGGGTGATGTGGTCAGAGTATTTGCGGACGATGGTTTTCAGTTTCCAGTCGTTCAAGAATTCGTCTTCGCCTTCGCGCAGATGCAAAATTACATCGGTGCCGCGACCGGCTTTTTCAGTCGCTTCAATGGTGAAATCGCCTTCACCGTGCGACTCCCACTTCACGGCTTCAGTCTCGCCTGCGCGGCGGGTAATCAGGGTGACTTTATCGGCAATGATAAAACTGGAGTAAAAACCCACACCAAACTGGCCAATCAGGTTGGCATCTTTGGCCTGGTCACCGGTCAGGTTCTGGAAGAATTCCTTGGTGCCAGATTTGGCAATGGTACCAATGTTGTTGATCACTTCTTCACGGCGCATGCCGATACCATTATCAGAAATGGTCAGCGTGCGGGCAGCTTTATCAAATGAAACTCGAATATTTAACTCGCTGTCATTTTCATACAAAGCAGCATTTGAGATGGCTTCAAAACGCAACTTGTCAGCCGCGTCAGAAGCGTTGGAAATCAATTCGCGCAAGACAATTTCTTTATTGCTGTAGAGCGAATGAATCATCAATTGCAGTAATTGTTTGACCTCGGCCTGAAAGCCCATGGTCTGCTTGGATTGCGATTCTGCTGTCGCAGTTGTCATGACAGATCCTCCAAAAAACAGGGTTAAACACAAAATTTAACCCTAGATGGGGAAGCAAAAACCGTTTTTCAAGAGGGGAGATTGTGAAACAGGCGGGGATCTATGACAAACCATCATTTAAAACCATGACTGGCAACCGGATTGCGGCGTTGAGGCCAATAAACAAGGCGTTGTTCAGCCAATTAAAACCGATTTATTTGCATAGTTTTTGCTAGTTATTTTTTAACGCAGCATTCTTTGTTCTGATGTCAGGTAAGGAGCGTAGTGTATGAATCTCTTTCACACGTTAATCGAGCAAATGCAGGTCATGAAACTGCCGCTATATGCAGTCACCTTGACCGCCGTCCCGCGGGCAGATACCCCGGTGTTGCTCATGTTGCATTGGCATGGCTTTCGCAAACAGCCGACGCCCGCCCTGCCCATGCTTAAACCGACGCTGCAGCCAGTGCCTGGCTCGGCCTTGCAAATCAATGACCGCTGGCGGCAACCGGAAGTGGTCGATGAAGCCGTGCTGGACGCGGCCTGGCAACTGGGCGCCTGGGACGTGCAACGTGAAGAGCACCGCGCTTGCACCTGGGTCGGCGCCAGCGAGCAGGAAGCGCTGGCCTGCAAACAGGCGTTTGGTAAATATGATGAAGTGCTGGAAGACGAACTGCTGGTCAGCGATGCCCCAGACCGTGACGAAATGTTGTACCTCGGTGCCAAAGTTGGGTATATCCGCTGGCAATTCCGGCCCGTCAATGGCGGTGTCTGGCAATCTACGGCAGAGGACGACACCTTGCTAGAAGATGGACGGCGTATCCCGCCCTGCCCGATTCGGCCCCTTGCACTGAAAGGGGGCAAATTGAGCAAGACTGCGTATCGATTGGGGCAGATCAACCGTATCATCTTGTTGAAATAAGCAAAGGCGAGCGTCTCCGCCGCTTGCCTGCAAGATTAAAGTGCTCCCAAGCATGGCAGGCGGTGAGTATGCATTGCCGCTGGCCGCCCTTAATCAGTGCCGCCCACCCCGTTTATCTAAGTGCTATGGCATGGACGAGATGGAGTCCAGCAGAAAAAATACAAAAACACCCAGGATCGCGATTAAATTTTTATTTTTTTAGAATGCGAACCACCGTCATGACTGGGCAGAGCCTTGTATTTGCTCGCCTTTGCGAAAGGCGCACGCCAGCGCGCTGGTCATCGCTGATTTTTTCATATTACTTTCACTGGCCTCTGCCAACATAACAATTTATACTGTTTGAACGATGTGTCTGGGGAGGCAATGATGGCAACAATTGAGGTGACTGAGACCAGTCCCAATTCATTTTCTGTCACGGTGCATGGGACACAAACCACCTCACATCAAGTGAATGTCAAGCCAGATTATGCCCAACCATTGCTTGATGCCAGCCAAACGGTGGCAGAACTGGTCAGTGCCTCGTTTCAGTTTTTGCTTGACCGGGAATCGAACACCAGCATTTTGAGAAGCTTTGATTTAAGCGTGATTGAGCGCTATTTCCCAGAGTACCCACAGGCCATACAACGCTATCTTAAGTAATCACCTCCGTATTAACGCATGCTAAATATTAATCATGACACCCAGCTCGCCGCTGTAGATTTGGGCTCCAACAGTTTTCGTCTCGAGATCGGGCGCGTGGTCGATGGCCAGATTCTGCGCGTGGATTATTTGAAAGAGGCGGTCCGCCAGGGCGGGGACCTGGACGAAGACCGAAATCTGAAACCGCAGGCGTTTGAGCGCGGCCTGAAATGCCTGGCCCGCTTTGGCGAGCGTCTGAAAGATTTCCCGGTAGAACATGTGCGCGCTGTCGCGACGCAAACCCTGCGTGAAGCTACCAATAGCGAAGATTTTATCCGCCAGGCACAAAAAGTCCTGGGCTATCCCATTGAGATTATTTCTGGCGTCGAAGAGGCCAGGCTGATTTATCAGGGCGTCAGCCGCATGTTGCCGCAATCGGACGAAAAGCGTCTGGTGGTGGATATTGGCGGACGCTCTACCGAGTTTATTTTGGGTCAACACTTCCGCGCCACGGTAACGGAATCCTTGCGCCTGGGCTCGGTGGGCTGGTCACAAAAATATTTTGCCGATGGCCAGTTTAGCGAACGTAATTTTGAACGCGCCGAAATTGCCGCCGAGTCGATTATCGACATGATTGCCAACCGCTATGTCGGAAAAGCAGAAGTGGCCTATGGTGCCTCGGGCACGGTGGGCGCGGTCGCCGATGTGTTGGCAGGCGCAGGCTTCGCGGCTGACCGCATTGAACGCGCGCAGCTGGAGTGGCTAAAGCAGACACTGATCAAAGCCAAATCTCCAGACCGGCTGAACATGGAAGGCCTCAAGGATGACCGGCGTGCAGTGATTGGCGGTGGCCTGGCCGTACTGACCGCAGTATTTGATACCTTGAAAATTGACACGCTGATGGTGGCTAACGGCGCGTTAAGGCATGGCGTGCTTTATGACATGCTAAACCCGGAAGATGTCACCGAAGATTTGCGTACTGCGTCGATTGCCAGATTGTGCAAGCAATTTGGTGTCGAAATGGAACATGCCAACAACGTCAGCAAAATGGCGCTGTATTTTTACGACGCCATGCTGGCCTGTGATACGCAGAAGCCACTGCTGCATTGGGCGGCGCTGTGCCATGAAATTGGCTGGGCGATTTCACATACCGATTGCAACAAACACGGCGCCTATATTCTGGATAACACCGAATTGATGGGCTTTGCGCAAAGTGAACTGCATACCATCAGCCTGCTGGTGCTCGGCCATCAAGGCAAGTTACGCAAACTGGATGCAGACTTTGATAATCAGGATTTGGTTTGCCAGCTCATGGCATTGCGTCTGGCCGTAATCTTTTGCCATTCCCGCCGCATGCCCTCGCTCAAGCACCTGCAGCTGGAACGCCATAAACAGCAGTTTATTCTGGCGCTGTCCACGCAATGGGCAAACCAGCATCCGCAGACGCATTACCTGCTGGAGGAAGAGTGCCTGCTGTGGCAAAAACTGGGCTGGCAATTAGAGATTCGACACACGTAAAAAAACGGGCGCCAGGCCCGTTTTTTTGATCAAAACTTAATCTTTTTTCTTTTTCTCTTTTTTCTCGTCTTCTTCTTTGAGCTTGGCCATTTTTTCGCGCCACTCTTGCAATTGCTCGTCTTCAATTTCAAGCTGCAAGGCCAGGGCTTCTTCCTGGCTCAGCTTTTCCTTGATGAAGCGTTTGGGTAATTTACCTCCCATGCGGGACAGAATACGCTCAGCCTCATCGGCAGGTAATTGTTTGACTTTATCCAGATACACTGGATTGACCTTGTCTTTCATAGGACTCCCTTTGATTGTCTACTATCCGGCTGTTTAAACAGACCGGATTTAGCTGTTTTGCAGAATCCAGTCGGTGACCGGATTCCACTGTGCAATGTCGACCTCTTTCAAGGTATTCGACAATTCAAAAATACTGAGGCCTTCTTCGGCGGCAGTGACGTAAATCTGCGAAGAACGCAGCATGGACAGCACAGAAAAGCCTGACTCATCCATAAAGGTCAACAGACGCTCCGCGGAACGCGTACGCGGCATCACCCGCATGCCAACCAGACCCACAAATGTTTTATGTTTACGGACGGCTTTTTCTTCTGCCAGCAATTGCAAAAAGTCTTGCGTCGCCCCGATATCAAATGCAGAAGGCGCCACGGGTACCAGTACCAGGTCGGCTTCAGTCACTGCATCAGAAATTTTTTTGTCCCGCAAACCACCCGGGGAATCGATAATTACCCAGTCGGCCTTTTGCAGGGCGGACTTGCCAAGATCATCGGCATTGTAAACAGTGGCGACATGTGCGGGCCGACGCGCAAGCCAATCTGTGGTTGATTGCTGCCGGTCTATGTCTTCGAGCACAATCTTATGCCCCAGCTGCGCCAGATAGCCAGCAAGATTCGTGGCTAAAGTGGTTTTACCGCTGCCGCCTTTGGTATTTGCCACCAATACCCTGCGCATGCTTCGCTCCCCGTTTCAAGGTGTTGAATTTTGTCATGAAAACCAGCTGATATCACACCATATCAATATGAAATTTTTATGACAATTGATTTTGAACAAAAACAGTATAAACTGTTTTTACTGAACCCAACCAGGAGAATCTCATGGCCAGCAAACCAAATAACAAACCCTTGATCCAGAACAAACCGGCCACGACGCCAGCGAAACCGGCTGCCACCGCCAAAGCGCCTGTTGCCAATAAAACGGCTGCAAAGCCAGTGGCACCCGTAGCAGCCAAGCCAGCAGCCAAACCGGTATTAAAAACGGCTGCAGCGCCTAAAAAAGCGAGCGGCACACCAGCGATCAAGGTCGTGAACAAAGTCGCCACGGCACCTGAAAAAGACAAGGCCGACAAGGACAAACCAAAAACCAACAAGGTAAAAATGGAACGTGACAGCTTTACCATGCCCAAAGAAGAGTACGCACAAATCGCGACTTTGAAAAAACGCCTTGAAGCGCTGGATAAACCCGTCAAGAAAAGCGAATTGTTACGCGCTGGCCTGAAACTGCTGTCTGCCATGGATGATGCAGCATTGAAAGCGACACTGGCCAGCATTCCAGTGATTAAAACCGGCAGACCAAAGAAATAAGTTAGTTCACACGCGGCGCATACAGTGGCGACAGGCCACTACGCGCTTACTTGATCAGCTCGGGGCTTTGCACGCTATATAACTTGTAGGGTGGCCCCGATTTGGGCAAGCGCAGCCACCAGACTGCGCCCTTCTTGATACTGACCTGTCCTTCTGGCAAGCCCAAGGCATGCGCGACCAATTCACCTATCCAGGGCTGGTGTCCGACCAGCATCATCGATTCAAACGGGCTTTGCGCCAGGATTTGCAGTAGCGGCTCTAGCGGCCTTTCCGGCGCCAGACGCGTATCTTCCTGCCAGTCCTCTCCCCAGTAATCCACGGTTTCACGCGTACGCACGGCAGGACTCACCAGCACATACGTTTGTTTGGGCAAGTATTTTTTGAGCCAGGCGGACATTTGCTTGGCTTGTTTGTGTCCCTTGGCGGTCAGCGGCCGCTCGAGGTCAGAGGCCCCATGCATGAGCACCTCTGCTTCTGCATGTCGCCATAAAATCAGGTTTTTAACGGGCATCACACACTTTTATAAAGAATGATACTGGCGCAGTAACAGGTGCTGGCAAGACAAGGGCTCGGCAGCATCAGTCCGCGCGGCCTGTTGATATTGCCCATTCTCACTCAATTGCCAGGCATCCTGATTATCTTGCAGGTAAAGCTGCAGACTTTCGCGGTAAATGCGTTGCTGCATGGCGGGGTCTTTGATTGGCCAGGCCAATTCCACGCGGCGGATCATGTTGCGGCTCATCCAGTCTGCGCTCGACAGCCACATCTGAACCTGACCATCCAGCTCAAAGTAAAACACACGTGAATGCTCGAGCAGGCGACCGACAATGGATCTGACCCGGATGCGGCCTTTGACCGACGGCGCATCGACCGGCAAGATGCAGGCCCCACGCACAATCAAATCAATCTCAACGCCGGCACTGGCGGCCTTCATGAGTGCATTGACCAGCGGGACATCGGTCAGCGCATTCATTTTGGCAATCACCTTGGCGGGCTTGCCCAGTCTGGCCAGGCGCTGCGCCTTTTCCAGCTGCCGGATCATGCTGTTTTGCAGGGTAAACGGCGCCACCAGCAGATGACGCATGGTCGGGATCGGTAACTCACTGGTCAAGTGACGGAAGACGGCTTCCATTTCCTTGGTCAGATTGGCATCCGCGGTCAGCATACTCCAGTCGGTATACAAACGCGTGGTTTTCGGGTTGTAGTTACCGGTGGAAAGATGCCCGTAGCGGTGTATTACCTTGCCCTCACGGCGCATAATCAACAGCATCTTGGCGTGTGTTTTGAGGCCGACCACGCCATACACCACCTGCGCGCCCACCGACTCCAATGCTTCTGCCCAGTTGATGTTGGCTTCTTCGTCAAAACGCGCCTTGAGTTCAACCACCACCAGCACTTCCTTGCCACGGCGCACCGCCTCTTGCAGCAAGCGCAACATGCGTGGATCCGCCCCAGTCCGGTAAATGGTCATGCGAATGGCGAGTACATGCTCATCCTTGACCGCTTCTTCCAGTAGCTGGATCACCACTTCGAAACTCTCGTAAGGCTGGTGAATCAGCAAATCTTTTTCGCGCATTTGCGTCAGCAGCGAAACATTCTTTTTGATGTGCTGCGGCCAGTGTGGCTGGAATGGCACAAACTTGAGATGATCCCCTTTGGCCATGTCTGGCAGCTGAATCAGGCGGCCCAGATTCACCGGACCATTCACGCGGTATAACGCCAGTGGCGGCAGGTTAAATTGCTTGAGTAAAAACTCAGCCAGCGTGTCGTCGCATTCTTGTGTCACCTCAAGCCGCACCGCTTCACCATACTGCCGATGCGCCAGCTCTTCACGTAACGCTGTGCGCAAGTTGATCACATCATCTTCATCCACCTCAAGGTCACTGTTACGGGTGACGCGGAACTGGGAAAAATGCAGGATGCTGGCGCCTTGGAATAAAACTTCCAGATTGGCGCGGATGATGCTGGTCAGTGAGACAAAGCACTGTTCACCCTTGCTGATAGACGGTGGCAATTGCACCAGGCGCGGAACCACACGCGGCGCACGCACAATGGCGATTTTCTCTTCACCATCGACGGCAATGCGCACAATAAAGTTGAGCGATTTATTAGCCACTTGCGGAAAAGGATGCGAAGGGTCCAGCGACACTGGCATCAAGAACGGCAACACTTCACGCTTGAAGTAATTAGACACCCAGGTGGTTTGCTCTGGGGTCCTGACCCCACCCGAGACCAGATGTACGTGCTCTTTTGCCAGCGCCGGCATCAGCGCATCGTTAAACAGCTGGTATTGCTGGGCCACCAGCGCATGCGCCATGGTCGCTACTTGCTCGCAGGTCGACGCAGTCACCGGGCCACTGGTCACGCCTTGCTGATATGCCTCCATCTGCAAAGGCATGCGGACTTCGAAAAACTCGTCAAGGTTATTGGTGACGATACACAAAAAGCGTAAACGCTCCAGCAAGGGATAGTCCTCTCGCTGAGCCAGAGACAACACTCTGGCATTAAAACTGAGGATACTTTGGTCTCTGTCTAGCAGGGCGGGCGTGTTATTTTTCATGGCGGATATTGTATCGGCTGCAATGCTTTCAATTGTGACAGTTTTATGAAATTACATCTTTCTTAATTCACACCAGCCGCTTATAGCTGCGCGACGTGTTGCAATCGCAACCGGGCAGCCGTGGTGATCTCGCTCTTTTCTGCCGCGGAAAGTTTTGCCACATGTTTCACCATCAAACTGGTCCGCGGATTGCGTGCAAACAATGCCTCATGCTTGATTAAAAATGCCCAATACAAGGTGGTGAACGGGCAAGCCTGCGCCCCCGTTTTTTGTTTAGGGTCATATTTGCAGTGCTGGCAATAATTGCTCATGCGCTGGATGTATGCACCACTGGCCACATACGGCTTGCTGGTAAAGCGGCCGCCGTTGGCAAACAGGGCCATACCCGCGACATTGGGTAACTCCACCCACGCCACTGCATCAACATACACCGCCAAAAACCAGTCCGAAACCTGTTGCGGGGACAATTCTGCCAGCGTGGCAAACAAGCCGAGCACCATCAGACGCTGAATATGATGCGCGTAACCATGCTGCAAAGTTTGCCCGATGCACTGCGCTAAACAATGCATGCCAGTTTGCCCCGTCCAGAACCAGGCGGGCAGCGCCCCTTGATGGTTAAAATAATTGGCCTTTTCCAGCGCGGGCATTTCCAGCCAATATACGCCACGGATAAACTCGCGCCAGCCCAAAATCTGCCGGATAAATCCCTCTACACTGGCCAAAGGCGCTTGCCCCTGCCGATAAGCCTGCTCAGCGGCGGCAATCACTTCGCGCGGATTGAGCAATTTGAGGTTTAAGGCCGAGGCCAGCAGTGAATGCCACAAGTATGGCTCTGCTTGCCACATCGCATCTTGATATGGGCCAAACCGCGCCAGCTTTTCTGCAACAAAATGTGCCAGCAAGGTGAGTGCTTGCTCACGGGTGACCGCCCATTGAAAGTCATTCAAGGCTCCCGGATGATCATGAAAGCTCTGATTGACCAGGGTCATCACGGCCTGGGTCACAGCATCAGGTGCAAAAGTAGGTGGTGGCCGCAGGTCTTGTGGCCCCAGCTTGCCCAAAGACTGACGATTGTCCTGGTCATAGTTCCAGTCGCCGCCCTCGGGCGCATCCCCCGCCATCAGAATCTGGTATTTTTTACGCATGCTGCGGTAAAAAAACTCCATGCGCAAAGAAGTATTTTTTTCACCATAGTGATCCGCCCAGCGCTTGAACTGGTCGATGCTGCACATAAAATGGGTGTCTTGCAGCACCTGCAGCGGCGTAGCACATTGCTCAGCTAAGGCCTGTAATTGCTGCCAGATGCGCCAGTCACCGGGCTCACATACTTTGAGGGCGAGAGGCCGATGCTGCTGCACCATCGCTTGCCAAACGGCTGGCAAATCGGGATAAGTGTGATCATCCAGCGCAAAATAGGTCAGCGGAAAGGATTGTGCACGCAAGCACTCGGCAAAATGCCGCATGGCAGAAAGAAACAGGGTAATGCGCTGACGGTGGGACCAGACATGGGTAGATTCTTGCCTGACCTCGGCCATCACAATATGATCTTGCGCAGGATCAAAATCCAGCAGGGCCGGGTTATCCAGCGTGAGCTGGTCACCCAAAATAATCACCAGATGCCTCATGACGGTGTTGTGCGAGGCTGGCGGCGACAACGTTCAGAACAATATTTGACCTTTTCCCAATTTTTAGCCCAGGCCTTGCGCCATGTCATGGGCTTGCCACATTGCTGGCAAAGCTTGCTTGGTAGCTGTGTCTTGTTGCCTTTGAAGTCTGAAATCATGCCTCAAAGACTGGAATGGCGTCCGATGGTTCCTTAAATACCTTTTTTTGCTGATAGCAACGGCTGGCAATCTTGCAGATTTCGATAAAGTCTTCCGCCATCAGCGCCGCGCGCCCGAGCAAGCCGCCATCAATATCGGGCATGCTCAACAGGCTGTGGGCATTTTGCGGGGTCATGCTGCCGCCATACACAATGCGGATTTGGTCGGCAAATTCGCGATCGCGCTCGGCAATCATCATGCGGATAAACGCATGCATCCGTTGTGCCTGATCCGGGCTGGCGTGCTCGCCGGTGCCTATCGCCCACACGGGCTCATAGGCGATCACCATATTGAATTTTTTGGCCAGTGCAAATGCTTCGTCATCCAGACCATACACCACATTCAGCATCTGGTTACGCACAATCAATTCGGCCATATCGCCATCGCGCTCATCCAGGGTTTCACCCACACAAAAAATCGGCGTCAGCCCGGCATGCAGGGCATTGAGCATGCGCTTGGTGGCAACCTGGTTGCTTTCCAGCTTGAGCGCACGGCGCTCGGAATGCCCGATAATGGTGTAGCTGCACCCAAACTCGGCGACCATTTTGGCCGAAATACAGGAGGTAAATGCGCCCTCTGTATACTGGCTGACATTTTGCGCGCCCCAGGCAATGGCCGAATCCTGCAACAGGGCTTGCGCCTGAAACAGGTAGACATAGGGCAGGCAGACCGCCGCATCCATGCCCTGCAGATCGTGCAGTTCTTGCTTGAGACGGTTGAGTAAGCCCTGGTTTTCGAGCAACCCACCGTGTAGCTTCCAGTTACCAACCACTAATTTTTGTCGCATGATGTTTCCTTTATTCATGCCCCCTCGTGCGGATTGTTGATGTGCTCAACTTATGTTTTTACTTGTCTTGTCGTTTTACTGACCTTGTTGCTTGCGTTGATAATGCGTTCAACCCGGTGTCACCGGCGGTTAATAAATAGCCGCCATTTTCTCCAGTGAAATCACCTTGATTTTGCTGGCCTGACCGGCACTGCCAAAAGCCTCAAACCGCTCTTTGCACAAATGCTGCGCCGCGGTAATCGCTTCCTTGAAGTATTTGCGCGGATCGAACTCTTCAGGATGCTCGGCCATATGTGCGCGGATCGCCGCAGTCATTGCCAGACGGATATCGGTATCAATATTGACCTTGCGCACCCCGTTTTTAATGCCCTCGACAATTTGAGACACTGGCACGCCATAGGTTTCCTTGATATTGCCACCATATTGCCGGATCTGCTCCAGTAAAGACTGTGGCACGCTGGAGGAACCATGCATCACCAGATGCGTATTGGGGATTTTGGCGTGAATCTCGCGAATGCGTTTAATCGACAAGGTTTCGGCTGAAGGCGGCCGTGTAAATTTATAGGCGCCATGGCTGGTCCCAATGGCAATCGCCAGCGCATCGACCTTGGTGGCCGAGACAAAGGCAGCCGCTTCATCGGGGTCCGTCAGCAGCTGTGACTCGTCCAGCTTGCCTTCGGCGCCGACGCCATCTTCCTCGCCAGCCATGCCGGTTTCAAGCGAACCCAACACCCCGAGCTCGCCTTCCACCGAGACACCCACCGCATGCGCAAACTCAACCACTCGGCGGGTCATCTCGACGTTGTATTCATAACTGGCCGGCGTTTTGCCGTCCTCTTTGAGCGAACCATCCATCATCACGCTGGAAAAACCACTACGGATCGCCATCTGGCAGACCTTGGGCGAAGCGCCATGGTCCTGGTGCATACACACCGGAATATGCGGATACTGCTCAATCGCTGCTTCCACCATTTTGCGCAGAAAAGACTCGCCCGCATAACCGCGCGCACCGGCAGAGGCCTGCAAAATCACCGGGCTATCCACTTCATCTGCCGCCTTCATGATGGAGAGAATCTGTTCCATATTGTTGATATTGAAGGCGGGCAGTCCATAACTGTGTTCGGCCGCGTGGTCCAATAATTGTCTGAGCGAAATTAATGCCATATGTCACACTCCTTTAGTCGGTAGCTTGCGGATGATCACTGCCTTGCCAATGATACTCGCGCAAGCGCTGTATTTCCTGTTTGGCGCCTAACAGTACCGGCACGCGTTGATGACAACTGTCCGGCTGGATAGCCAGAATCGGCTGCTTGCCGTCTATGCTCTCGCCCCCGGCCTGGCTTACCAGCAAGCTCATCGGGCTTGCTTCATAAAGTAATCTTAACCGCCCGGCCCTGACAGGTTGCTTACGGTCGTGTGGATAAAGAAACACGCCGCCTCGGGTTAAAATCCGGTGCACATCCATGACCATACTGGCGCACCAGCGCATATTGAAGTCGCGACCGCGCGGACCATCGGCGCCTTGCAGGCATTCGTTGATGTAACGCTGCATGGCAGGCGCCCAGTAGCGCTGGTTACTGGCATTGATGGCAAATTCCGAGGTCTCCTCGGCGATTTGTACCGTTTGCTGGGTCAACATAAAGGTATTGCTGTCATGATCCAGCGTAAACACATGGGTGCCTTGCCCCAGCGTCAGCACCATCAACGTTGCCGGCCCATACATGAGATAGGCTGCGGCACGCTGGTCCTGGCCAGGTTGTAAAAAGGCCTGCTCACCGAGGGTAGAGACCCCAATATTCGGCAGCACCGAAAAAATACTGCCGACCACGCCGTTAATCGCCAGGTTAGAAGAGCCATCCAGCGGATCCATACTGACCAAAAATGGTGCATCCAGCGTCTCAAACAGCACCGGATGATCTTCTTCTTCAGACAGGACGCCCGCCACCACCGCAGAGGCACGCAATTGCGCAATCGCCAATTCGTGACTGCGGATATCCAGCTTCATCTGCGTTTCGCCCTGCACGTTGGTGCTGGTCATTTTTTCGGTCACGCCCTGCAGCGCCCCTTGGCGGATCAGCGCCGCAATCTCAATGCCCGCCTGGGCCAAATGAGAGACCAGTACATTCAGGCCGTGATTTACAGAGACTTTTTCTAAGAACACCTCTAATTGCATGGCAATCACCTTCAGGTTGAATATTGTTAGGCCATGTCACACTGTAACATTGATAGCCGTCATTAAAAGAGCGATGACGCACTGAAATCCAGTGCAGTTATCCCGCACAGGCTATAAAGAATTGCATGCAATGTTTATGCCTGCTATCTGGTAGACGCCCTCACACTGACAATGTTCAACCCAATTGATGACAGCCATGCTGTCGCAGCGGCGAATAGTTAAGTTGGCAGAGTGGAAGCTACTGCAGAAAGTAGCTGTTGAATCGCCTGCTGCGCGGCAATAAAACCCGCACTCGCCGTCACGCAGATACTGGAACCATAGCCCGCACAATGCAGGCCAGTCAGGCCCGCTTGAGGCGTCTCGCAAGCCTCCTGCGGGCGTTCCACGGGCTCATCTGAATACACGGCTATCAGGCCAAACTTGCTTGATTTTTTGTGATCCGAGGCTTTGGGAAAGCCATGGTCACGGCGCAATTGATTACGCACTTTTGACAGCATGCGGTCACCCTGCACATGCGCGAGGTCCGCCAGGCGCAACCGCGTCGCATCAAGCTTGCCCCCGGCGCTGCCGACCATCACCAGCGGCAAGCGGTGTTGTTTGCAATAAGCAGCCAGCGCAATTTTGGCTTTGGTATCATCCATGCAGTCCACAATCAGGTCTGGTTGCCCGGCCAGCATTTGCGCGAGATTGTCCGGCGTCACAAAATCCTCAATCTCGTTCACGACACATACGGGATTAATTTCGGCAATCCGCTCCTGCATGGCTGTGACCTTGGCCTTGCCCAGATTGCCTGACAGTGCATGAATCTGGCGATTCATGTTCGATTCGGCAATATTATCCAGGTCTACCAGCGTGAGCTTGCCCACCGCATTGCGCGCCAGTGCCTCGGCGGCCCAAGAGCCGACGCCACCGATGCCGATCACCATGACATGCGCTTGCTGCAAACGCGCCAGGCCCGGCTCCCCATACAAGCGGCGCACGCCGGAAAAGCGGCGCGCCATCTCGACATCGACAGACAAGTCCAAATCCATTACCCCTAGCTTGTTTCCAGCACCACATACGCCAGGGCAAGATTTTTCTCATCACTGATGCTGATATGCGACTGGTGGATATGATGCTGTTTGAGAAAAGCCTGCAAGGCGGTAGATAATTGCAGCAAGGGACGCCCCAAGGCATCATGCGTCACCGCGATGTTATGGAAGCTGACTTCACCGCGAATGCCGGTACCGATGGCTTTGGCAAAGGCTTCTTTCGCCGCAAACCGTTTGGCCAGAAAGCGGGCTTTGAGCTGGCTGGCCTCATAATCCGGCCACTCAACCTCTGCCAGAATACGCTTGGCAAAGGCGTCACCAAACTGCTCAAGCGAAGACTGAATCCGCTCGACCTCGACAATATCCGTGCCTATCCCATAAATCATCGCCACTCCTCAGTTACAGTGCCATCCGATTATCTGGGCGCAAACTCTTTCATCAGAGATTTCATTTCACTGACCGCATGGTCCCAGCCCACAAACAAGGCATGCGCCACAATCGCGTGGCCGATATTCAGCTCTTCAAAGCCTGGCAAGCGCGCAATATGATGCACATTGTGATAATGCAGGCCATGCCCGGCATTCACCACCAAGCCGGCGGCTTTGGCATGGTTTAGCGCGGTGGTAATTTTATCCAGTTCGGCCAGTTGCGCTTTTTCAGTTTCCGCATCGGCAAAGGTGCCGGTATGCAACTCAATCACAGGTGCGCCCATCTTGGCGGCGGCATCAATTTGCGCCAGATCGGGTGCAATAAACAAGGAGACACGGATACCTTGCTCAGACAGTTTTTTAACGGCGTGTTCGACTTTGGCATAGTGGGTCAATACATCCAGCCCGCCTTCCGTCGTGCGTTCTTCACGCCGCTCTGGCACCAGGCAGACATCCTGTGGTTTAACCTGAATGGCGATATCAATCATCTCGCTGGTCACCGCACATTCCAGGTTCATTTTGGTTTGCAGTAACGGCCGCAAGGCAAAAATATCCGCATCCTGCATGTGGCGCCTATCCTCGCGCAAATGTAGCGTGATGCTGTCAGCGCCGGATTGTTCTGCACGCAATGCAGCCTGCACCACGCTGGGGTATTTGGTGCCACGCGCCTGACGGATGGTGGCCACGTGATCGATATTGACGCCTAGTTTTAACATAGTTAACTGATAAGAGAACGGACAAAGCCCTATTTTACCTGCTGACAGTGTAAAACCATACCATTAAGCGCTGCCATCAACCATCAATCTGCGGAGCAGTCTGTGTAGATCACCAGCAAATGGGACCACAGTGCATGCCTAGGCCGCTGTCACGCGAATATATCTCGGCCGTCATTAAAGATTAATCCGCGTCCGTCATCATGCCCGCGTAGTAAACACTTTCAACACTACCATGCCCCAGCCTGGGGATGTTAATCAAGCGGGATAATTGTGAATAAATCAAAAGTATTTAAATCAACGGCCATGGTGGCCGCTGTCGCGGGCCTGTCATTCGGTGCCGTGTCGTTAGTCTCTGGCCTGGAAGTCAAGCCTATGCCTGCCCCTACAGAAGGTAAAGGTTCCTGGATGGCTGGTGACCTGCATACCCATACCGTGGAGTCTGATGACTCTCGTACGACGCAGACCCTGGACTTTTTGCTAGACAAGGCGCTGGGTACTTACAAACTGGACTGGATGATTCTCAGCAATCATTTACGCTCTTCCAAATATGATCAGAACGGCAATTTGCTGGCCAAACCCGTGCCATTTGCCTATGCGATGGAGTCGATTGAGATTCCGCACGTGAAAGACATGCAGGCAGGCGGCACTTACGCAGACAAGATGATACTCTCGGCTGCAGAATGGGATATGCCTACCCATGACCATGCCAATGTAGTCATGTTCCAGAATGAATCGACGCTGGAGACGTCCACCGATGGTGCCAAAGAATTCCAGTATCTGTTTACCACCCTGTCTGAATCGTTGTTTAACCCGCAGGATGTCGCGGCCTGGAAAAACAGGAATGGTTCGATTCGCCCGAACCAAACCGGCGCAGACGCCTTGTCCGCGATCGCTTGGTTAAAAACCCATTATCCGACCACCAGCTTTGCCACCATCAACCACCCGTCTCGCAATCCAAACAAATATACGATCAAGGACTTTCGTCAAATGAATGACTTGGCCCCGGATATCGTGTTTATGATTGAAGGCATGGTCGGTAACCAGATGGAGCCTGACCGTGGCGGCTATACCTCTGCCTATATTGACGCGAACCTGCCTAACCGCACCTATGGCGGCGTGGACGCCGTTGTTGCCAAAGTGGGCGGCGTATGGGATGCGCTGTTAGGCGAAGGTCGCCACGTTTGGAACATCGCAGACTCCGATTCACACTTCAAGATTGATGCAGCCAGCAATAGCAGCGGCTACTATCCAGGCGAATATGCCAAGAACTACGTGTGGATGCCAGAAAGCGGCAAAGGCACAGCCACCGGCTTGATCGCCAGCCTGCGTGAAGGCCGCATGTTTGGCGTGTTTGGTGACTTGATCAATGCGTTGGACTTCCGCGTCGTTGGTTCGTCTGGCACCGCATTTATGGGCCAGGAAATCAAGGTTGGTGCGGGTGAAAAAATCAAATTGACCATGCGCTTCAAGAGCCCGGATCTCAACAATTACCTGAAGCCGGTTGATGGCAACACCCTCGCCAACATGAAACCTGTGGTCAACCATGTGGACTTAATTGTCGGTGATGTCACGCCCAAAGCCAGCCCGGACTCTGCGGCTTACAACGTTGCCACCAACCCGTCTACACGCGTGCTGAAGCGATTCACCGCAGCCGACTGGAAAGTAGGCAAAGATGGGTTTGCCTCGGTGACTGTGCAGCTGGTCGCCAACAAAAACCAGTACTTCAGATTGCGCGGCACTAACCTGGCGGTGGATGCGCCTGGGTTCAGCTACAACGGCGAACCGCTGGCAGACCAGAAAACCTGGGTACTGAACAATCAGGGCGGCGTGGATAACAATGGTCGTGTCAACGCGATTAACGACCGCAACTACAGCAGCCTGTGGTTTTACTCCAACCCGGTGTTCGTTTCCGTTCGTTAAGATGAAATAGGAGGCGCAAGACGCGCCTCTTCATCGACACATGACGGGCGTTTGATTGATTTAACTTTTTTAGGATTTGTGATGCAATTGATTAAATATTTAGTAGTGTTTCTGGCGCTCACCTTTGCTGGTAGCGGTGTAGCACTGGCCGATTATCGTTACAACATTGTGGCGGTCGATGATGTGAATGGCGACCCAACCTTCTCTGGCAGCATGACCACCAGCGCGCCATTTTCATTAAACTATAATTTCAGCGTGCTGGACTTTGTCCTGAATGACCCCTTGGACAACGTCAGCTATCGCTCTAGCGATTCCAGCATTAGCATAGACAAACAGGGGTTTACGTTTGCAGCCAATAACGGCGCGTCGACGTTTATCCTGACGTTGTATCCTGATAATAGCTATTTCTCTGAGTTCACCGCACAGGGACTATCCACGGTCAGCAATTCGGGCTATTTCAGTTTTGTTCAGCAAGCAACTGCCGTTCCTGAGCCAGAAACCAACGCCATGCTCCTGGCTGGCTTGGCTGTGTTTGGCTTGCTGGCACGTCGCCAACAGAAAGCCGCCTAAATTCAGGCCGGCTTTGTGAGACGTATTAAGCAAGGCCGAATCTAGCGCTGCCGGTCAGCTTATGACTGGACACCAAGCCAAGGTGAGTGCTGATCTGTCACTCACCTTGCACCCCCCGAGATCATTCCCAGTCGAACGCGAGATCGCGCCAATGACGGACTCAGAACCCTTGTAAATCCACCAGCAATTGCCGGGTATGCAAGGGCTTTTCACCCAGATAATGCTGTAATAAATAACGCATCAACTGCTTGCTTTGCGCTTGAGTGGTGCTATCGCTGTAGTCGCCACGCGCCATTTGTAAGAGCGTATTACCCAGAATCAGCAGGCCGTTTTTAGTGGCAGACGGATCACAAGCGCCATAATCTGCCTCAAAACGGTAGGTGCTATCGGCATGGATGATTTCACCATGTTCATCATGGGTGAGCGGAACGGCGTAGCCGAGTTCTTGCAACATTTTGAGTTCAAACTTGCGCATGACCATGGCCAGTTGCGTGCCATCTACCGGCATCGGCAGGGCCGACAGTGTCTGTACGGTTTGTGCGTAATATTCAAATAGCTGCACATGGGCATCGTCGCGCGGCAGCAGCCGCAGCAACAGCTCGTTCATGTAAAAGCCGCACATCAGCGCATCGCCCCTGAGCAAGGTGAGGCCGGTCATCCACTCCAAGTCATGCAGGGTTTTGAGTTCATTTTTACCCGACCAGGTGCCAGCCAGTTGCTGAAAAGATTGCAGCATGCCACGCATGGCTGAAAGCGGGCGGCGCGCGCCTTTAGCCACGGCGGCAATGCGGCCCAGGTCGCGACTGAACATTTCGACGACCAGGCTGGTTTCTTTAAAGGGGTAGGTATGAAGAATGAAAACCGGTTGCAGACTTTGTTTGTGACTGCCTGAATCAGAAGGTTTTACTGCCATGTGGATGCCAGTAGAAAAGAACCTGCCAGGCTAGAAACCCAGGCTTTTTAGCGCGCGCGCATCGTCTGCCCAACCACCTTTTACCTTGACCCAGGTTTCAAGATAGACTTTGGAGCCAAACAGCTTTTCCATGTCCTGGCGCGCTTCGGTTGAAATCTGTTTTAATTTCTCGCCACCCTTGCCAATGATCATGGGCTTCTGGCTTTCTTTATCGACAATGATCGCCGCAAAAATGCGGCGCAGGTTTTTCACCGTTTCAAACTTTTCAATTTCTACCGTCACCGAGTAAGGCACTTCATCACCCAACAGGCGGAACACTTTTTCGCGTACCAGCTCAGCGGCCAGAAAGCGCTCGTTTTTATCCGTCAGTTCATCTTCGGCATACATGGCAGCTTGCTCGGGCAGATGCTCGCGAATCGCGGCTAACAGCTCATCCAGATAAAGATTCTTTTTGGCACTAACCGGGATAATGCCCGCAAAGTCAAACAGCAAGTCAAAGTCCTGAATCAGGGGTAGCAAGTTGCCTTTGTCGCCCATGAGGTCGGCTTTATTCACCACCAGCAATACCGGTTTGTTCTTAGGCAGCAGTTTAAGCACCAGCTCATCGGCCTCGCCCAGTTTCATCGGCTCGATCACAAACAGCACTACATCGACTTCGGTCAATACCTGGGTGACGGTCTTATTAAGCGACTTATTGAGCGCGTTAATATGCTTTTGCTGAAAACCCGGGGTATCGACAAACAAAAACTGCGTGTCTTCAGTGGTATGAATCCCGAGCAGACGGTGACGGGTAGTCTGCGCCTTGCGCGAAGTAATCGCCAGCTTCATGCCCAGAATATGGTTGAGCAAGGTCGATTTGCCCACATTGGGCCTGCCTACGATGGCAATGGTGCCGCAACGGAAATGGTCTGAGGCTGTTGTCTGTTCTGTCATGATTGTATCTTGTCCATGGCCAATTTGGCCGCTTGTTGCTCAGCCACGCGGCGGCTGGTGCCCACACCTGTGGTCGTCAACTTGAGTTTTTTAATTTTACATTGCACGGTAAACGTTTGTGCATGTGCTTCGCCTTCGATAGACACCACCTGATATTCAGGCAAATCCATTTTTTTGCTTTGCAGGTATTCTTGCAACTGCGATTTGGCATCCTTGTCGATCGATGTTGGATCTATGGTCTGCAGCTTGTCGCGATACAACAACGCCACCACCTGCTGCGCAGAGTCAAACCCGCCATCCAGATAGACAGCACCGACAATCGCCTCCAGCGCATCGGCCAGAATAGACGGGCGACGCCAACCAGCACTTTTCAACTCTCCCTCGCCCAACTTGAGCGCATCGCCCAAATGCAGGCTGATGGCAATCTCGGCCAGGCTGGATTCTTTGACCAGCTTGGCCCGCAGTCGGCTTAAATCGCCTTCGGGGATATCAGGAAACAAATTGAACAGCTGGTGCGCAATAATAAAGTTTAAAACGCTATCGCCTAAAAACTCCAGCCGCTCATTATTAGTGGCCGAAAAGCTGCGGTGCGTGAGCGCCTGCTGCAACAAGTCAGGTTGCGAAAATTGGTAACCAATTCTGGTTTGTAAGACAGGCAGTAAGCTCATTGAATGACGATCCCTTTTGCCACTAGGGTTTGCTGGCAGCATCAAAATCAATCAACAGAGACATGGTCTCAGTGAGCGGTATCTTTTTCTGGTAACGCATGGCCACCGCCCCTGCACTGATTTCGAGCTCACGGCTGGAAACGTCTTTAATACTATCGACCTGCATCTGACGATCAAACGCCGTACGCATGTCCTGCTCGCTTTGCAACAGCGGGTCATGCGCAATCCGGTTAATCGTGGATTGAATCGAGAAATACTCCATATAGGCAGGCAAGGCTTTCAAGGCGACTAGGCCCAAAATGCCAAATGCCGTCAGTACCAGTAAAAAACCGATAAAGCCGATCCCGTGTTGATCAGAAATCTTTGAGTATTTCATAGATGCTTTCCTCAAAAAGAGACGTCTCGCCACGGCTGACCGCAGCATTAGCCGATACGTTGCCCGATACGGCGCCACTGGTCAAAATTGAACCAGATAAAGAAGGCTTTTCCCACCAGATGTTTTTCGGCGACAAAGCCCCAGACACGGCTGTCAGAACTATTGTCACGGTTATCGCCCATGGCAAAGTATTCGCCTTCAGGCACGGTAATGGTTTCGCCCTGCATGAAGCGGTCACCCAGACTACCTGGGCCATATTGGTTCATGATGTCATGAATCAGTACATCATGCTTGACGTCGCCCAGTTGCTCGCTCAGGCGTGAGGCGGTGACATCCACCGCACGGGCGTTGCCGCTTTCGTCGTTAACGCTCAAGGCATATTGGTAAGGCGCGATAAAATCCAGGCTAATCACCTTGCCGTTAATAGTCAGCTGTTTGTCACGGTACTGAATCTTGTCGCCGGGCAGACCAACCACACGCTTGATATAGTCGATTGATGGGTCTGGCGGATAATGAAACACAAATACGTCACCACGCTGCGGCTTACCCATGGGGTAAAACACATTATTGAGGATGGGTACACGCAGGCCATAGGTGAATTTATTGACCAGAATATAGTCACCCGCCAACAGCGTCGGCATCATCGAGCCGGAAGGAATCTTGAATGGCTCGACGATAAATGAGCGGACGGTAAATACCAGCAGAATGACCGGGAAAAAGCTTTTACTGTATTCCACATACCATGGATCAGGCACCTCTCCGAGCGCACCGGCTTGGCGCTGCTTGCGCAGCACCAGGATATCCAGCAGCCAGATCACCCCTGACACCAGCAAAATCACCAACATAAAAATTGCAAAATACATGCTTGTTTCCTGAGTAAGCACCATCACGCGAGGTGATGATGAATCGTGATTATTTATCTTCTACACGCAAGATCGCCAGGAAGGCTTCTTGTGGAATTTCCACATTGCCCACCTGCTTCATACGCTTTTTACCTTCTTTTTGTTTTTCCAGCAACTTGCGCTTACGCGTAATATCGCCGCCGTAACATTTAGCCAGCACGTTTTTACGCATCGCCTTCACAGTTTCACGCGCAATAATATTGGCGCCGATCGATGCCTGGATGGCAATATCAAACATTTGCCGTGGAATCAGCTCGCGCATTTTAGAAACCAGTTCGCGGCCACGGTAAATGCTGTTGGCGCGGTGCACAATCAGGCTCAATGCATCCACACGCTCACCGTTCACCATGATATCCAGCTTGACCAGATCGGCCGCACGGAACTCGAGAAACTCGTAATCCATCGAGGCATAGCCACGCGAAACCGACTTCAGTTTATCAAAGAAATCGAGCACCACCTCATTCAGCGGCATTTCATAACTCAACATCACCTGGCGGCCCATATACTGCATATTACGCTGGACACCGCGCTTGTTATTACACAAGGTCATCACCGGCCCGACATAGTCTTGCGGCATGAGCAGATTGACTACAATCATGGGCTCACGGATTTCTTCAATGCGTGAAGGCTCAGGCAAACGTGACGGGTTCTCGATTTGTATGACCTCGCCGCTTTTGAGCAATAGCTCATAAATCACGGTGGGCGCGGTCGTAATCAGATCCATATCGTACTCACGCTCCAGGCGCTCTTGTACGATTTCCATATGCAACAAACCGAGGAATCCGCAGCGGAAACCAAACCCCAGTGCTGTGGAATTTTCTGGCTCAAACTGCAAGCTGGAGTCATTCAGGCTCAATTTTTCCAGCGCAGTACGCAAGGACTCAAACTGGTTGGATTCGACCGGATACAGCCCGGCAAACACTTGCGGCTTCACTTCTTTAAAGCCTGGCAGTGGTTCAGTGGCAGATTTCCCTGCCCCGGCAAGCGTCACCGTATCACCGACCTTGGCCGCCGCCAGCTCTTTAATGCCGGCAATGATAAAGCCGACCTCACCCGCGCTCAGTTGCTGACGCTGCAAGGACTTGGGCGTAAACACCCCCACCTGCTCACACAGGTATTCGGCACCGGTGGCCATCAGGCGGATTTTTTCCTTGGCGCGCAACACACCATCCACCACGCGCACCAGCATGACCACACCCACATAGTTATCAAACCAGGCATCGATCACCAGCGCTTTCAATGGAGCCGACACATCGCCTCTAGGCGGTGGCACTTTGGCAACCACTTCTTCCAGCACGTCTCGCACACCTTCGCCGGTTTTGGCTGAGCAACGCACCGCATCAGTGGCATCCACCCCAATCACATCTTCAATTTCCTGTGACACGCGCGCAGGGTCTGCCGATGGCAAGTCGATCTTGTTCAGGACGGGCGTCACTTCCACGCCGAGATCAATCGCGGTATAGCAGTTAGCCACACTTTGCGCTTCCACGCCTTGCGAAGCATCCACCACCAGCAATGCACCTTCACAGGCCGATAAGGAGCGGCTGACTTCATAGCTGAAGTCAACGTGCCCAGGGGTATCAATCAGGTTGAGGAAATAGGTTTCGCCATTATTGGCTTTGTATTGCAACGCCGCTGTTTGTGCCTTGATCGTAATGCCGCGTTCACGCTCGATATCCATGCTATCGAGCACTTGCGCTTCCATCTCGCGTGCTTCCAGGCCACCGCACAACTGGATAATGCGGTCAGCCAAAGTGGATTTGCCGTGGTCAATGTGGGCAATGATCGAAAAATTACGAATATTTTTCATGTTCTGTTATGCGTTATTTACAAGCAAGAAAGGCGCTTGAAGCGCCTTTCAAATCGTGCGTATTTTACAGCAAATGCATGAATATCAGTTATTTATTTTGTTTGCGGCAAGTGCGGGCGGCCCTATAAAGCGCACAGCCAAACCCAGGAAAATTTCCCGATTAATCCCTTTTTAAATGCGAACAGCATGCTCGCCTGACCGTTCTGCATTAAAGTTTGCAAACGTCCACGCTTATGGGGACGCTGCATTCACTAAAAACATATTTCAGGGAGTAAATCTTATGTACAAAGTCGTGCTTGTACTCACTTCAGCACTCTTGGCTGGTTGTGCCTCACCCGCCGCCATTGACAAAATGACAGTCAAACCGACCACTCAAAGCTCTTTGCCTAATGCGCAACTTAAAGAAAACGTCACCATTCAATCAGTCTCTGGCGGGAAATCGACCAATCCCCTGTGGGTTTCCAAGGTGGGCAATGATGGATTCAAGCAGGCTCTTGAGGAGTCTTTGCGTAATGCAATGTTACTGAGCAACTCAGGACAAAGCAGCAAATACACACTGGACGCCAAATTACTAAGCCTGGATCAACCGGTTGCCGGGCTGGACATGACAGTGACAGCTGCCGTGGAGTACACCCTGACAGAACGCGCAACCCAAAAAGTCCTTTACTCAAAAATCATTTCTACGCCCTACACTGCGACGTTTAGCGACTCAGCGATTGGCTTTATTCGCATCAAAATTGCGAACGAGGGTGCCATCCATGAAAATATTCGCAGTGTGGTTGAAGCGCTGAATCAATTAAAACTCAGCAGTGACAATATTTCCATGCTCGCCTACTAAATCCCCCACCTCAAAAACAAAAAAAGACAGGTCGCCCTGTCTTTTTTTGTTCACTGCAAGCAGCCGTGCCTTATTTTACTTTAATCGGCACATACAGCGTGCTATCTCCACGCTGCACCAGAACAGCAATCGTTTTGCCACTGGCAACCGCATTGATCTGTTTGTTAAAGGCATCCACGCTCTGGCTTTCATTGTTATTCAAACCGAGAATGACATCACCGCGACGGATCCCGGCCTGTGCAGCCGCGCCCACACTTTCAATCACAAGCAGGCCATTCTTGCCGTTGAGCTTTTTCTTTTGCTGTGGCGTCAATTCACGCAGGGTCAAGCCTATCTTGTTGGACTCGGCCTTAGTGGGTTCTTTGCTGGTTGCGGCAGCTTCAGGTTGCTCGCTCGGCATTTCACCAACGCCCAGTTGCAAGGTTTTGCTGGCACCTTTACGCAGGATTTCTACCAGCACCACTTTACCCGGTTTGGTGGCTGCCACCACACGAGGCAAATCACTCGATGTCGTAATCGGCTTGCCGTCAAACTTGAGAATAATGTCACCGGCTTCCAGCCCACCTTTGTCGGCCGGGCTGTTTTTCTCGACGCCGGCAATCAAGGCACCGCTGGTTTGCTTGAGACCAAAGGACTCAGCCAGGTCCTTGGTCACTTCCTGAATGCCAATCCCAAGCCAACCGCGTGAAATGCGGCCATTGGCCTTGAGCTGGTTGGAAATATCAATGGCAACATCAATCGGAATACTGAATGACAAGCCCATGGAACCGCCATTCTTGCTGTAGATTTGCGAGTTGATGCCGACCACCTCACCGCGCAAGTTAAACAATGGCCCCCCCGAGTTACCCGGGTTGATGGCGACATCGGTTTGAATAAACGGGACATAGTTTTCTTGCGGTAAGGCGCGACCCTTGGCACTGACAATACCGGCCGTCATTGTGTTTTCGAGACCAAATGGCGAACCAATCGCTGCCACCCATTCCCCAACTTTCAACGCATTCGGGTCCCCTACAGTCACCTTGGGCAAGCCGGTCGCCTCGATCTTAATCAAGGCCACATCGGTGCGCTTGTCAGCACCAATAATCTTGGCTTTGAATTCACGCTTGTCATACAGCTTCACCAGCACTTCATCGGCCTCGTTCACCACATGCGCGTTGGTTAAAATATAGCCATCGCTACTCAGGATGAAGCCCGAGCCCAGTGACTGGGTTTTATAATCCTGCCCACCTTCCTGACCTGGCATCCCGGGCATGCCTGGAATGCCGAAGCGGCGCAAAAATTCTTGCAAGTTCTCATCGTTGGGCATGCCTGGAAAACCGATGGTACCGCCGCCATGCACCACCGAAGTAATGCTGATATTCACGACTGCCGGACCTTGTTTTTCCGCCAGTTCAGTAAAATCAGGCAAGTCCTTAGCCTGGGCATGCAAGATTGGTTGGGTCAATGTGATGGCACACGCGAACATGAGGCCAGACATCCATCGTCTCATCATGATTATTCCTATCATTTAATGATTATTAAAAATTAAGTTGTTGATTGTACACGCCGAACATCCCTGACCAGCATGCGTTTGCTACTGCATGTAAATGGTGCCATTGCTGAGAAATACAAGCGCCAACTGACACGCGCCAAAACACACCATAACAGCGAATTGAAGAGGATAGCAATGAAATATTGCGGCATGATTTCAAGGAGGCGGGACCAAGGCATGCACAAACAGACAGGCAGCCATTACTTTTTAAAGGTCACTTGCTGCGCAATCTGTTCCACGGTTTGCGCCGGAACTTCCCCCACCACCACCAGCTGGTAGCCATTGAGGACATGGGCGTACACATTGGTAGAGCCCATATTTTTCTTACCGACGCGGGGCTGCATGCCTTTTACCATCGGCTCGACAAACAGTGACACCGAAGCCAATCCATCAGAAAAAATCCATTGCTGCACGGGGGCAGTCCTGCCGGGCACTTTTAAACTGATTTGGTCAACCTTTTTATAGCCCGTCGGCAAATTCGGCACCACCAGATTGTCTTCTACATGCGTAAGCTCGGTGGTGTCATCCATCACATAAGGCTTGGTCGCATCAATCTTGGGCTGAAACCAATCCAGATCTTTGGTATGCAGCATAGACACCTGGTTAAACCCAATTTGCTCCAAGGTATGCCCTTGCATATCCATCATGCTCATTTTGAGCAACAAGCCATATTCAGTATCAGACCAGATGCGGTACTGGTAACGCAGATTGTCATTCGGCACCATGTCGATGACCTGTGCCAGACGCCCGGCAATGCGCTCCTGTCCGACAAACTTGAGCTTGTAATTTTGCTTGAGGGGATATAGCTGTGTGGGCAGCATGGCCGGAAACAGGTTTTGGCCTCGGCGCTTCTCGATCACGACCTTGTCATTTTTAGCATTAAAAATGACAATATCATCGCCTTCACTGAATACTTCACGCGGGCGGCCATCGAGGACCACATTGCGTGTGAATTCCCGGCCGCCTTCATAAATGTGGGTGATTTGCACCGAACGGATCATGGAGCCATTGTGATAGACAAACAGGCCCTGATAATTGAGCTCTCTGGCGGCAGAGGCGGTTTTCTGCATGGTTGACCATAAATCTTCTTCAGCAAAGGCCGCCTGCTGCACCATGAACAGGCATGAAATCGAAGCAACAATCCGCCAAAACATAGCAGTAGCAACAACCAAATGATGAGTGAAAGAAATTTTATTCGCCAGCCGTATAGGCAACATTATGCGTGTAATAAGTCACACTACTCGGCGCATAATTATGATGAGCCAATACATATTGCTCGGTATCATTGTCGGCAATCTGCGCAGGGGCAGGCGCCTCAGGTTGATTAAGCACAAACATGCCAACAAAAAAGGCAGCAGCCACAGACGCGGCAATAGACCAGGTGTACTTGTCAAAACGCGGGCGGATACGCGTCAATTTGTCGGCATTGGCGATGGCTTGCGGCGCCAATAGTGTCGGTTCATCTTCAAGTGCGGTCATAATGCGGCTGGTCATGTCTGACTGCATCCACAGCTCATCGCGCATGACGTCACGGATCACATGATACTCGCGCCAGGCTTGTGCGACCTCGCCAGAAGATTTGGCCGCCAAGAATATATGTTCACAGCGTTCAACATCGACCTCACCGTCGACCAAGGCAGATAATTGCTGCTTCATAATAACCCCAAATCAATCAATGTTTTTATGTTAGCATTTAACAAAAAATTTGTCATAACACCTACACACCCAATCAAATTTTTATAACAAATCATGCCACTACCAGCGTTTATTGTGTGGCGTATCCAACAACGGCCTCAATTTCGCGGCAATGGTCTCACGGGCACGGAAAATACGGGATCGCACTGTGCCAATCGGGCACTGCATGACGCTAGCAATGTCCTCGTAACTCAAGCCCTCTAACTCACGCAAGGTGATCGCAGTGCGCAACTCATCTGGCAACGCAGCAATCGCATCATTCACGGTTTGCGCAATCTCCTTGGTCATCAGGGATGTTTCAGGCGTCTCCATCGTACGCATGTCTTCACCTTCATCAAAATTCTCGACATCCTCAATTTCGACATCCTGCATCACCTGCGGCTTGCGCCCCATGGACACCAGATAATTCTTGGCCGTGTTAATGCCAATCCGGTACAGCCATGTATAAAACGCACTGTCCCCACGGAAGCTGTGCAGCGCACGATAAGCCTTGATAAAAGACTCCTGCACCACATCTTCCACTTCTGCCTGATCGCGGATCATACGCGACAGCAAGCGGCCCAACTTGCGATGGTATTTTTCCACCAGCAATCCAAAGGCGCGTTTATCGCCTTGTTGAGCGCGTTCAACCAGCATCTGGTCAAACTCTTTATTCTCTTGCTGTTTGGCGCTCGCCGCCTGAACAGTCATATCGCGATGACTCCCTTGGGTAATTTTATGATTGGGAGTAGTATACGCTTTTGTGTTATTTTCGACGAACCCAGTGCGCGTTAACGCCTCTAAATTTGCTGTGTGTAACATCGTCTCATCCCTTAGTATTGTTTGCAGTTGCAACACGCAATGCGAACACTAGTACGACTGACCGCCCTCTTCAAAAGTTCCGTTGACCACGCCCGTTTATGAATAAAGTGTTTGATGTCTTGATTATTGGTAGTGGCCTGGCTGGCCAATCGCTGGCCTTACGACTGGCCGATCAATACCGGGTATGTATCTTGAGCAAACGCGAACTGACCATGAGTGCCAGCAACTGGGCACAGGGCGGCATAGCGGCGGTACTCAATAGCGAAGATTCGGTAGAGGCGCATATCAAAGACACGCTGGACGCTGGCGCGGGCCTGTGCGACAGCGAAGTCACCCGCATGGTGGTGACCAGTGGCCGCGACAGCATAGACTGGTTATTGCAGCAAGGCGTGAATTTTACGCGTGAAGCTCAAGATGACCGCCTGCATCTCACCCGCGAGGGGGGGCACAGCCACCGGCGCGTCGTCCACGTGGCCGATGCCACGGGCCAGGCGGTGCAAACTACGCTGACCGATCGCGTACGTGCCCACCCTAACATTACCATTCTGGAACACCATATTGCGGTGGACCTAATCACCACACACAAACTGTTCAAGCAAACCGAGAATGATGGCCCCAACCGTTGCCTGGGAGCCTATGTGCTGAACAACCAGACCGGCAAAGTGATCACACTGTCTGCCCAATACACAGTGACGGCCACAGGGGGCGCGGGTAAAGTCTATTTGTATACCACCAACCCTGACATCAGCACCGGCGACGGTATTGCCATGGCCTGGCGTGCGGGTTGCCGCGTGGCTAATCTGGAGTTTGTGCAGTTTCACCCTACTTGCCTCTATCACCCGCACGCCAAATCATTTTTGATTTCAGAAGTGCTGCGTGGCGAAGGCGGCTTGCTATTATTGCCTGATGGCACCCGCTTTATGCCTTGGCATGACGAGCGTGCGGAACTGGCCCCGCGCGATGTAGTTGCGCGCGCCATCGACTTCGAGATGAAAAAGCGCGGCCTGGATTGCGTTTACCTGGACATCAGCCATAAACCACTGGATTTCATCCAGTCCCACTTCCCGAATATTTACCAGCGCTGCCTGCAATTGGGCATTGATATCAGCAAGCAACCGATTCCCGTGGTGCCTGCAGCGCATTACACCTGTGGCGGCGTCATGACCGACATCCATGGCCGCACCGATATTGACTGCCTGTATGCCATTGGCGAGACCGCCTGCACCGGCCTGCACGGCGCCAACCGCCTGGCCAGCAACTCCTTGCTGGAGTGTCTGGCCTTCAGTCGCAGCTGCGCCGAAGATATCCGGTCACAGGGTCAGCAACCGACCATTTCCTTGCCGGACTGGGACGAAAGCCGCGTTACCGATGCCGATGAAGAAGTGCTGATCACCCACACCTGGGACGAGTTGCGCCGGTTCATGTGGAACTACGTAGGGATTGTGCGGACCACCAAACGCCTGAGCCGCGCACTGCATCGCATCCATATGCTGCGCGATGAAGTACATGAGTTTTACAGTAACTTTAAAGTCAGTCACGACCTCATCGAACTGCGTAACCTGTTACAGGTGGCGGAATTGATTGTCCGCAGCGCCATCGAACGCCATGAAAGCCGTGGCTTGCATTACAGCAAAGACTACCCAGACCTGTTGCCCGAAGCCATTCCTACCGTCCTGACCCCGGACAACTATACCAGCTTGCTTGATTAGCGTATGGCCACTCGCGTTCGTGTGTTGTGCAGATGGCTGGCAGCCTGCCTGTGGCTCATGCTCTGCAATAGCAGTATTGCCGCCCCAGAACTTGAAAAAATCATTGATGGCGACACGGTATTGATACAGGCGCAAGGCAGCCATTATCGCTTGCGTTTGCTGGACATTGATGCGCCTGAGCTGCACCAAGCATTTGGCAAGCAATCCCGCCGTAGCTTGAGCCAACTGTGTGCCTGTGCAAAGATTACGGTCAACACCCAAGGCCAAGATCAATATGGCAGGCAACTGGGCCACCTCTACTGCGATGGCACAGAGGCCAGCCAGTTTCAGGTGGCGCAAGGGATGGCTTGGTTTAATGCGCGCTACTCAACACGCACCGCCTTGCAGGCCTTGCAGCAGCAGGCACAACAACAAGGCTTGGGTTTGTGGCAATCAAGCGAGGCGATGCCACCCTGGCAATGGCGAAAATTATACGGTCAACATTATCGTCACCAAGACTGACACTGTCGCCACAATATCCTTTAGAATATTGTTTTAACAGCGAACTTTAGGATTCAACACATGCAAGTAGCAATGAACACCGTGGTCTCCATGACCTATAAACTGCAAAATAGTGATGGCGACATTCTGGAAGAAAGCCAGGAGCCGGTGGCCTACCTGCACGGCGGCTATGACAACATTTTTCCCAAAGTAGAAGAAGCCATGCATGGCAAAAATGTCGGCGACAAGGTAGAAGTAAGTCTGGACCCTGAAGATGCCTTTGGTGAGTACGACGACAACCTGGTGCAAATTGAACCGGCCAGCGCCTTTCCGAGCAAAGATCTTAAAGTCGGTATGCAGTTTGAAGGCGAAGACGAAACCGGCGACGTGATCCTTTACACCATCACCGATATTGCAGATGGTAAAGTCGTGGTCGATGGCAACCATCCCTGGGCCGGCCAGCGTCTGCTGTTCACGGCAACGATTGCCAGCGTACGCTCAGCCAATCAAGAAGAAATCGAGCACCAGCATGTGCATGGTGCCGGTGGTCATCACCACTAATCAACCCGCCAGCGCAAGCTGGCCTATCGCTACTGGCTGGCGCAACTGACCCTGCGCCAGCACCAGCACCAGCACTTCATCGGCAATCTCTGCTAATTCAGCCCAGGCGATTTTTAAGCTTATCCCACCAGCACAAGCCGGTCAGCGACTGTTTGACATAAATTCCAACCGGAATGGTCAGGATACCTCGCGAGTGCCATCTGTTTGACCAAAGTCCCGGAGCCCCCCCTACACCGTCATCACTCGCATACCAGCTTTGCTGGCTATTATTGTCTGGAAACTGGTTCATGGCATCCGTCAGGCTGGCTGCCGCGAATATCATGCGTTTTTTTGTCTTCAGCCCTGCTGAGCAATACATGTGCCATCAAGCGGATGAGACCGGCGACCAGCCATAGCACTTTATTCCTGTAGAGTGTGTTCCGCATTATCAGCCCTTGATCATGCACGCATGATGGATGGCGCGCACGGTATAACAAGCTTGTGATGCTACCATCGTTATATTCAAATGCATATTACGAAACTTGAAAAATACGGTTTTTTTTGAAAAAATCAGTTTTTTTGCAGGTGCTGGGTGATAAAGCCAAGCTCATCCGCCGCCGCTTGCGCAGACTTTTGCAGGATGTGCTCATAGGCCTGGATGAGTGCCAAACCGAAGGCCGTGACCTGTGCGCCGCCGCCGTGCGCGCCTCCAGCGGCACTGATGACGACCGGCTCGTCAAAACAATGATTCATCAAATCAACAAGCTCCCATGCCCGGCGATAAGACATGCGCATTTGCTTGGCAGCGGCCGAAATGGAACCGTGTTGCACAATGTGCTGCAGCAACTCGATTTTGCCTGGACCGAGCGCGATGTGGCCTTGATGGCTGATCCTGATTTTAAGCAGTGAGGCGGACATAGGTAAACTACTTTGACTGAATATCTGTTTGCACAAAGGTTTCAAAAGGCGGCAACTCGGCCAGCGAACGCAAGTTCAAATCATCGAGAAAATGTTTGGTCGTGGCATACAGTGACGGGCGTCCGGGGACTTCACGCTGGCCGACCACATCTATCCAGTCACGCTCCTGCAATTGCCGAATCACATTCGGATTCACCGCCACGCCGCGGATCTGCTCGATATCGCCCCGCGTCACCGGTTGACGATAGGCAATAATCGCCAGTGTTTCCATCACTGCGCGTGAGTATTTTGGCTGCCGCTCAGGATTCAGACGCGCCAGGTATTCGCTGTATTGAGCTTTGGCCTGAAAGCGGTAGCCGCTGGCCACTTGTACTAAATCCAGCGTTTTATCCGACCAGTCGGCCTTGAGTTCATCGAGCAACATGCGCAATGTCGCACGCTCCATGCGTCCGGCAAACAATTTGAGCAAATCGTCCAGAGACAGCGGCTGCGGCGAGGTGAGCAAGGCAGCCTCCAGCACTTGTTTCATCTCGGTAATGTTTTCCGGAGTATGCACGTCAAGTCTCCCGGCCAGTGGTATTGGCTTGCAGGTAAATGGTACCAAAAGCCTCCTGCTGCGTGATCAGAATCAAGCCTTCTTTGGCCAGCTCCAGCATGGCCAGGAAATTCACCACCAGCTTGGGCACGCCCTCAGTCCCCACATCGAACAGCTCGTCAAACCGCAATACCGGCGTTGCCGACAAGCGCCGCAACAACAGACTCATATGCTCGCGTACAGAGAGTTCCGCCCGCCCCAGTTTATGGTGCTGATTGAGCCTGGCACGCTTGAGCACATTGCGCCACGCCTCTACCAGATCATCCAGACTGACTTCAGGCGGCTTGACCAGTGACAGCCGCTCGTAATACGCCGCAGCCACCTCAATGTCTACGCCGACTTTGGGCAAGGCATCCAGCCGCTGTGCAGCCTGCTTGATCGCCTCATACTCCATCAGCCGTTTGACCAACTCAGCGCGCGGGTCGTCTTCCTCCTCCAGCTCTTGCGGCTTGGGCAACAGCATGCGTGACTTAATCTCAATCAGCATGGCTGACATGAGCAAATAGTCGGCAGCCAACTCCAGATTCACCGCTTTCATTTTTTCCACATAGCCCATGTACTGCGTGGTCAGCTCAGCCATGGGGATGTCGAGAATATCCAGATTGTGCTTGCGGATCAGGTACAGCAGCAAATCCAGTGGCCCTTCAAAGGTCTCCAGATACACTTCCAGCGCATCCGGCGGAATATACAAATCTTGCGGCAAAGCCGAGAGCGGCTCGCCATTGATTCTGATCTGGGTGCTGTTGACGGAAAGCTCCATGCACGGATTGTAGCGACTTGTCGCGGGCGCTTAAAGCTTATTCTGCATAAGGGTTGGGGAAGCCCAGCTTTTGCAGGATGCCGATCTCCAGCGCCTCCATCAGCGCCGCCTGCGCCTCAACCTCATGGTCGTAGCCATGCATGTGCAGGACGCCATGCACCGTCATGTGCGCATAATGCGCCAGCACGGACTTGCCCTGCTCAGCAGCCTCTCTGCTAATCACCGGCGCGCAGATCACAATGTCGCCCATCAGGCAGGGCTCCTCCGCCAACGGGAAGGTGAGCACATTGGTCGCATAATCCTTGCCGCGGTAATTCGCATTCAGTTGCTGGCCTTCTTCAGCATCGACAATACGGATCGTCAGGCTGGTATCTACGCGCAAGCTGGCGCGGATCCAGCGCTTGAATTGCGACGCGCTGGGCACATCTTCCGCAGGTGTCGCCACTTGTAATGAAAAATCGAGTTGAGGCATAGCATCAAGTTTTATGTACAATATCCGACATTATAGAAAGAAAACCCTCAAAGGAAATGGTGTGATGACAAATCGCCCCAAGCTGGTGGTTGCCAACCGCAAAATGAACGGCAACCTGCCAGACAATGCCCGCTTTATGCAAAGTGTGTTGCAAGAGACGCGCCATCACCGGGCGCGCTATGCGGTGTGCCCGCCACATCCCTATTTGCAGCAGGCGCAACAATTACTGCAACACAGCCATGTGGCCTGGGGCGGACAAAACATGAGCCGCTTTGAGCGTGGTGCCTACACAGGTTCCGTCTCGCCGCTCATGCTCAAAGAGTTTGGCTGCACCTACGTCATTATCGGCCACTCTGAACGCCGCTTACGTGGGCACGAAAGCGATGAAAGCTGCGGAGAGCGTTTTGAGGCAGCCCTCAAGGCTGGGCTGACGCCCATCCTGTGTATAGGCGAAACCTTGGAAGAATACGAACTGGGCGAAACCGATCTCGTGGTAGTGAGGCAGTTGAACCCCGTCATTTCACATGTAGGCATCCAAGCGCTCGCCAAAGGCGTCATTGCCTATGAGCCGATCTGGGCCATCGGCACGGGTAAAGCCGCCAGTCCGCAACATGCCCAAGCAATTTTGTCTTTCATCCGCGGCCACATTGGGCTACTGGACGAACAAGTTGCAGAACAGATAACCTTGCTCTATGGTGGCAGCGTCAATCCCGGCAATGCTGCGCAATTGATGAGCATGCCAGATGTCGATGGCGGGCTGATCGGCGGTGCATCGCTGATTGTCGAAGATTTTATTCAAATCTGCCAGATTGCCAACGAGTTATCCACCCTCAAGTCAGCCGCCTGAAAACATGTAATGTCACGCCCCTGAGTGGTTGAGGTGCTCAGCGCGCAGCCAATAAAAAAGCCGACTTTCGTCGGCTTTTCTACATCCAAGTAAAACCAGATTACGGATGTCTGGATTACTTAGCTTCTTCAGCAGGTGCAGCTTCAGCAGGTGCAGCTTCAGCAGGAGCAGCTTCGGCTGGTGCAGCTTCAGCAGGAGCTTCAGCAGCAGGAGCTTCAGCAGCTGGGGCTTCAGCAGCAGGCGCTTCAGCAGCAGGTGCTTCTTCAGCTGGTTTTTCACCACAAGCAGTCAAAGCCAAAGCCAACAATGCAGCCAACAATGCAGAACGTGTCATCTTTATTTCCTTAGTATGTATGAGCAAAAAATTATGTACGGGTAACGCTGCGGGTGCAGAATCAACCGAGTGAAAAAATTGTATCAGCAATTGATTAAAAAAAGAACGAAAAACCAGTGAAAAAGAAAGGATTTTTTTGTGTCAGAACAACAACTCTGTGTTTTTTTCACAAAAAATCCGCCAAATCCTTTGCAATCAATGCAAAATTAACCGGCTCAATCAGAAAAATGCACGTATCCAGACAGGTAAATCCCTCGTAACCAGGGCAACAAGGGATGAATGGCTGCTGTTTGGCAGTCTGCGGCCGTCAACAGCCGCTGGTTAGCGAATGTATTGAGCAAAGGCCCCGCCTCCGCTGACACACTCACGCGCTCGCCATTGATAAAATACTGGCCTTGCCAATGCAACATCTGCGTCTGCAAGTCCATCACCAGTCCAGATTGCTGGGCGCGTTGCAAAAACTTCTCTGCACTCAGTTTGCGGTTGGGCGAAAACACAACATACGCTTTGGGCTCTGAAAAATACTTTGCCAGAAACGGTCCCAGTTGCTCGGTCTCCCAGGGCAAGCGGCGCAACATGCCAGCCACTTGACTGACCATCTGCTGGTCAATCGCTGCGGCATCTTGAGCGGGTTGCAACTCAGGGTCGCGATACAGTTCGTCAGGCAGCATCTCCTGGCGGCAGGCCTCAAGAAACTCAATGGCCAGTTCACGCGCGGCGGGCGCCCGGAAGCCGATGGAGTAGGTCATGCAATCATCATCTTCTGCAATGCCCCAATGCGCGACATTGGGCGGCAGATAGAGCATGTCGCCCGGCGCCAGCACCCACTCCTGCTCGCATTCAAAGTGCGACAAAATGCGCAAGGGTGCATCGGCAATCAATCTTAAATCCGTTTGCTGGCTGATACGCCAGCGGCGGTGCCCCGCGCCCTGCAGCAAGAAGACATCATAGCTGTCGATATGTGGCCCGACGCCACCACCAGTCGGCGCATAACTGACCATGACATCATCGAGTCTGGCGTTGGGGACAAAGCTAAACTGCGACAGCAAGGCTTGCGCCTCTGGCAGCACATGATTCACCCCCTGCACCAGCAGGGTCCAGTCGCGCGCAGGCAAACTGGTAAAGTCTTCGTCATCAAACGGGCCTTGCCTGACCTGCCAGCCATCTCCCTGATTCATGCGCTCAGAATCAAACTGTATCAGTCTGGCCGGCACCTCAGCCTCACAGGCCAGCCCCGCCAGCTCGCTTGGCGTCAGTAATCCCTCAAAACCAGGGATAGCACCCCGGATTAATAATGGTTTCTTTTGCCAGTAGTCTGCCATGAATTGCGCAGGGCTTAATCCGTTCAGTAGGGTCAGGGCTTGATGCATGATGATGAAGATTATCTAAAAGGAAGAAAAGGGGCGGTCGTGATGCTTTGTGTCAGCCGCGAGATCAAGCGCTGCGACTTCTCGGCCAAGGTCAAGGCCAGCAAATCTGTGCGGGCAACCAGCTTGCTAAACTCGCGCTCAAAGCTCAGATTCTGTACCTCACCTGTCAGGCTATTGGTCAGCAACAACAGTTCGCCCTGGGCATTTTTGGCATTCGCCAGTTTCCACATGGCGATTTCAATATTTCTGGCGGCATTGTATAGGTTTTGCGGATCTATGCTATCCAGCAAGAAAAAAGACGCCTTGCTGCCATGCGCGCGGTAAAGCATGGACTGGATACCCACCACCAGTGCCAGTACGCGATCGCCACCAAATTGCGGGTTTAATGCCAGCTTGATCGCAGCGGTGTCTTGCGCATGCCCAAGCGCCTCCAGTTGCCAGCCATGCACGTGAGCCTGCTCAAACACATAGGTGGCGATCTGTTCGGGCCCGCCCAAGCCAGATTTCTGCGCTTCAGCCGGGTTGCGTTTATACAGTTTGAGCATCAGCAAGCGCAAGGTGCTGACGTTTTCGGCATATTCAATATCCGCCAGGCGATCCAGATCGGTTTTCACCAGTTGATGCAAGGCATTCCGGTCTTGCCGCACTGGCACCGGACGTCCATTCGGCGAATCGACATACCCTGAATGAGGGGAGGTCGTACAGGCGACCAGCAGCAATAGCAACATCAGGCCACTGCAGCCGATGCAACTCATGCAGGCAAGATCCTTTGCGCAGGAAACACGATGCGGAAACAGCTCCCCAGCCCAGGCTCACTCTCCACCTGCAAGCTGGCCTGATGATGATGCAGAATATGTTTGACGATAGACAAGCCCAAACCTGTGCCGCCGGTATCGCGGCTCCGGCCGCTGTCCACACGATAAAAACGCTCGGTCAGTCTGGGTAAATGGTGTGCTTCAATACCGATGCCATTATCTTGGACGCTGAACACCACGTCCTCCCCCCGCATTTGCCAATAAATATCAATCTTGCCTTGTGGCGGGGTATAGCGTACAGCATTGGTGGTCAGGTTGCTCATGGCACTCATGAGCTCATTATAACTGCCCGTCAGGTTAACGTTCGCCTCCATATGCAAGGTGACCTGATGCTGCCCCTGGCTCAATGCCTGAGCATCGCGATGCAATTGCTGCAACATGGCCTTCATGTCAATCTCGGTTTCATCCTTGAGCGTGACATTATTCTCCAGGCGTGACAAGGTCAGCAAGTCCTCGATAATGCGGCGCATGCGCGTCGTTTGCGCCTGCATCATGTCAAAATAAGGCTGGATATCGGGAGAAATCTCCCCCTGCATGTCACTGATGGTTTCCAGAAAGCCACCAATCACGGTGAGCGGTGTACGCAACTCATGTGACACGTTGGCGATGAAATCGCGGCGCATGACTTCGGTTTTTTCAATGGCGGATACATCTCGGCAAATCAGCAGTCGCTGCTTGCTGGCAAACGGAATAATCTGCAACTCCAGCGTGATATCGGGACTGCGCCAGGATTTAAGCTTGAGTGGTTCGCTGTACTCTTCGGCTTGCAGGTATTCCACGAACTCGGCCTGGCGTAATAAATAATAAATCGGCTGACTTTCGTCATGATGGCGCTTGAGACCCAGGCGTTGCACGGCAGGCTCATTAAACCATTCGATTTCATTACGATTATTCAGCACAACCACGCCATCCGGCAAAGCACTGGTGGCATGACGCAAGCGCTCCAAGGTACTGCTTAACTGGCTTTGGCTACGCGAATGGCGGCGCATTTCATGATAGAGATTGGCAAAAATGTCTTCCCAGATACCTTTGCCGTTGGGGATAAAATTCAGGCTGGGCTTAAGGGCCCACTGGTACAGACGGTGTATCCAGTATAAATGTCCGGCCAGATAGGCCAGCACACCACATAAATAAGTCAACCACGCCAGATGCGCATTTGTGAACCAGCCAAGGAGCAAGCAACCAAATGCCCACAGAAACAAAGTCCAAAACGCTTTTAAACGAATATCTTGCACAAGCCAATCTCACCGGATAGATGGCAGCGATTATACGACACAACGATGCAGGCACAATGACAGGAAAATGACGTAAGCGCAGGCGCGATGACCATCGCTCACTCATCCACCACCTGGACGCTTTTGGCGTAGGGTTTGGCCAGCGGCTCGCCAATAAACACGCCCTGCATCGGCCATTTCACGCTTTTCCAGTAGGCCTCAATCAGGGTTTCACCGGCCAGATAATGGCCAATTAACACCTGCGGGTTGGGGAATTTTTGCCAATAATTACAGGGCTCAGACACAGTGCCATAACTGCCGGTAACCCCCGCATCCAGCCAGCGCAAGGCAGGCATTTGCGGATTGTAATTAGACAAAATGCCTCCGGTCGAGGTCAAGTGATCGGCAATGGCGCCGGGCAAATAACTGTTGGTAAGCAGATAATCGACCGATTTTTGCCCGGTGAAATAAAACATGACTGAGGGCTGTTTTTCTATCGTCTCCTGACTCAAGGTATGTAAGGTCAGTTTTTTGGATTTGACCGTCATGCCCTCTTGCGGAAAAAAAGGTTCACGTGGCTTGGAGCGTGCCGCATCCTGGGTTTTTAGAAAAAACCCATTCGCGTCATTTAAACTGAATTCACTCATGACGCCACGGTCTATGAGTGCCTTGGCCGCAGCGACACTGGTGATGGGCAGTAACATGGACAAACGCAAATGGTGATCCGCCCATGGCCGCAATGAGGGGCTGTTAAAGTAAGGGCTGTCGCGCCCGGGGTCACAGGTCTTGCGACATTGATTGAGATCCAGCCCGAGCGTCAGCGCACTGGTAAGGCTGTTACATTGCACGGCAAACGGGGTGCGCCAGACCAGCAAGACCACTTGCTGCGTGGTCAACTTGGCGTCCAACTGGGCTTTGAGTGACTCAAACTCGGGGACCGTCAGCGCATCTTTAAAATGCCGGGGCAATTCCACTCCGATCAGATTTTCCGCAGGGACTTGCCTGGCTTGCAGGTAGTAACGGGCGACCTCTTCGCTTTGCGCGTCATTGAGGTTATACACCACTGCCACATCTTCCGGCTTTAATAATGAGGGCCGCAACGGGATTTGCTTGCTGAGGTCTACCGCGCCAGCAACACTGCTCACCATAAAAAGCAGGCAGATACCCACTGCCCCCCACTGACTGATCAGCCACTGCTTTACTGCCTTCAACTCAACACTCCATTGCGATTGCAAAGATACTACGCCTGTCATTTCAACCCGCGTAGAATGACATCATAACTTAAATTAAACCACTGCATGAAGGCTAGGTTCACAGCATGAATACACAAACCATCTTAATCACTGGCGGCAATCGCGGCCTCGGCCTCGAGTATGCCAGGCAATATGCCGAAAGCGGCCAGCAGGTCTACGTCACGGCACGCGATCCAGCCCAGGCTCCCGCGTTACAACAACTGGCCAGTCAACATAGCAACCTGCAGTTGCTTGCGCTGGATGTGGCCGATGTCGATTCAATCCGGGCGCTGGCAAGCCAGCTGTCAGCACTGACGTTGGACATTCTGATCAGTAATGCGGGCACCTATCCTGAGAGCAGTTTTGGCCAGACCGACGTGCAAGCCTGGTTACAGGCTTTTCAGGTCAACACGCTGAGCACTTACTATCTTGCAGAGGCTTTCTTGCCGCAGCTGCGACGTGCCCCGCAGGCAAAGCTGATCGCCATGACCAGCAAAATGGGCAGCATAGAAGACAATGGCAGTGGCGATGAATATATCTATCGCAGCAGCAAAACTGCACTGAATATGGTCGTCAAAAGCCTGTCTATCGATTTGCGCGGCTTTAACATTGTCGTTGCTGCACTGCATCCGGGCTGGGTGCGCACAGACATGGGCGGTCCAAACGGCCTGATTGATACCGAAACCAGCGTGCAAGGCCTGCGCCAGGTGATTGCCAGTTTAACCCCTGCACAATCGGGCCAGTTTATCGCCTATGATGGCAAACCGATTCCCTGGTAACCCAATCAAGTCAATGACGGTCTCTGAGACAGGCCAGTGTCATTGATATCCGGTATGTTTTTGTATGGACTGCGCTCCTCTAGCTCATTGACATATTGCTGCATGCCCTCGGCCTCCCGGCGCAGAAAGCGCGCCACACTCTGGTGAAAATCGGGATGGCTGAGCCAGTGGTAAGAACAGGTGGGGTAAGCGACAAAGCCACGGGCAAGCTTATGCTCGCCTTGTGCACCACCTTCAAAATAGCGGATCTGCTCGCGGATACAGAACTGCTGCGGCTGGTAATAGCACAACTCGAAATGCAGACAAGAAATATCGCGCAAACTCCCCCAGTAGCGGCCATACAGCGTCGCTTCACCCAGCACACACAGACTGGCCGCCACATCCTCGCCATGCTGCGAGGCAATAAATAACTGCAAATGCCTGGGCAGGTAGCGCTGCAAATGCTCGAAAAATGCCAGGGTCAGATAAGGTGAACTATGGTGGCGGAGATACGTCTGGCAATAGCATTGATAAAACAAGGCCAGGTCTTGCGCAGTCATGTCATGACCACGCACCACGCGGCAGGTCACGCCCTGTTGCGCAACTTTTTGCCGTTCTTGCCGGATTTTTTTGCGCTTGTCCCGGCTCAATACCGCCATAAAAGCGTCCCAGTCGGCATATCCCGCGTTTTCCCAGCGGAACTGCACGCCCTCACGCCTTAGCCACCCCTGCTGTTCACAAAAGTCAGCCGACATGGCATCGGGAAACAACAGATGCGCGCCGGACAGGGCATGCTCCTGACAAAAAGCCTGCAGCTGCTTGAGCATGGCCTCGGCGATCGCTTCAGGTACGTCACAGGCCGGGTCTATCAGCAGGCGTGGGCCAGTGACGGGTGAGAAAGGAATGGCGGAGATCAGCTTGGGGTAATACTGCCCACCCGCTTGCTCATAGGCCTCGGCCCATGACCAGTCAAAGACATACTCGCCGTAAGAGTGCGTTTTGAGATAACAAGGTATGGCTGCCACCAACTGCCCCTGGTCAAACGCAGTTAAATGATAGGGCATCCAGCCCGTCTGCGCACCGACACAAGCGGTGGCCTCAAACGCCAGCAAAAACTGGTAGTCGAGCATGGGATGCATGCCCGCCAGGCGCTGCCAGTCGGCAGGGTCTATCTCCTGCAAGCCACGGGACCAGACAAAGGATAATTGCGAGGGCAGCATCAAGCGGGTCCAGAGTCAGCGACAAAGCCACTAAACAGCAAAAATAATGAGGGTACTCTGCTTGTTTGACACGCCGAAACGCTGAATGGCATGTGCATGTTGAGACGAAAGAAATTAACTGGGACGCTTACGAATGACCGAAACGTCTTTACCGCTTGAATTGACAGGGCTATTGGCAGGAATCACTGCCGAGCTTGCTTTGGATTTGTTTCTGGACTTGGCATCAGGCTCGGAGTCGCTGACGATATTTTGCTGGTTCTCGATTTTTGCCTCGGTTCTGGCTTCGGCTTCACGTTGACGCTCCACCATTTTGGCATAGGCGGTTTCAAGTTCGTCTAGCGTGATCACGCCATTGCCATCAAGATCAACATAGGAAAAATGGCGGGCCACTTGTGGCAAACACAGCGTTGCTTCTTCGCGGTCTAGCGAGTCGTCATTGTCGCGGTTACACTCATTGAACCGTTGTGCGATGCTGTCATGCATGGCCTTGCGCTTTTGCAACATCAACTGATGGTCGGGATCGGTGTTACGGGCGTAATCAGAAAGGGCCTTGCGCAAACGTGCACGGTCTTCAGGGCTAAAATTGTGCTCCAGCGTTTTGGAGAGGCCGGCATCATCATTGTCAGCCAGACGGATCTCTGTCAATCGGACTGGCAATTTAAGATCAGCCAAAGCAGGGAATGCCAGCAACATGGAGGTTGTCAGCAATACAATTCGTTTCAAATGTTTAATCGCTCTACACATCCAAACGCAATACCTTTATTCCTGTTCCATCGAAAGCACTTGTGTTTAAGCTATTATTGGGTGCTCTCAAGCATGAATCTCATGGCAAACGAGGGACCGATTTTAAAATCAGGTCGATCACATTAACGCAATTGCAACTTTAGCGGCAACAAATTTAACAAAAAATAGCGTTTTCGGATGCCCCTGCCGATAGCAGAAGGCAATCATGCATCAGGATTGTAACTGCAATATTTCATCCCCAACGCTATTTGTAACGAAGTTGTAACTGGCACACTTCATGCGCTCCAATGCTTGGAGTATAATTATCAAGGATAAGTTTTTGGCCTTGCCGTATTTATCTTCCTGCGGTCATCCTGATCGCAATAAAATGCGTTAAGCAAACACTTGCTTCAAATAACAAAGGTCCGTATGTCAGAACAGTTAAAAAAAATCTTGATGGTCGATGATGATTTACGTATGCGCGAGCTGTTACAGCGCTACCTGACTGAACAAGGTTTTAATATCAAGTCCGTATCAGATGGTAAGGAGATGGACAAAACGCTGGCCAATGAACATTTCGACCTGCTGATTCTGGACCTGATGCTGCCAGGCGAAGATGGCCTCGCCATTTGCCGCCGACTGCGTGGAGCTAACCACATGACCCCCATCATCATGCTGACTGCACGCGGCGATGAAGTGGACCGCATTGTCGGCCTGGAAATGGGCGCGGATGACTACTTGCCCAAACCCTTTAACCCGCGTGAACTGCTGGCCAGAATCAATGCGGTCCTACGCCGACACGAGATTTCGCCCAAACAGGCAGTTGAAGAAAAATCCGCCGCGTTCCAATTTGGCGAGTTTGTGTTCGACACCAGTACCCGCAGCCTAAGTAAAAACGGCGTGCCCATTACGATTACCAGTGGTGAATTCACCTTGCTGAAAGTCTTCACTGAACACCCACGCCAGCCGCTGTCACGTGACCGACTCATGCAACTGGCACGTGGCCGTGAGCTGGATGTATTTGATCGCAGCATAGACGTGCAGGTCTCTCGCCTGCGCCGCATTATCGAGCCTGATCCGGCACATCCTCGCTACCTGCAAACCATGTGGGGCTTTGGCTATGTCTTTATTCCAGATGGTGAAGCACCACAATAATCCGGCCAAGCTTTAATCCCCGTGCGCTTACTGCCCCGCCGACTGCTGTCCCGCATCATGTTGCTGATCGCCATCTTACTCGCGGTCAGTATCTATGCATCGCTCAAAATTTTTGATTACTTTGACCGGGAACCCCGCGCGACCGCCGCTGCATTACAGGCCGTCACCATCGTCAACTACACCCGTGCCTCACTGATCGCCTCGCATGAAAACCGCCGCCTGGCCTTGTTATCCGAGTTATCAGGCCGTGAAGGCGTACGCGTCTATGCGGCGGATTTTCTGGAAGATATCGAACCCTTACCAGCCGACCCTTTCATTAACCTGGTGGCGCTCAAAATCCGCGAACGGCTGGGTGAAGAAACCATTATCACCGTTAACCATTACGATATCCCTGGCTTGTGGATCAGCTTTAATGTCGGCCAGGATGACTTCTGGGTGGTCATCCCCAAAATTCAGGTAGACCGCCCTTTCCCCTGGCACTGGCTAGGCTGGGCGGCGGTGGTCGGCTTGCTTTCACTGGTGGGTGGCTATTTACTGACGGCCCGCATCAACCGCCCGCTGACCATGCTGGTGCATGCCGCAGAACGGCTGCGTAATGGCGAGCCCGCGCCTAAACTGCCAGTGGATAGCGTCGAAGAGTTACGCGAAGTGACGCAGACCTTTAACGAGATGGCGGAATCGCTGGCCCGCCTCGATGCGGAACGCACGCTGCTGCTGGCAGGGGTCTCACATGACATCCGCACGCCGCTGGCGCGGTTGCGGCTAGCGGTAGAAATGCTGCCGCAAGAAGCCGATTATATGAAACAGGGCATGATTGAAGACATCTCCGATATGGACAATATCATTCACCAGTTTCTGGACTTTGTGCGCGGCGTAGAGGGCGAGCCCACGCGCATGATGGATATTAACGATTTGCTCAATGCACTGGCAGAACGTCAGCGTCGCGCGGGCCGCGAGCTCAAAATTTCGCTAGGCCCCAAATACTTTATCCCCATCCGTCCGCTGGCCATGCAGCGCTTGCTCGACAACCTGGTCGGCAATGCTTACAACTATGGTAAAGGCAAGGTGGAGGTGCGCAGCCAGGTCATGGCCGACAAGATCGTCATCAGCGTGCTGGATAACGGCCCTGGCATCCCGCCTGAACATGCAGACCGCTTGCTGCGACCTTTTGAGCGCATGGACAGCGCGCGCAACAAATACGAAGGCGGCAGCGGCCTGGGCCTGGCGATTTGCAACCGCATTGCTGCTTTACATAGTGGCCAACTGGCCTTGCTCAACCGCCCGGAAGGCGGGCTGGAAGCCAGGCTTTCACTACCGATCCTACCTAACACTTAATCTGACCTAACACTTAATCTGACCTAACACTTAATCTGGCCCAACACTTAAGCTGGTTGAGCGCAGCGATTAATCCGCCGACGGCGTAAACCAGTTCAGTCGCTCGCGCAATTTCACCACTTCGCCAATAATCGTCAAACTGGGCGGCTTCAAGCCCGCGGCCGCCACCTCTGCTGCCAGATGCTGCAAGGTGGATTCCACCACGCGTTGCTTCTGCGTCGTGCCCTGCTGGATCACTGCCGCTGGCATGTCCGGTGACACGCCTTGTGCCATCAGCTTGCTGCAAATCTGCTCCAGCCCTACCAGACCCATATAAATCACCACCGTCTGCTTGGGTCTGGCCATGGCCTGCCAGTCCAGATCAATGGTGCCATCTTTGAGGTGGCCGGTAATAAATAAACAGGCCTGGGCGTAATCCCTGTGCGTGAGCGGAATCCCGGCATAGCTAGAGACACCGTTGGCCGCGGTAATACCGGGCACCACTTGAAATGGCACCCCATGCTGCATCAGGGTTTCGATCTCTTCGCCGCCACGTCCAAAGATAAACGGGTCGCCGCCTTTAAGCCGCAATACGCGCTTGCCTTCCTGCGCCAGCCTAGCCAGCAAGGCATTGATTTCTTCTTGCGGCAAGGTGTGCTGGTCACGTGATTTACCCACATAAATCAGCTCAGCATCGCGACGCACCAACTCCATCACCTCTTTGCTCACCAGCTTGTCATAGACACAGACATCGCATTGCTGCATCAGTCGCAATGCCCTGAATGTCAGTAGATCCGGGTCACCCGGCCCACCGCCCACCAGATAAACCTCGCCACGCGTAGGCGCATCTTCACGCTGATTGAGCAACTCGGCCAGCAAGGTCCGCGCTGCCTGCTCCTGCCCGGACAACACGCGCTCCACCAGCGGCCCGTTCAACACATCCTCCCAAAAGCGACGACGTGCAGGCAGGTTGGAGAATTTGGCTTTCACCTGGTCGCGGAATTCACCTGCGATGGTCGCAATCCGGCCATAAGCCGCAGGCAACATGGTTTCGATTTTGCTGCGGATATGCCTTGCCAACACTGGCGCATTGCCTTCACTCGAAATCGCAATCACCACAGGGCTGCGATCAATCACCGAGCCCATGGTAAACGTGCACAGCGCAGGCGCATCGACGACGTTGACCGGAATATTCAGCCGTTTGGCCGCCACCGACACCGCCTCATTCACCGCTTCGTCATCGGTGGCAGCAATGACCAGGCAAGCACTGGTCAATTGTTCGGCCTGAAACTCGGCAGCCACATAGTCAATCTCGCCCTGCGCATGCATCTCGCGCAGCTCTTCGCACAACTCGGGCGAGATCACGGTGACCTGCCCTTGCGCCTTGCGTAGCATGATCACCTTGCGCGTCGCGACATCGCCACCGCCGATGACGATACAAGGGCGTTGTGCAATATTGAAAAAAATCGGTAAAGCTTGCATGCAGAGGGGACTTCAACAAGAAAAGCGTATTTTACCGCAGTCCCCAGTGTTAGCTGGGGTTTCCCCTGCAAATACGCTAAAATACTGTTTTTGTGAGAAATTTAGCGTTCGATGAAGCACGAAAGCGGAAAAAAGATATTCATTAAATCGTTTGGTTGCCAAATGAACGAATACGATGCATCACGCATGATAGACCTGATGCGCGAGCATGAAGGCATGACGCAAACCGAGAACATGGAAGAAGCAGATGTGATCTTGCTCAACACCTGTTCGGTGCGTGAAAAAGCCGAAGAAAAAGTATTCAGCCACCTAGGCCGCATGATTCCGCTCAAAGAAAAAAATCCCAACCTGGTGATTGGGGTCGGCGGTTGCGTGGCCAGCCAGGAAGGCGAAGCCATCATTCAGCGCGCGCCTTATGTCGATGTCGTGTTTGGTCCGCAAACCCTGCACCGTCTGCCCGAGCTGATCAAAGCCAAACAAGCGGCAGACAAGCCACAGGTAGACATTGCCTTCCCCGAGATTGAAAAGTTTGACCATTTGCCGCCGCCCCGCGTCGAAGGGGCCACTGCCTTCTTGAGTATTATGGAAGGCTGCAGCAAATATTGCAGCTTTTGCGTGGTTCCCTACACCCGCGGCGAAGAGTTTTCTCGTCCGTTTGAAGATATCATCACCGAGGCGATCCAGTTGGCTGAGCAAGGCGTCAAAGAGATCACGCTGCTCGGCCAGAACGTGAACGCCTACCGCGTGCCTTATCAAGGCATCGAGGCCGATTTGCCACTGTTGATTGAAACCATCGCAGAAATCCCGCAAATCGAGCGTATCCGTTACACCACCAGCCACCCCAACGAAATGAGCGAGCGCCTGATTGCGTGCCATGCGACGGTGCCCAAGCTGGCCAACCAATTGCACCTGCCAGTGCAGGCAGGCAGTGACCGCATTTTGATGGCGATGAAGCGCAACTACACCGCGCTGCAATACAAAGGCCTGATCCGCAAACTGAAAGCTGCCAATCCTGCCCTGACCATCACCAGCGACATCATCGTCGGCTTCCCCGGTGAAACCGAAAAAGATTTTCAGGCCACGCTCAAACTCATGCGTGATGTGGGGTTTGATTACAGTTTCAGCTTTTTATACAGTCCCCGCCCCGGCACACCGGCCAGCTACCTGCCCGACGAAACCCCACAAGCCGACAAAGCGGCCTGGCTCAAGCAACTGCAAACCGAGAACGAAACCAATGGCGACGCCATCAGCCGCGCCATGCTGGGCACCGTGCAACGCGTGCTGATCGACGGCCCGTCGTGGAAAGACCCCAATTTGTTGGCAGGCAAAACCGATAATGGCCGCGTGGTGGATATCGCTGCCGATGCCCGCTATATCCACCAGATGGTGCAAGTCAAAATTACCGACGTCTACAACCCCAAACGCCTGGTTGGCGAAATTGTGAATTAAGCATGGAAATTACCCTCAGCCCCGAAGACAACCTGATGCTGGCCAACCTGTGCGGCCCGCTCGATGAAAACATCCGCCAACTGGCGAATGGCCTCGATATCGACATCAACCGCCGCGGCAGCACGTTTTACTTGAGCGGCAACCAAACCAATATGCGGCTGGGCGCGCAAATGCTGGAAAACTTCTACGCCCGCTCAAAAAAACCGATTGAGCTCGAAGATATTCAACTCGGTCTGGTAGAGATCGACAAACTCAAACCCGAAGAAGTCGCCAGCAGTGCCATGCCTGTACTGATGACGCGTCGCGGCGACCTGCATGGTCGCACCCCGCGCCAGGTCAGCTACTTGCAACAGATACAAGACCACGACATCACCTTTGGCATCGGCCCAGCGGGTACAGGTAAAACCTACCTGGCGGTTGCCAGCGCGGTGGATGCCATGACGCGTGACCGAGTGAAAAGAATCGTGTTAGTTCGCCCGGCTGTAGAAGCAGGCGAACGCCTGGGCTTTTTACCCGGCGACCTCAACCAGAAAGTCGACCCTTATCTGCGCCCGCTTTATGACGCACTTTATGACTTGGCCGGTTACGACACGGTGAACAAAATGTTCGAACGCGGCGCAATTGAAGTCGCCCCGCTCGCCTATATGCGCGGCCGCACGCTTAACCAGAGTTTTATTATTCTGGACGAAGCGCAAAACACCACGCCCGAGCAGATGAAGATGTTTTTAACCCGCATTGGCTTTGGCACAAAAGCCGTCATTACGGGCGACGTGACACAGATTGACCTGCAACGCCACCAGAAAAGCGGTTTGGTCGAAGCGCAGAAGATTCTCAAGGAAGTGAAAGGCATTGCCTTTACCCAGTTTATGTCACAAGACGTGGTGCGGCATCCATTGGTACAGAAGATTATTAATGCGTATGAGAAGTTTGAGCAGAGTGCACAGAAAGATTAAGGTATTGAAAAAATCAGACTCAACTTATGGCGCAACTTCTACAACTACCCAATCCACGCGATTAATTCCACTCAGGTATTTATCAAATCTACTTTTGTGAATCGCAAAGCAGAGCAAATCTGTTGGCCGTGAAAATCCAACATAAACCATTTTCGCTGATTGCTTAACCCTTTCACCAGCAGTATTTTTTTGCAGATTCCCCCCTAAAAATTGGGGGGCTAAACGTTCCGACTCATAGGATTTTGCCTTTTCTCCCTTACCATCTTTGTTGAAATAGGATTCCAAATATAGTGTCGCAGAATGTGTTTGCCCTTTTACTGCATGTACGCTTGTGACTTCAATCTCTATATCACCATCAAAATAAACATTAGAGATTACCGGTTGCCCAACTGAAACTGATGCAGGACTCGAATCATGATTAATAAAATCTAAACCAACTGTCGTTATTGATTTGGATAATATTGATAAAAAAACATGTGCATAAGTTTTTATTTCCACCCATACAGTATCGACATTACCTTTGATAAGCTCAATTGACCAATTATAAAGATTCAAATTTAGCTCTTCGTATTTCTGCGCATCACAGTCTCGAACAAAATCTAATAATTTATTTATCGTGTATGGCCTATTACTCGGATCATAAATCTTCTCTAAACGCAGCAACTTGAGGAATGCATTTAAGATATTTTGGCGTACAGGTTTTAGCGCTCTCTTTTCTTTGGCATAGTTAAGCAAGTAACTTTTTAGACAATCGTAGTCTAGTCTTGGTACGCTTTGTTCTTTTCTATATCCCTCGTAATAATTCTCTAGCCTTAGTTTTTTAGGGTCTTGGCGACTTACCTCATCATCTTTCCAGTCAGTATTCCAGCAGATAACTTTTACAGATTTATCTGGTCTCCATAAATTGCTTTCCTTTAAAATTTCGATGAAGGAAGGGATGATATTTTTGATGGTTTCATCATCAAAAACCAAAATATGTGGCTTAACATTTGATTCATGCAAACCTACGATCTCAAAGCTTTGACCAGCGTGCAATGCAAATTTCTTCACAACATTAGCTACCGGCTTGCTAAGTCTTTGACTTCCACTTAGCGTTAGCACTTCATCCCGATCAGTCCAAACTTCATCGGCCTTTACAGAGTTAAAGATAGCTTGATTCTTATCGCCAATACGTTGGTATTTGGAAAGCGCATGCCCATAGTCATAAAAAATATTTTCCAAAAGGTCATATTGATGGGCATCCATATCCTGCATCTCATCGACAAAAACAAACGAGAAGCGTTTTTGCAATAATATCTTTACAGGAGCAATTTTGTTTATATAAAGCTCCGCTAAAAAATAAGCATCATCAAAATGCATAACGCACTCTGTTTGCATGATAGATAACTTAAATTTAATGAGCCATTCTTTTACTCGTACTTTTTCAGAATCAGTAAAGTCCTTTCCATTCAATTTGCTTTTCGGTCTGGAAATGTCTAGTTCATCTCCATTTATAGACTTAACTAAGCAGACAGCTCCATTTCTGTAAGCTAGTCTGTAGACGTTTTCATAATTATTGGCTTTTAAATAATATCTGGCATTACTTTGTTCTTGTTTTTCAAAGCCATTTAAATTCAATGGAAAACGCCTTTTTACAGCTTCATCATAAATTTGATTATCAATTCGGTTGGGTTTTTTCTTAAATTTAGAAATAAAAAATGGAATGGCTAAAAATTGATCCACAAAACCCTGTATCGTCCCGACATAATTTGGATAAGAAAAAAGTTTAGGACAATGTTTATAAATTTTCTCTTTGATTTCATCAATCGCGGCGTTAGTGTGAGATATAACTAAAGCCCCGGAACCATCTGCAAATGGGAGCTTTCGTTCTAAAATTAGTAGCTTTGCTAAGAGAGCAGTTGTTTTTCCACTACCAGGTACAGCTTGTAAATCTATGGTATTTAAATTGCGTATAAATGCCCTGCCTTCTGGATCGAATACTTTGCCCACTGGCAGAAGTATCTTTTCAGCATAAGAAATATCCTCATCTGAAACATTAATTACCTGCGGCATATTTAATCGCGCTCACAAGATAGCTGATGGAGTCATCATCGGTGATTTTTATTTGCCTTTCATGGACAGGTTTCTTTAAGTCTTCATCAATCGCGGTTGCAATTTCATACGCAATTCTTGTTTTCTCTAAAGATTTCTTGATCAGTTTTTTTGCAAGTTCCAGCTCAAAATCGCTATCCCAAGGAGTTTTGGTATGAATTTCTTTTGCGGCAGTTTCGAACGTAGTTTTCAAACTTTTCGAATTAAACATTGCATACTCTAAAGTCCAACTTGGTGTAGCAAAATATTTAACGCACCCCTCAGACTTTGACTCAATTTCTTCAATTTTTTGCTTGGTTTCTTCGTCTATTGCTTCGGTATCTCTTTTGAAAAAATCATCGCCATTTTTTTCGTAACACCTAACATCAGCGTCTGTAATTACCGCCACTGGTATTTGCATATGCGGCTCAGATTTTCTAAGGTAAATATTGGCATAGTGATCAAAACCAGTATGCCCAATATTTACAACTGATACCCCTTTTTCAGTTAAATTAATCCCAACTGCTTTTGCAAGGCTTGGAATAAGAATTTCTTCTGCCCAACCCTCCACCAAAATCACCCCTTTTGCAAAAAATAAATTGGCCTTGGTGGTATCAAGAAATTTTTCGAGAAACTTATAGTTATCAAACGCAAGTTTGGTAAAGCTCTCCCCCATGGGAAAAGCGTTACTGTTGTTACAGATAATTAGATTTCGCAGCTTAAGTTTTGAAGCTAAATTTGGGCTATGAGTGGTGAGTATGAGTTGAATATTTTCTTGCTTTTGCAATGCTTCAATTACTTGCATTTGCGCTTGAGGGTGCAAGTGTGCTTCCAGCTCCTCCACCAGCCCCAGACGCAACCCTGACCAGTTTGATTTATTCAAATGCAGTAATTCAGCCGCCATAAAAAGCCTGTTCAAGGTGCCTAATCCTGGGTTAGGGTCACCAAGAAGATTCAAGGTTAGTTTTTCAAGTATGCTTTTTATATCGTTCGATGTGGCGTTGAATTCAGTTTGAGTACCTGCCCCATAAAAGTCATTGATGTATCTATCAATTTTGTCTTTGATCTTTTTACCGTCATCAGGCTTGATAACTTCCTTAGTACCGTCAGGTTTCGAAATTTCTCTTTCAAATTCACCTTTAAAGTAGTTTTCCAAGCCAACTTTGAGAACTGAAAAAATTTCTACTAAATCGTTGGTTTGTTCCTTGCCTTTAAATGCTTCATCCGCCAATAGTATTTGGGATAGCCTTGAGTTGCGTTTTGCTACCAATTCGCTTTCAGCATCCCGCAATGGTTTTAGATATGTGACTTTTAAATATTCCCTTGCCTCAGCTGTGAGTAAGTAGCCTTCATCATCCACACCTGCTTTTACATCAGCAGGATAAATCTTGTTATCTTTACGTCGACCATCGAAGCTTAACTTGAGAAATGGTTTTGCTTGATCCCCATCACCAATCCAACCTAGCCACTCAGTAAAATTTTTGGCTTCTTGAGGAGTTAATCCATCAAACGTCAATTCGATTCTGAAATACTCAGACCCACTGTAAAAGTCTTTATCATCAACCCTTATGTAATCATAACTATGTGTTTTTAGAACAAGTTTAATTGCATCAATAATTGCGGTTTTACCTGAATCATTTTCACCAATGATTACATTCAAACCATTTTGAAGATTTAAGTCTAGATTTGGTTTTTTAGGATCAAATGCCTCAGCTTGACCAAACCTCCTAAAATTCCATAGCTTTATATTTGATAAATACATTTTTATTTCTCAGCGCTAGGTACGGAAATGTTGTGGGTTTAAGTATAACGACCTACCTTAATTTAAAATAGTGTTGCAAATTGAGACCCCTACAGGATTAACAATACTGCTCCCTCGTTTTAACTTTACCCAAGTAAAATTGCCAATTTATGATGTTTAAAAAAAGCGTTTAGTACCAATATGCCGCATCAAAAGTAAACGATTCATAGTCTCTACGCCATATCACTTCATGAGTATTCACAGCTAGCCACCACGTCTGTTTTTCGGGTCTAGGCGTGTTCTCTTTAAACACTTGCGGAGTCAATACTGCAACACACCACGCTGGTTGCGGGTCTCTCACAGAGGTGTAAATAATGGCGCCTAAATTCACCTCCCTTGCGGTTACAGCCAAAGCTTGGGTAGGTTGATAGTTGGTTTTGTGTTGCCATGCCGGGTCTTGATTAAACGGTGGACTTCTTAAATCAATGGCTTGGGTGGCGAGTGACACTTGAAAAGCGGTGTGTGGCACGGGCTCTATGCGGCTGAGTGCTGGCGCATCCATGAGAAAGCGCCAGCGCCAATAGCCGAGTTCAGCTGCGGCGGTACGAACTGTTTCTGCGGCATAAAACACGCCGGGGTCATTTGGACCGCGAAAGCGTGAACCTCCAGCGCGGCTGGGGTAACGGAATGGTGTGGAGAGCAAGTAATCAAGATGCTCGGTATCCGCGGCGTACGGTGGCTTGTTGCTATCGAGCAATGCTTCAAGCAGGGTTTGCTCGGCCTCAGTATCGACCAGCTTCATGGTGGAGGCGACATGTTGCGCCTCGACCATGCGCCAGGCCAACGATGCCCAAGCAAAAGCCTCAGACGATACCGCGTGAGGTGTCCAGATATTGGACGACACGAACCAGGCCTTCAGTTTGTTTAATCAGGTCGATGGGGCGCGCATTGAGCGCCAGGTTTTGATTGTTTAACCAGACACGGGCGGTTTCATCATTGTTGACAATGGAATCCAACGAGCGGAACGCTCGGACAAATAGCAAAGCAAAATCCCACTCTTTGCGTTTTTGGTCGAGGACATATTCACCACTATACAGGCGGGTGATGGTGGCAGGACTCAGGCCAAGAATGCTTGCCAACAAGGCTTTGGAAATCTGCAAACGCTCAGCCGCGCGACTTACCGCTTTGGTTAACACGGATTGTGCATCGGCTTGGGGGACGTTATTTTGTGTGGTCGCGACCATAGAAATTCCTTTCCATGGAAACTCTAACACAATATTATTTCAACAGGAATATTTACTGTGTGTAAGTTGGAAACTTCTGCATCACTTTTTCAAATAATGGGCTTTGCAACCACCCTTCTAACCAGACACGCAATTTTGGATATGCGCTGCTGGCAAACCAATCCGCATCAACCGCTGCAAACTGGCGGATAAACGGAAATATGGCGACATCGGCCATGCTAGGTTTATCCCCAAGCAAATAGTCATGCTGCTCTAATGCAGCTTCTAACCTCTGCAAAAACTGCTCACCTTGTTCACGATAAACCAGTTGCGCTTGCTCGTGGTAACGGTCAGGGTATTTATAGCGGTCAAGTGCTTGTTTAAACTCACCATCATTGATAGTTATCAGCGCGTTCACTGCATCGTGGTCTGCATTCAACCAACCTTGAGGATCGTTCTGGGCAAGTGCCCACTGCATGATATCCAGACTTTGCTCCAGCACAGTGCCGTCAGGCAATTGCAATACCGGCACGGTGCCTTTGGGGGAAATCTGTAGCAAATGTGCAGGTTTCTCTCGCAGGGAAATCTCTCGCACTTCTACCTGAATATTCGCCGCCCAGATCGCCATACGGGCGCGCATGGCGTAGGGGCAGCGGCGGTAGGAGTAAAGGATGGGCAATGCCATTAGAGCAAGGCTTTGCGGCAATCTTTAATTAACTGCGGGCCTTTATAGATGAGTCCGCTGTAGAGTTGAACCAGGCTGGCACCGGCCGCCATTTTCTCTTTGGCATCGTCGCCATTGAGAATACCACCGACGCCGATAATCGGCAGGCTGCCTTGCAAGCTGGCCGCCAGTGTTTGAATCACGCGTGTAGAACCCGCTTTTACCGGTGCGCCTGACAGCCCACCCGCCTCTTCCGAGTTTGGCAACCCGGCCACAGCATCGCGCGACAAGGTGGTGTTGGTGGCAATCACGCCGTCCATTTGGTGCTGCATGAGCAGTTCAGCAATTTCTTGTACTTGTTCGGTGGTTAAATCGGGGGCGATTTTGAGCACAACGGGCACATATTTGCCATGCAGTTGCGAGAGGATTTTTTGCTCGGCTTTGAGCGTCGCGAGCAGTTGGCCCAGCGCCTCTTTTTCTTGCAGGGCGCGCAGGTTTTTGGTGTTGGGTGAGGAGATATTCACCGTGATATAACTGGCATAGTTATACACCTTCCGCATGCAGCTCAGGTAGTCTTCAGCGGCACGGTCGTTCGGCGTATCAAAGTTTTTGCCGATATTAATGCCCAGGATGCCTTTGAATTTGGACGCCTTCACATTCTGGATCAGTTGATCGACACCGAGGTTGTTAAAGCCAAAGCGGTTAATAATGGCCTCGGCTTGTGGCAAACGGAACAAGCGTGGTTTGGGGTTGCCAGGCTGCGGGCGTGGCGTGACGGTGCCCACCTCAATAAAGCCAAAGCCTAGCGCGGCCATGCCGTCAATCACAGCGGCATTTTTATCCAGCCCGGCCGCCAGGCCGACCGGGTTGGGAAACGTGAGGCCCATGACCTGCGTCGGTTGTGCAGGTAAACGGCAGGCGGCGAGTGTGAGCAGGCCGAGCTTTTCTGCACGTTTGAGCGATTGCAAAGTAATATCGTGTGCTTGCTCTGCATCCAGTTGAAACAGCAGAGGTTTAAGCAGCGAGTAAACATTCATCCGTTTGATTCCTGAACTTTTAATTTTCCAACTCTATCGTTGCATTTTGCCAGCAGTGACTGCCAGACAATACAGTCACCAGGTGTCGCTGACATGACTTTTGCGTTACATCAAAAACCATGATGTCATAAGGGTTCAAAATCCTCTACAGATTCATTGCGTGCAACATGATTCGCTTACTGGAGGAAACCCATGAAAATTTTGATTGATTTGTTATCGACTGACTACGGTTTAATGAGTTTTATCGTGATTGCTGTGATTTTAGTGGTCATGATTTGGGCAGGGATTTATGTCTATGTCAAAGCGCGACAATCATAAACCCTTTGCACTGACACGATACGCCGCCACTTAAACAAACCCCGCTTACGCGGGGTTTGTGGGTTTACAGCAATACTTTCTCAATGCCACCGTTATTGGCCTTCTGGATGTAATTTTCCATCCAGTTTTCACCCAGCACGTGCTTGGCCATTTCCACCACAATGTAGTCAGCTTCAATGCCAGTGTCATCACCATAGCGTGACAGACCTTGCAGGCAGCTTGGGCAAGACGTCAGGATTTTGACTGGCTGCTCGGGGGCGCCCACGGTCAAGCCCATTTTCTCCATGCCTTTTTCCAGCTCTTCCTGTTTGCGGAATTTGACCTGGGTAGCAATGTCAGGACGCGCCGCAGCAAAAGTGCCGGACTCACCGCAGCAGCGGTCATTCAACGTCACGTCAGTGCCCATCAGCTTGTTGGTGACTTCCAGCGGCTTGTAAGTCTTCATCGGCGAGTGGCATGGGTCGTGGTACATATAACGCGTACCGGTGACGCTTTGCAGGCGCATGTCTTTTTCCATCAGGTACTCGTGGATGTCGAGCAGACGGCAGCCCGGGAAAATCTTCTCGAACTCGTACTTCTGCAACTGATCCATACAGGTGCCGCAAGACACAATCACGGTCTTGATATCCAGGTAGTTCAAGGTGTTGGCGACACGGTGGAACAGCACGCGGTTGTCCGCCGTGATTTCCTGCCCCTTGTCGTGGTTGCCTGAGGCTGTTTGCGGGTAACCGCAGCACAGGTAGCCTGGCGGCAAGACCGTAATCGCGCCCACCTCGTACAACATGGCTTGAGTCGCCAGGCCGACGTTAGAGAACAGGCGCTCGGAGCCGCAGCCCGGGAAGTAGAACACGGCTTCCGAATCCTCGTTTACCTTTTGCGGGTTGCGGATGACCGGAATCATTGTGTCATCTTCCACGCCCAGCATGGCACGTGAGGTCTTGGACTGCATTTTCTTCGGCATCGGCCGGTTGATGAAGTGAATCACCTGCGCCTTGATCTCTGGCTTGCCCACCGTCGCCGGTGGTGCTTTTTTGTCCTTGAGCAGGCCAAATTTTTTGGCCAGGCTGTTAGCAATATTAATCGCCTTGTAGCCCATGCCTATCATGGTTGCACGCAAGAACTTGATGGTGGCCGGATCTTTGGCATTCAGATAAAGCATACCGGCAGCCGTGCCAGGATTGAATTTCTTCTTGCCTTGTTCGCGCAGGAAGTTACGCATCTTGACGGAGACATCACCAAAGTCAATATTGACCGGGCAAGGTTTTTCACAACGGTGGCAGACCGTGCAGTGGTCAGCCACATCGTTGAACTCGTCAAAGTGCTTGAGCGAAATGCCACGACGGGTTTGCTCTTCGTACAAGAAGGCCTCGATCAGCAAGGAGGTGCCGAGAATCTTGTTACGTGGGGAATACAGCAAATTGGCGCGTGGCACGTGGGTAGAACACACGGGCTTACACTTGCCGCAACGCAAGCAGTCAGAAATATCATCGGCAATCTCGCCTATGGCAGACTGTTCCATGATGATGGACTCTTGCTCGAGCAAACCAAAGCTGGGGGTATAGGCGTTTTCCAGCCCGGAACCCATCATGAGTTTGCCTTTGTTGAAACGGCCTTCGGGATCTACCTTGGCTTTGTAAGCAGCAAAGGTATCAATGGTGGCCTGATCCAGGAACTCCATCTTGGTGATACCGATCCCATGCTCGCCAGAAATCACACCATTGAGGCTACGTGCCAGGGCCATCACACGCGCAACAGCGGCGTGGGCGTCTTGCATCATGCCGTAGTCGTCAGAGTTGACCGGGATATTGGTATGCACGTTACCGTCACCGGCGTGCATGTGCAGCGCGATAAACACGCGGCTCTTCAACACGGTTTTCTGAATCTCATCCAGCTTGTCCAGAATCTTCTGGTATTCACGGCCAGCGAAAATATCCGCCATTGGTCGCTTGAGTTCGCGCTTCCAGGAAACGCGCAAATCGTAAGACTGCACGGCGCGGAACACGTTTTCATATTGGGCATAGGCCTTGCCCATCTCGCCCAGCACGGTGACAGGCTCGTCCAGGGTATTCAAAATCAGGCGCCATTTGGCACGCACATCACGCAACAACTGCAAGGCAATGTTTTGTTTGGATTTGACACCTTCGGGGTCGGAGTTGCCGTCTTCATCCGGCTGCAAAGGCAGGTCGCCAGCGACAAAGGCTTCCAGCGCATCCACCAGACGCAGCTTGTTATTGATAGACAGCTCGATATTGATACGCTCAATGCCGTCGGAGTATTCCCCCAGGCGCGGCAATGGAATCACCACGTCTTCGTTAATCTTGAAGGCATTGGTATGGCGCGCAATTGCTGCCGTGCGTGAACGGTCCAGCCAGAATTTTTTACGGGCCTCGGCCGAGACGGCAATAAAGCCTTCGCCGTTACGCGCGTTACACATGCGCACCACGGCAGAAGCCACTTCACCGACGGCGCTTTCATCATCAGACGCGATATCGCACAACAACACCATTTTTGGCCGTTGCTGACGTGCGGCCTTGGTCGCATAGCCGACGGCTTTCACATAGCGCTCATCCATGTGCTCCAGACCGGCCATGATCACCGACGGGTCTTGCTTGGCAGTAGCGTCCAGATAATCCTTGATCTCGACAATCGCGGGCACGGCATGCGACACATTGCCAAAAAACTCCAGCGCAATGGTGCGTACATGTTTGGGCATGCGGTGCAAAATAAAGGTCGCAGAGGTAATCAGGCCGTCACAACCCTCTTTTTGCACACCAGGCAAGCCGGACAGAAACTTGTCGGTCACGTCTTTACCCAGCCCGACCTTACGGAAGCTCGGCCCCGGAATTTCAAGAATCTCAGGCTCGGACAGCAGGTTTTTATGGTCGATGTCGTAGCGGCTGATTTTAAAGCGCGCCATGTCAATATCGTGAATTTTGCCCAGGTTGTGATCCAGACGTTCCACTTCCAGCCAGGTCGCATCTGGCGTCACCATGCGCCATGAGGCGAGGTTATCCAGCGCAGTCCCCCACAGCACGGCTTTTTTACCACCAGCGTTCATGGCGACGTTACCGCCAATGCAACAGGCATCGGCAGAGGTCGGGTCGCAGGCGAATTCCAGGCCGGCGGCGGTAGCCGCATCCATGGCGCGACGGGTCACTACACCCGCGCCGCACTCAATCGTAGCCACCTGACGGGAGACGCCGGGCAAGGTGCGCATTTGCACACCTGTGTGTTGGTCCAGTTTTTCGGTGTTGATGACTGCAGACAATGGCGTCAACGGTACCGCGCCGCCCGTGTAACCCGTTCCGCCCCCACGTGGAATAATGGTCAGACCTAATTCGATACAGGCGCGCACCAGATAAGAGATCTCGGCTTCAGTATCCGGGTTGATCACCACAAATGGATATTCGACGCGCCAGTCGGTCGCGTCTGTCACATGTGAGACACGTGCCAAGCCATCAAACTGCACATTGTCTTTGCGAGTGTACTTGGTCAGTTTGGCCAGGGCTTTTTTGCGTAAGTCGGCCGTTTGCTTGAAATCATCGGCAAACTTCTCTACCGCCTTGGTCGCCGCAGAGACCAGTTTTTGTACTTTTTCATTGCCACCGCTACGTTCTTGAATGGCAGCAATACGATGATATAGCGCCTCGATCAAGGCCTTGCGGCGCTTGGGGTTTTCCAGCAGGTCATCTTGCAGATAAGGATTGCGTGACACCACCCACAAATCGCCCAACACCTCAAACAGCATGCGCGCGCTGCGGCCTGTTTTACGCTCGGCGCGCAGCACATTGAGGATCTCCCAGATTTCTTCGCCTAGAAACCGGATGACGATTTCGCGGTCAGAGAAGGAGGTATAGTTGTACGGAATTTCGCGTAATCGTGCGAGAGGGGTAGAATTGCGCTTTAACAAATCTGCGTTGACAGGTGCGTTCATTGATAATTTATCAAAAACAAAAGTCAATTATACCATGTCGTATACAGCACAAACACGTTACACGGCCTATGGTTTTTAGCGTGCATTTTTGAGTCATCCGTTTTTTAAGAGGCTAAGTTGAAATCAATATTCAGAACATGGGGCGTAGCAATAGTTGCATTGGCGCTCATCGCAGGCCTGGTATTTGCTGTCATGCAAAAACCGCAGGCTCCAGAAGTCACCTTCACCACGCTGGATGGCCAGAAAATCAGCATGCAAAGCCTGCGCGGCAAAACGGTGCTGGTCAACTTCTGGGCAACAGACTGCTCTGGCTGCATCAAGGAGATGCCTGACCTCATCCACACTTACCAGCAGTACAAAGACAAAAACCTGGTGGTGATTGCCGTGGCGATGCCCTACGACCCGCCTGCGCAAGTGCTCAATTACACCCAGGAAAAAGCGCTGCCGTTTGCCGTCATGCATGACGGTTACGGCGAAATGGTCAAGGCGTTTGGTAATGTCAACCTGACCCCGACCACCTTTATCTTTGACGGCAACGGCAACCGCATCCAGAAAACCATAGGCGAACTCAACTTTGCCGAATTACGCAAACTCCTGAATCAGAAAGCCAGCTAAATGTTGTGGGTCAAAGCGCTACATATTATTTTTGTCACCAGTTGGTTCGCAGGCCTGTTTTACCTGCCCCGTATCTACGTCAACCTGGCGATGGAAACAGAAACTCACGCCTATGCGCGCTTGCTGCTCATGGCGCAAAAACTCTACCGCTTCATGCAGCCCCTCATGCTGCTGGCGCTCGCATTTGGCTTATGGTTATGGCTGGGTTACGGCATCACCGGTGGCTGGATGCATGCCAAACTGACCCTGGTCATCCTGCTGATTGGCTACCATCACTATTGCGGCAAACTGCTTAAACAATTTCTTGCGCAGCAAAACAAGCGTAGTCATGTCTGGTTTCGCTGGTTTAATGAAGTCCCGGTGCTGATCCTGTTCGCCGTGGTGATTCTGGTGGTCGTCAAGCCATTTTAAGCAGGTATGTTGCACGCATTATTACAATCAGATTGGCTGATAACCATGCTGGACAAGTCCGGCAAGCAGGCCGCGCACAAGCTGCTAGGCTTATTCAATATTCTGGATGACTTGCTCTCCAGCCCGCTCGCAGAGGCGCAAACCACGCCCGCGACAACATCGACCCAGCCTGGGCGACTGCAGGCATACCTGAGCACACAGGCACAACTGGCAGGCGCGCGCCTGCCTGACATGCTCGCTAACCAGCTCTATTTTATGGCACTCAGCGCCTGTCAGGAAAAGCTGGCACACAGACAATCCAGCGCCCTGCAACATGCAAAACAGGCAGCAAAAGCACTTATCGACGAGCAAACCAAACTGCAAATCGACTGGCTGGCCATCCGCAACTATGGCGTGGTGGCGGTCACCTTGGTCTGTGGCGTCGTGGGCGGTTATTACTGGCATATGCAGCTCGAATCCGCGCCCAGCCTCCAGACCGCAGCGGTGCATCAGCCTCCGCCCCGCCCGTTATCATTCGAGGCCAGTCCCACCGAAACCGCAGCCATTTACAGCCGCCTCGAAACCATGAAACATGGCGATTGCCGACTGATCGAAGCGATTCAACTGCCAGAACGCTTGAAAAGCGTTTACATCGAAAACATCATCAATGGTCACGTCACAACCAACCGCGACGAACAAGTACTGGTCAACCAGCTGCTTGATCAGGTGCAGTGCAATTACACGCCCAAACTGATGGCCAACTCCAGACAGTAGACTGCCTGACAATAAAACAGGCCGTCATTGCACAACAAAAAAGCCGCCACTGCTCGTGACGGCTTTTTTTACAGCAAACGCTGATTTATTGGAACAGGGTTTTAAGCTGATTCAAACCACCATCGTAAACGCCTTTAATCGCGTCAGAGGCTGCTTTTTCATCTGCAGGCGCTTTGGGCAAGAAATGGCTTTCCCACACCACCACAGACTTGCCATCCCCATTGCTATGTACACTCACGGTGGATGCGTAGTCATTCACCGGCAACACGCCATCAGTGATCTTGTAGCCATAGCTTTTCTGTTTTGGATTGTAAGCAGTCAGTGTTTCATTCACTTTGCCGCCATCCTTGAGCGTCAGCACGCGTTTGGCGCCCACGCTGTTATTTTTACCCGCAACGATCTCGGTTTTCGCTACAGCGGGATGCCAGGCACCCAAATCGCCAAAGTCAGAGACTTTTTTCCAGACCACGTCTACCGGCTGATTCAGCTCCACAGATTTAACGACATACAGTGGCTCGGCCGCAAATGCCGTGCTTGAGAGGGCGAACAGGCTAGCTAATAATAATTGACGCATGATTTTCTCCTTGTTGTAGATGAAGTACATTGTAAATAAATTGACCATAAATGTATACTATACGGTATAGTATATTTAACACGGCAAGCAAAGTCAAACAATAGGATTTGTTCCCTGGCTGAAAGTTCTGGGGGTATACAAACTTGTATAGGGTGTTATAATTTTAGGCATGAATGCGCTTAAGCAAAAAATTTTGCAGGTATCGACGGATCTGTTCCAGACGCGTGGCATTAATTCCACGGGGGTAGACACGATCGTGGCTGTCGCAGGCACCACCAAAATGACGCTTTACAAGTATTTTGAAAACAAGGAAGAACTGATCCTGGCCGTGCTGCATCAGAGCCACCAGGACTTTCAGGACTGGATGAATGAAAAACTGGGCGGTCTTGGTGGCAGCCCAAATGAAAAAATCCAAAAACTGTTTGAGTTTATTGAAGAGTGGGTGACTTCCCCCTCGTTCACCGGGATTGCTTTTATCAAGGCTTCCGCCGAGTTCCCCAATGAAGAAAACCGGATTCATCAGCTGTCTTCGCAACAGTCCCGTGAATTCAGGCAATTTATTACCAAGCTGGCACAAGAAGCCAATATTAAAGATGCCGAAGGCCTGGCGCTGCAACTCTCCATTCTATTTGAAGGTGCCGTACAGGCCGAACAAATCAAACGTGGTTCAGGCGCCATCAAGTCTGCCAAAAAGGCCGCCAAAACGCTGATTGATCTGGCCATCAAGCAGTCCTGACCCGTCTTAGCCGCTCGTAACACTTGCCACACTGCTGGCGCACAGCAATAATAGCCCTACTTTTATCCAACCCCGTATTCACTTCATGAAAATTCTTATTTGCGGCTCACTCGCCTACGACACCATCATGGTGTTCCCTGACCAGTTTAAAAATCATATTCTGGCAGACAAAATTCATAAACTGAGCGTGGCATTTCTGGTCCCTGAAATGCGCCGCGAATTTGGCGGCACCGCGGGCAATATTGCCTACAACCTGCAATTACTCGAAGGCCAGCCGCAGATCATGGCGACAACCGGGGATGACTTTGCCTCCTATGAGGCATGGCTGAACCAGCATCATATTGATACGCAGCACATCAAGGCGATTGCCGGCACCTACACTGCTCAAGCATTTATCACCACCGACATGGATGATAACCAGATTACCGCGTTTCACCCCGGGGCCATGCAATATGCGCATACCAACAGCGTGAACGACGCCAAAGATATTGCCTTGGCCATCATTGCCCCAGATGGTCGCGATGCCATGTTCCAGCACGCAAAAGAGTGTCATGAGGCCGGGATTCCCTTCATGTTTGATCCAGGCCAGGGCTTGCCGATGTTTAATGGCGAAGAGCTCATGCACTTTATTGAAATGGCTGACTATCTGGCAGTGAACGATTACGAGTCACAAGTCATCCAAGACAAAACAGGGCTCAGTCTGGAACAACTGGCGGCCAAGGTCAAAGCCTTGATTGTGACCTTGGGTAGCGAGGGCTCGCATATTTATGCTGACGGTCAACGCCATGACATTCCGTGCGTTAAAGCAGATAAGGTCGTAGACCCAACAGGATGTGGCGATGCTTACCGTGCTGGCCTGCTGTATGGCATTGTGCGTGGCTGGGACTGGAAAGCCTGTGGCCGGCTGGCGTCTACCATGGGCGCGATCAAGATTGCGAGCCGTGGCGGGCAGAATCACCAGCCGAGCCGGGCCGAGATTGAAAACATTTACAGTCACGCCCTGGTACAGGATGCCTTGAAAGAGGATCCTAGTCTGGGCCAGGCTACCCATTAAAAGAAGCTTGTTCAATATTGGAGAAAAAAATGAAAACACGTGTATTGCAATGGCTTGCTGTGGTATTGGTCACCGGCATTCTGGCCGCGTGCGCGAGCTCTAACTCTGGTAGTGTGTATTCGCGTGATGAAGCACGCAGAGCACAAACGGTGAAAACCGGGGTAGTGGAAAGCGTGCGTGCCGTCAAACTTGAAGGTACCAAGTCCCCTGTCGGCACGATCGCAGGGGGGGCAATTGGTGGGATTGCTGGCAGCTCAGTGGGCGGTGGTCGCGGCAGCGCGATTGCAGCTGTCATTGGTGCCGTCGCCGGTGGCCTGGCTGGTTCAGCCGCTGAAGAAGCCGTCACCCGCAAAAACGCACTGGAAATCACCGTCAAACTGGATGGCGGCGGCCTGGTGGCCATCGTGCAGGAAGCAGACGAACAGTTTAATGCGGGCGACCGTGTACGCATCGTTGAAAACGGCGGCACCTCACGTGTTTCCCACTAACAGAAGCTGGCGTTAAGCGCCGCATAGCAACCATCCCCTTCTGGGGTGTGGTCCTTAAAAAGAGCAGCCTAGGCTGCTCTTTTTATTAGTGCATGGGGCATGTCCGCCACCATAGTCAACGTCACAGAATTGTCATGTGAACGTCACCAATCATTCATGTGACACTTCTAATATCACCCTAAACCTCAACCAAGGAGTCGCGTGATGTTAGAACGCAATTTGCAGGAACATGGCCTATATCAAGCCGAAATTCAGCCAACCACCGAGAACAACCGTAAAGTCAACTCAACACTGAGTGTTGCTCTGGCGACAACCGCAGAAGAAATCATGGAAGCGCAACGCTTGCGCTATCAGGTGTTTGCTGAAGAAATGGGCGCGCAGATCAAGAGCCAGAATGGCCTTGATGTAGACGGCTTCGATGCCTTTTGCGATCACTTGCTGGTCCGCGATGATGCCACGCAGCAAGTGGTGGGCACTTACCGCATCCTGAACCCGATGCAGGCCATGCTGGCAGGCGGTTACTACTCTGCCGGAGAGTTTGATTTGAGCCGTCTGGCCCCCTTGTCTGACCGGATGGTAGAAGTGGGCCGTGCCTGTGTGCATGCCGATTACCGCACCGGTGGCACCATCACCATGTTGTGGGCAGGCCTGGCCAAATACATGATGGCCCGCCAGTATGAATACATGATTGGTTGCGCCAGTATTTCCATGCACGATGGTGGCCACACCGCTGCCTCACTGTTCAACAGCCTGCGCGAAGACTATCTATCTCCCGCGGAATATCGTGTGTTTCCGCACCATCCATTGCCGATCGAGGCCCTGGATCAGTCACTCGAAGTGACCTGCCCACCATTGGTGAAAGGCTATTTGCGCCTGGGGGCTTATATTTGTGGCGAACCTGCCTGGGATCCGGCTTTTAATACGGCCGATATGCTGGTATTGTTACCTTTATCCAGAATCAATCCCAGATATGCTGCGCATTTCTTGAAATAACTTGCCAAAAACAAATTTTCTTACCTTCTGCTGGCGCACCGCCCGCATTTTTCTCCACACACTTACCGGACTCACATTGGCAACGCTCGTGTTGCCTGTGTGTGGCCGTCGTGGCCGCGAGCAGTTGATTCGCTGGTGGTGTGCCAAACTATTGCGCTGTTTTAACCTGCAGTTATCGGTGAGCGGCGTACGCCCGGCACCGCAGTCCAAGCATGTGCTGTTTGTTGCCAACCATATTTCGTGGTCAGATATCCATGCCTTGAACAGCCTGATTCCAGTGCGTTTTGTCGCAAAAGTCGAAATCAAGGATTGGCCAGTGTTTGGCTATCTGGTCAAAAAGTCTGGCACCATTTTTATTAACCGGACACGCCAACGTGATGCGGCACGCGTGCTGAAAGTAGTCACGCAGGCGATGAAACTGGGGGACAATCTGTGCGTGTTTCCCGAAGGCACCACCACCGATGGGCAGCAAGTATTACCGTTTAAAAGTAGCCTGATTCAGGCCGCGATTGATGCAGAGGCGACAGTGATCCCGATTGCGATCCACTATCCCATGCCTGACGGCAGCCCTAACCTGGCGGCAGCGTATGCAGGCGAAACCAGCATGATCGAATCCATGCTGTCTTTTCTGAACATGCAGTCACCCAAAGTGCATTTGCATTTTTGTGCGCCGATAGAGGCGCGCCTGCTGGACCGGCAAACGCTGGCCAGCCAGGCAAGAAATGAAATCATGGCGCGCTTACCCTGGGCGACCGTGCCTGAAACCGTCAGCGAACCAGCGGTGCAAAAGCAAGCCTGACTGTGATGGCTCAGCCCATCGTTAGACATATGCCTGCCAGGCCGTTTTAAGCAGCAAAAGCGTCACAACTGCCGCAAACACCCGGCGCACCAGCGTGGTTCCATGCTTTAGCGCCAGTGCACTGCCTAACAGGCTGCCCGCGATATTGGCGGCCGCCATGGCCAAGCCCAGTTGCCACCAGACTGCGCCGCTCCAGCCCAGCACCGCTAACGTTGCCAGATTAGTACTGGCATTTAACACTTTAGCAGAGGCAGAAGCATGCAAAAAATCCTGGCCGAGAAAACGCACCAGCATAAAAATAAAAAAGCTGCCGGTGCCTGGCCCAAAGAAACCGTCATACCAGCCGATGCTGCCCCCAATGGCCAACGCAATCATCCATCGCTGCCGCACACTGTGGCCCCGGGCCCCCTGTTCGACCCCAAACTGCGGAAACTTGAGCGTATACACCAACACCAGCAACAACACCGCTGGTAATAGCTTGCGCAAAAAATCTGGCGCGACCCAAGTCAAGGTCCATGCCCCCAGGCAGGCGCCTAAAAATGCAGCCAGCGTTGCAGGGACTAACCAAGTCCAATCCAGACGCACATGCCGACTATAGCGCCAGGCGGCAACACTGGTGCCAAACACACTGGAACATTTATTGGTGCCAAGCAACAGCACGGGCGCGGCATTCGGAAAGCTGGTTAGCAAAGCGGGGACGGTCACCAGTCCACCGCCGCCCACCATGGCATCCACCACGCCCGCCCCAAAAGCGGCCAGGATCACCCACCAGAGCTCCACCCCCGTCTCCGGACTAATCGCCACCCAGGCCGGGCGGCTGATCACGCGGATCCAGTGCCACCTGCGTCGCCTCGCCAGTGTCCAGGGCGTATGCCGTCAGTTCTCGCCCCCATAAACAACCGGTGTCCAGCGCGATCACGCCATGCGCTTGATACAGGCCCAACGCCGACCAGTGCCCACACAGGATGGGCTGCTTGGCCTGGGCGGACTGGCGACCGGCCGCCTGAAACCAGGGCAGATACCCGGCCGGTAGCTCAGACAGTTCGCCTTTGAACGCGAACTCCATCGCGCCGGCCGCATCCACCACACGCATGCGGGTGAGCGCATTGGTAATCGCCCGCAAGCGGTCCATGCCGGTCAAGTCCGCGTGCCAGGCGGCAGGCTGATTACCATACATCTTTTGCAAAAAGCCCAGATAGTCGGGCGATTGCAACACCACCTCAACCTCGGCAGCCAGCGCCCTCGCTTGCGGCAACAACCACTGCGGATACAAGCCGGCATGTATCATGGCATAGTCGTCTTCCAGCACCATCAATGGTTGATGCCGCAACCAGTGTAATAACGCTTCGCCATCCTCGGCTGCCAATAAAGGCGCTAAAGTGTCAAAGCGATGCGGTGGCCGCACGGCGTGTACGACGGCAATGGCATGCAAATCATGGTTACCCAGCACCACCTTGATATGCTCGCGATGCGCATATAACCAGCGCAATACCGGTAGTGATCCCGTGCCGCGGTTGATCAAATCGCCAACCAGCCACAACTGGTCGCGCCCAGGCGCAAAGTTTAGCTTTGCCAGCAACTGCATAAAAGAATGATAGCAACCTTGCAGGTCGCCAATTGCGTATCTCGCCATGGCTATGCACCTATCTGAAATCGATTTACGGGCACTGCTACACACTCAACTTCCGTCGCGATACGGCGTTGCTCATCAAGAAATTTCTCCTGCCATATCAACTATATGCAGCATCAAATTTTTTCATTCGCGCCTTGTCTGGCTGAGCGATTTGAAGGTGTAGAAGCGCCCTGACCAATAAAAAAGCCGCTTGAGATTCAAGCGGCTTATCGCAATATTGCTGCTTATTTTTTCAAGCTGGCAGGATCAAATTTGGCCCCTGCCTGATTCGCCATATAGGCCACCGCATCCGCGACTTCGTGGTCAGTCAACTCTGCGTTACCGCCGCGCGCTGGCATGCTACGAATCCCTTCGATGGCATGTTTTACCAAGGTTTCATAGCCTTGTGCAATACGTGGACCCCAGTCACCGGCATTACCGATTTTTGGCGCACCCAAGGCACCCACACCGTGGCAAGCGATACACACGCCTTTAACAATCTCTTCACCGCTCTTTTCAACGTGCGCGCCACCTGCTTCAGCCACTGCCACTGTCGCAACCGGGGCAATATTGGCCAGCACTTTTTGCTCTGCTGCTTCAGCCACTTCTTTGCTTGGGGCTGCTTTTTCGGCACCAAACACGCCAAAAAGATATGCCAGCAGCGAAACCAGCAATGTGAAAGCAATAATGGCGCCTGGAATGGCAATAATTAACTCTTTAATGCTTGAACTCTGATTGTAACCCGACATATCTGCATCCCGTTGCGTTAGAAAAATTTTCCACGTGATTATAGCGCAGAACCGCCAGACAGGAAACGCGCACCGGTATTTACTGCCATGCAAAACAAACAGCCGGGCTGATTCCCAGACCCGGCTGATATTCGCACAGATAAAACCGTACTACTTTTGTCGACGACGCAACATCGCCAATGAGAGCAACCCCATCCCCAGCATCGCTGCGGAGCCGGGTTCAGGGACAGCACTGACCTTGAACAAGGAAGTGGTGTTGGAGCTTTCATTCGAGAACGCCAGGAAAATCTGTCCGGCTTTTTCAAACGCAACCAAGCCTTCTGGCGCTTTGTCGCCGTCTGAGACAATCATATCAATAAAGCTGACTTTGGTAGGATCAGTGATATCAAACAGCGCTACGGCCCCTTTCAGGGTTCGCTCCAAACCGATAGCAGCGATGGTACGGCCACCCAGGGTAAACAAGTCCACACCTTCTGGCTCAACCCCTTTGTCGCGGCTACGGGCGTCATCATAAATCCCACGTGCAAAAGCTTCTTTATCAAGGATATCGCCACTGTCATAAACCAGACTACCATCGGCATTACGGATGCTGAAAGAACGCGCGCCTGCGGCGTACAGATCGCCTGCAGATGAATCGGTGTTTGATACGCGAATATTGGCCAAATCCCCAGTCGCGCCTAATGAACTGGCATTAGAGCGATCACCATCATCCTCACGGAAATCACCTTCGTTCGCAGTCACCAAGTAGTCCTTGCCAGCAACGTTGTAAGTCGCGATCCCGTCAGGCATGTACAACCCTTTTACGTTGGCGCTAATAAAATTAACGCTACCATTGTTAAGCGGGTCTATGCTGTTGCCCGGCAGGCTGAAGTCTTTGGCACCCAAGCCAACCACCTGGGTAAATGAATTGGTGTTCATGTCCAAAATGCCGATGGCATTCGCCTCTTGAAGGGTCACGTAAGCCTTGCTGCCATCTGCACTGACGGCAATATACTCAGGCTCATAATCCATGCCAGTATTATTGCGAATATGGCTACCTGAAGCAGGCACTCCAGACAAGGTCGCAGTGGCAGCCACGCTACGCTTGGTTACATCAATAATAGTCACGCTACCGACTGGATCATTGGCTGCCGGGTTGAATACGCGTGGCACCGTGCTGCCTTTACGTGTGCCATACACATCTGGGGTTCCTTCATTGGCAACCAAAATCTTGCTGCCATCCGGCGTAAATGTCAGCATATCTGGCAATGCACCGACCGTAAATGTGTTAGTCCCAGATGCAAGGCTTCTGGTTGTGGTGTTATATAACTGCACGATCCCCGGTTGAGTACGTGCACTGTTTTCGATGGCAAATGCCGCCATGCCATTGCTGATGCTGACGCTATTGATGTTACCGAAGCTACTGGTGTCAATATGCTGCACCAGGCTGCCTGTAGCCGCATTCAAAACATCTACGCCTTTGACGCCTGCGACCCATAAAGTATTGGTCATGGCATCAAATGCCGGAATTTCAGACAAATAACCACTCCCACTATGGCTAAAGGTCCACTCTTTGCTAATCTGATAACTGGTTGCAGCCTCAGCCACGCCCATGCTGCCCACTAGCAAGCCGATCATTAAAGTCATTTTTTTCATGTGTATACTCTCCTCATAAAGTGAGAAAAGCATAGGCATCATGCATGACAAATCCTTGACAGTTAAATGTCAATCAAATGAAAACGGACTAGTCATTTAAAATCAAACCGCGCTGAAATTACAACCTCGCATAAGCGTAGTTTTGCGGATAGACCACTTTTTCCCGTGCATCAGTCCAGATAATGTCGCAGCTATCATCATCCATATGCACCATGCGGCCATTACGGTCTACGCAATACTCGCCACAGACGATGCGCTCAACAATTTCATAGCCCTGCGCAATGCGGGTGTAATCAAACAAAATGGAGCGGATGACCGTACTGTCGCGCTGGATATGGCAACCCGAGTTAATCCAGGTTGGGCCAACAATGCGGGTATTTTTATCAATCCGGCTACCAGAACCAATGTATACCGGCCCCTCAATCTGCGTGTGCTCCCAGTCAATATGCACATTGAGGCCCACCCAAACACCCGGTTTCACCTGCGTGCCCGGAATCGGCATCGACGGGAAGAAGCCTTGCATCATTTGCTGCATCACCAGCCAGTAATCGGTCACCACGCCAATATCAATCCAGTTAAACGGATGCTGAATCGCGTAAAACGGCAAGCCTTTTTGCACCAATAATGGAAACAAGTCCGAGCCAATATCAAACTCGCTGCCAGAGGGGATCAAGTCCAGCACCTCCGGCTCAAAAATATAAATGCCGGTACTCGCCCAGTTAGAGCGCGCCTCCAGCTGGCTAGGCTTCTCCTGAAACGAAATAATGCGCCCTTCATTGTTGGTCACCACCACACCATAGCCAGACACCTTGTCCATGGGCACCTGCATGGTCACCAGGCTCGCCAGTGCGCCTTTCTCCTTGTGCTCTTTCACCGCACGCGTAATGTCCAGGTCAATAATCGCATCCCCGCACAACACAATCGTCGTTTCATCAAAAAAGCCGCTAAAGTCCTGAATCTTGCGCATGCCACCAGCTGAGCCCACTGCATGCGGCACCACCTGACCATCCACAATATCCCCCTCAAACGAGTAGCCGATATTCACGCCAAAACGATGACCATCCTCAAAGTAATCCTGAATCTTTTTGTGCAGATAACTGACATTGACCATAATATCCGCCACCCCATGCAATGCCAGGTGCTCCACCAGATAAGCCATCACAGGCTTGCCCAGCACCGGAATCATCGGCTTGGGTAAATCATAAGTCAGTGGCCGAACGCGAGTGCCCTTCCCCGCAGCTAAAATCATGGCTTTCATCGTGCTATATCCTCATATGTTTAGATTTATCAGCCAAGCATAGTCACGCTCTATGACACGATTATTGCAACCTTTAGTACGCTCCCCGAGTCAAGGCAAGGTGAGCGCTACCCCCTGCCCGCCAAACGACTGCCGCTTTTTTAGAGATGCTTACTAAAAGCCCAGGCATTTGGGCTATGATTTGAGCGTTTCAAATGCAACCACAAACATAACGCCTGCCCTGCCATGATTTATTTAAATATTTTCCTCATTGCCTTCATCGCGTTTGCAATCAGTATGGTTTGCGGCGGCGGAGCAGGCCTGCTACTGATCCCCATTCTAGGCCACGTGCTCCCGGCGTCTCAGGTGCCAGCGGCGCTATCGGTAGGCACCTCAGTGAGTTCACTGACCAAGCTCTATTTGTTCTTCCAGCACATTAACTGGCGCATCGTCAGGCACTTTCTGCCCCTCGCCTTACTGGGGGTGATCGTCGGCGCCTGGCTACTCAGCTACCTGGCCCCGATGTACATCGAGCTGTGCATGGCCATTTTTCTGGTCTGCAACCTGCCCTACCTCTTCAAAAAAGCCGCCACCCCCAGTGCAGACAAACCCGCGCTATCCAACCACTTTCTTAAATTTATCGGTTTTCTCGCAGGCTTTATCTCCGCCCTCACCGGCGCAGTCGGCGTCTTGTTCAATGGTGTTTACCTCAGATACGGGCTCAGCAAAGAAGAAATCATCGCCACCCGCGCAGCCAATGAGATTTTTCTGCACATCGTCAAACTGGGCCTATATGCCTATTTCGGATTATTTACGCTAAAAGCACTCACCATCGGCATACTGGTCGCCATTGCTGCCGTCGCAGCCACCTACCTGATGAAATACGTGCTACCTAAAATCTCCATCAGCCTCTTTAGCAAAGTTGGCTACGGTGCCATGGTCTTGTCCGGCGTCGTCTTGCTCAACAGTGCCATCATCCGCATTCAAGAAGCACACGACCCCAACGTACACATCGTCCGCGTCTCCAAGGGCTATGACGCCACGCTAAACTGGGATGATTTAATCTATACCATCGAGTTCAAATACGGCGAAGGCTTTGAATTTGAACGGATTATTCCATTCACAGCGCTGGATGCGCCAAGACAAGCCCATGTAAACGCGCAGAATATAGGCGCAAACAAAATTGTTATCGAAAAAGTCTATTCTCTGAAGAAAATCTCATACGAAGCCTATTACTACAAAGGCGAAACTAACTTGATCAAAAAGATCAAGTTTAAGTAACAGCGTGAAACGCTTTGAATCAAACACACCTAAAAATTGAGCGGCGACAAGCGAAGCCAGCCGCACTTAATTTGATATAATGGCAGGATTGCGCCCGTAGCTCAGCTGGATAGAGTATTGGTTTCCGAAGCCAAGGGTCGTGAGTTCGAATCTCGCCGGGCGCACCATACAAATCAAAGACTTAACTCCAATGGTGCTAAAGTGGTGCTAATTTAAGCGTAAATATCCTTACTTTGAGTGCTATTCTTATCAAATTTTCAAGAAAATTAAGCATATTTCGTGTGGTATTGGTGCATTACACCATGAGTCGTTGCTCCGATTAAACAATAAAAAAGACCAAGTTTTAAACCTTGGTCTTTTTTAACATATTGCAATCTAATTGATATCAAAATTGAGTTTCTCCTTATATACCTTAAGTCTATTCTCAGCCTTGTCTATGAATTGGCTATACAGTAAAACCTCAGAATAAAGTTCACCATAAGGAATTCTTGAAACAGGGTCAGTTAAAGGACTACTGGTAAAATATCCCAATCCACTTGGAAATGGAGTGTAGTTGCCTGGAATTCTTGATGGGTCAATTGTATCGCCAATGATATACCCATAAAATTTCCTTAATTTACCTTTGGATTTGGCTGCCAGCAATCTTGCATATTGAGTAAGGTCATTCAAATGCTCTTGAATAGGCACCCCAGGGGCTTTGAACTCAATAATAATAGCAGCACCCTCCTCATTAAAGATGGCTATATCAGGTCGTTTTAGTTTGTGCTCTTCGTTATTTTGAGCGAATAGCTTTTCTAGGCTCGCATCAATATCACTATCAAAAAGTTTCTCTGAGTTTGGCAACGTGATTGATGCGAGAGACTTGTCAGATGCAATATGTGAGAAGTAATGGTACTCCTCGTTTAATATCCAAATATCATGGTCTTGGAACTCGTTGCTATCTTTACCCATTGGGAAGAAAATATTGTGAATAACTCTTTCATTTTCATTCCTTACTCCACTTTCATTTTGGCAATTCAGTGAGCTCTTAACCGCAAGCTTCAAAATTTCCAAGATAGTTGCTCTACGCACAACCAACTGTGAAAGATTTGCCATATCCATTTTTTTGATTGAACTTGTATACTCCCATGACAACTCTTGCACCTTGTCTCGGAAATCTTGGCTTCTTGGATCTAACTTAAGAACCTCTTGCTTTAAATCAACAAGATTGGATGTTTCATTCACTATTTCCTCTTGAAACCTACGCAAGACCCGCTTTGCAATATTTCCTTCTGTATCACCATAATGAACTTTGATGTTCATTGTATTTAGCATGCCCCTTGTAATACCAAATTTTTCTTGAGTAGCAGTTATGAGCTCTTCTTTATCAAAATCTTTAGGGGTCAATATTGAATATACATAATCCTTAAGAGCCTCAATGATTTCTTCAAGCGATATATCATCATTAAAACTTTCAACTGGACTTTTATTAAGGGGCAAATCAAAACCATCTCGCTGTACATTAACCGTTGTCTCAAGAACCTCGCTCTCCACAAATAGCAATTCAAAATTACCGTATAGTGGAGATGTCCTGTCAGCCTTTTTAATAAAATCTTTTATGATTGACATAACAATCGTGTAGTTGGCACACAAAGCCACCTCATGTTGCCCTTTGCTCAATTCATTAGCAGGTATTGAATATCGCGTAACCTTTAAAAGAATCCTGGTTTCATTACTTGTCAAAACCACTATTTGCTGTTCATCAGTGGGTTCTGGCAAATCTTTCGAATCAATACTTAAAGTGTTTTCTACCTGCTCCTCACCTTGCGTACGCACTTCAGTGATATCAATCTTGAAATCACCAATAACTTTCTTAAGAAAAATGAATCGCTGCAGAAATGTTAGAAACAAATAATCACGAATATCTTGGCTTGAAAAATCTAATTTCAACTTCGGCTTTAACTCAGCAAGAGAAACAACGGTTTGCAGCTCAGATGAGGCACTATCCGCAATTTTAAAATCTTGCTCCGATACCTCTTTGGTATTTTCAGAAATAATCAGGCTTCTATGTTTAATAGATCCATTGACAATAAACGTACTATCAATTTTCAGATGGTTAAAATAATGAAAGAATTGAATTCGGCCAGTACCTTTGCACTTCCCAATACCAGTAATACTTAGTGAGTCTTTATATGTGGAATCTTTGGTGACAAAGGCTTTTACCGGCCCATCACCAAATCCGGCTCCATTATCTGTACAAGTTAATCGAACTGATTGACTCCCGTCTCTCAACAGCCCGTCTAAATATTCAATTTTTATATGAATATCTAATTTAGGGCAGTATTCGTCAGAGTTCTTTCGAATCAGATAAGAATCTATAGAATTGGATAATAACTCCTCAAAAACCGTGAAGGAGTTCTGGCTAATTTTTGTATTTTTGATACCACCCCGAATGTCCAGAGTCATTATTATTTAATCCAAAATTTATTTTTGCACTCGTGTCAGTTTACTATCAGAAAGCAAATAACAAAAATATTTGGACATCAAAGACTATAGAAAAAATAACCTACTGACTCTTAACCTCAATACCAAAAAACAATCGCAAAATCTTCCCCCAAAAAGCGGCGAGACACGTGGTGCTAAGTGGTGCTAAATTTTGATGAGTGGTGCTAAACTGGTGCTAAAAAATTGACCGTTTTAAGTCGATACTATCCGATTAAATCCAGTAGCAGGTGCGCGGCAAGCCTGGTGTTTACTAGGTTTTCCCTTATAAAATAAGCACTAACTTATTATGCGTGTGGTGCTTTCCGAAGCCAAGGGTCGTGGGTTCGATTCCCGCTGGCGCAGCATACAAATTAGTATCTTAAGATGTGAATGTTTTTTTATACACTTATCCTGAGTATAGTCAGAATAACATCGGAGAAGATAAATGGAGTTTCATTTGATTTACAAAGGGCAGCTTAATTCAAACCGTGGCCCAGTGCAGAAACAAATTATCAGACGTCAGATACACACTCAGCTAAAAGATCTTGTGAGCCGCCCCCCTATGGGGACATTTCGAGCGATGCTTGAAAAAAATAGTGGTCGTGTTGTTCAGTCCCAGCTCGGAGAATTCACTTTTGTTCCAATTATTTCAGAGTCACTACGTCACACTGCAGAACTTAATATCACCCTTTTAGTAAGGGACGAGCCGGGAAGGGCAATCACTAGAGGTGGAGATCTAGATAACCGTATAAAAACACTCCTCGATGGACTAAGGAAGCCCCATAACCTAGGCGAAATCCCAGAGAAAGATAGCCCTAATGAAAATGAACAACCTTTTTTCTGTCTGTTAGAGGATGACGCATTAGTGAGCAGATTAAATATATACCCAGATCGACTCTTGCAACTTAACGATGCCTTTCAAGGAGTTGGTAACAGTGATTCTGATGTAATAGCAATCATCAATGTTTTCTCCAGACCTACCTATACAACAATTGGCGAGGTTCAATGGGTAGATTAATTTGAATCGCCACTAATTTTGTAGTCACTGTTCAGCCAATTGATTGAACAGCTTTTAAGCGCGAGTGGCGATCCAGAATGTTGAAATCTGATCGATCAAACGAAATCCTGTTTCTACTTAGTAAACCATTTTCTCAAACAAGCTCAACCTCAACCAGATTATCGCTAAACGTATTTGAGTGGCCCATGTCTCCGTATTCGGCAGAGCTGATACAGTTCACCGTCCCCTTGTTGAGTTGGCGCCAATAGCCCAAGGTAGCGACCACGATGCCAGGATTCACATCAGTAGTGACACGGGCGACCGCTTCAAAAGCGCCTCTATTGTTATAGGTTTTGACCACCATGCCATCCTGCACATCGCGTGCGAGTGCATCTACCGGGTTGATCATCAGGTATTGCTCGCCTTGCACACGGAGTTTGGATTCCATATTCGCGTATGAAGAATTAATAAAGCCATGGCTTTTGGGGGAGATGATGTTTAAAGGAAACCTGGCCGCCAGCGCTGCGTTGGTATCAGGAGCTTCCCGACTGGGCACATAGGCCGGCAATGGGTCTAAATCCTCACCCGGTTGAAAACCGTCATACATCTGCCTGAAGGGGCCTGCGACAAAATTCTTGGCGCCTTCGACCATGAACATGCATTTACCTGTCAGGGTGGGGAAATTGCCCTCGCGATGCGGGGCGCGGTCGTCTTTGGTGCCGACATTCAGTTTTGCAAACCCGTGCTCACGCATGTAGTTGAGGTCTATGCCTTTGCAGGCGGGTGAATTCCAATCTACATAGTTTTCAAGACATTCGCTGTCGCTCCATTTGAAATTGTCTTCTTCGAATCCCAAACGCTGGGCCAAGCGCCGGAATATTTCATTGTTGGGTAAGGCTTCGCCGGGAGGCTCTATGCATTTGGTGTTATAGGTGAGGTATAAATGGCCCCAGGATAAGATCATGTCTTCCTGCTCTGCACCCATGGCGGCGGGCAAGACAATATCTGCATACGACGCCGTATCTGAAATGAAATGATCAGCCACAATGGTAAACAGGTCTTCGCGCTTGAGCCCTTCGATGACCTTGTCAGTTTCGGGCGATTGGGTGACCGGGTTGGTATTCCACACCATTATCGATTTAATCGGCACCTCTAGCGGCGTTTCGCCAAGCAGCGCCCGGCCTAATTGCAGGATATTCACCACTGGCGTACCTTCAGGGATCAAGTCCGGCCTGCAAATCACATCAAACTTGTAAGGATGCTCCCAGACTGGGAATTGCAGTGCGCCCCCGCCTACGTGCCGCCAGGCTCCAATCAGGGCTGGCAATGAGGTGACAGCGCGTATCGCCTGACTGCCGCCATAACTGCGTTCCAGCGCGACGCCAATCCGGATGGCGGCTGGCGGCGTGGTCGCATATTCGCGGGCAAACAGGCGAATCTGGTCGGCGGGGATGCCTGTGATGTCAGCTGCCCATTCCGGCGTGCAGGGTTTAGCTCTTTCAGCCAGCTCGGCATAGCCGACGGTATATTTCTCAACATAGTCATGGTCGACCAAGTCTTCTGCAATGATCACGTGCATCATCGCCATCGCCAGCGCGCCATCGGTGCCTGGCCTGGGGGCAATATGCCAATCGGCTTCTTTTGCGGTTTTGGAAGCGAACGAATCTACCACGACGATCTTCGCCCCTCGTTTTTGGGCGTCTTTAATAATGTGCCAATGATGAAGATTGGTGGAGACAGAGTTACACGCCCAGATGACGATGAATTTGGCATGGATGAAGCTTTCGGGGTCCACGCCGGCGGTCGGCCCGACCGTGAGTAACCAGGCAGTGCAAGAGCCTTCACCACAAAAGGTTCTTTCACAAACAGTGGCGCCCAGCCGGTTGAAAAAGGCATCCCCGCCATTGAGTCCATGTACCAGCCCCTGGTTACCCAGATAACTGACTGGCAATATCGCACGGGGGCCTTCATGATTGATCAGTGCTTGCCATCGATCCACAATGGTATCCAGGGCCTCATCCCAGGTGATGCGCTCAAACTGATTGGTGCCTTTGGGCCCGACCCGTTTCATGGGGTACAGCAGGCGGTTGGGGTGATAATGCCGCTTTTCGTAATCTTTTAATTTGACGCATAACCCGCCTCGCGTCATCGGATGATCAGGGTTACCTGAAACTGAAATCAGCTCGCCGTTTTTGACATGAAACTGCATCGCGCAAGTATCAGGACAATCATGCGGACAACCACCATGAAAGGTTTGGACTACATCTGCAACATCATTCATATGACACTCCAAGCGCACTGTTATATGCCGTCATGTTTTAAAAAGAATCAATGCAAGACAGGTCTGTCTATTTCAAATACTATACCCCTTAGCATGGAAATACAATGCTGCTGGATATTGATACTTTTTGTTCTTAAAGCGGATCATCGCCTGTAGATAAAAAGTTTGAGCATGGGTTGCATGACTCGCTATTCAAACTCGATATAATCGTTCTAGGCGATACGCAAACAAAATCAATTGTGTTTTCCCAGCGCCCCAATTTATGAATCGCCGCTTATTTTTAAGACTCAATCAATGCAAACCGCCACCCTGCGTGACTTAACCCAGCACTTTAGCCAACACGGTCGACTGGAAAACATTTACCTTCGTCCAGATCGCGGTCAGCCTTGTTTGTCACCCAATCAAGCCTTAGCGATAGCAAACCGTGGATTGCAAGGGGATAGAGCCAGCTTGAGGGCGTCATCACAAGCGAATGGCAGCAAACGGCAGGTGACCTTGCTGCAAGCCGAGCATTTACAAGTGATTGCGGCACTCACGGGTCGGGCGCAGGTGGATCCGGGGGTGCTCAGGCGCAACCTGATTGTCTCCGGGCTCAATCTGCTGGCGGCTAAATCGCTGTTTAAAGATCAGCCCTTGCATTTATTGATAGGTGAAGTGGTGCTGGAGGTGACTGGCCCTTGTGAGCCATGCTCACGTATGGAGCAGGTGCTGGGGACAGGCGGTTACAACGCCATGCGTGGTCATGGCGGGGTCACGGCTCGGGTTTTAAAAAGTGGGATACTGCAGCGAGGAGACCCGGTGCGGGTGATGGTCGCTGAGTCTGCAACAGATGCGCCGTTGCAATCGTCTTTGAGCTTCTAGCAGAAGCAGCCCGCAAAATTACTTTTTCCTGACTTGTCTTCGCCGCCTACCCCCTGACTAAGCCCGCTTCAATCCCCGGCGTTGAATCAGGGGTTGATACATTTCGTGACAAAATCTTTTGCACAATAATCGCACCAATTGTTAGATTAGCTGCCTAGCAAATGCAGCACTCAATGCGGTGATGCAAGGTTACGCCCTGTAAACAGATATCACAGTGAGTCCCACCCCAATTACAAACTCCTCCCGTTTGCGATTTGGAATTTTCTTTTTCTGGAAAACCAGAATCGGGGGATGGGCGCGATAAAATGCAAGTCGCGGGGTGAATGATTGACCGCATGAAGAGATGTTTGTATTTTCAACGTTGAGCAAGCATATTGAGTCGGCTATGTCTAATAAAAAAGCGCTACTGAACACTGCAATAGGACTGATTGCCCTGGGGTTGGCAATCTGGTTCTGGAAACATCCGCGTACCGATCAAGGGGCTGAGGCGCCCCAGGCAGAGGCGCAAGCTGGGCAGGGGCATGGTCGCGGACACGGACACGGCCATCATGGCCCGGGGGGAGACAAGCCCACGCCAGTGACAGCGGCCACGGTGACGGTTGCCGATATTCCGGTGACACATACGGCGCTGGGGACGGCAATTCCGTCTGCGGTGGTGACGGTGACCAGCCGCGTGGCCGGGCAATTGATTCAAGTGGCTTTTCAGGAAGGTCAGCTGGTCAAGCAAGGGCAGTTATTGGCGAAGATTGATCCGCGTCCGTTTGAAACGGCGCTGGGGCAGATTCAGGGGCAGGCGGTGCGCAACCAGGCCTTGCTCAAAAACAGCCAGATTGATTTGGAGCGCTATAAAACCCTGCAAGCGCAAGACTCGATTGCCTCGCAGCAAGTAGACTCACAAGCCTCGCTGGTGCAGCAATACCAGGGCACAGTGCAGGCCGACAAAGCCTCGGTGGAAAACGCCAGGTTACAGCTCAGTTTTACCAACATCACCGCGCCAATCAGCGGCCGCATTGGCTTGCGTCAGGTCGATAGCGGCAACAATATCGACACCACCAGCCCGATTGCAGTGATTAATGCGATTCATCCTATCCATGTGGTGTTTACGCTGCCGGAAGACCGCATCACGCGCCTGGTGGCACAAAGCCAGTCAAGCGCTGGCTTGCACAAACTCAAGGTAGAAGCGTGGGACAAAGGCAATACGCGGCGGTTGGCCAGCGGGGTGCTGGAGAGTATTGATAACCAGATTGATACGACTTCGGGCACACTTAAGCTCAAGGCGGCCTTTGCCAACGAGGACGACCATCTGTTTCCTAACCAGTTTGTGAATGTGAAACTGTTTAGCGAGACGATTCCGCATGCCAGCATGATCCCGATCAATGCCTTGCAGCAAGGGCCGGACGGCGCTTTTGTGTATAAAATTGTGCCCGATACCAACGGCGAAAAAGTGGTGTTGCAAGCGGTGACGGTCGGGCATACCGACGCAGAAATCGCGGCCATTACCAAGGGCTTGCAGCCGGGTGACCGGGTGGTGAGCAGCGGCATTGATAAACTCAAGCAAGACGCCAAAGTGCGGGTCAAGGACCCGAATCACGCGCTGGATCCGGCTGAGCAGGCGGATCCAGCGCCGGCCAGTGGTAGCGCTGATGGACAAGCATCCAAGCATAGACGCCGCGCGGCAGCCGGGGCATAAGCGGCACGCCTGACGATGATGAACCCTTCACGGCTGTTTATTTTAAGACCGGTGGCGACCTCGTTATTGATGGTCGCCATTCTGCTGGCGGGCCTGCTGGCGTATACCTTGTTGCCAAAAGCTGCCTTGCCGCAGGTCGATTACCCGATGATTCAAGTGGTCACGCTCTACCCCGGCGCCAGTGCCGAGGTGATGGCGATGAATGTGACCTCGCCACTGGAGCGTCAATTTGGCTCTATGGCTGGCCTGGCGCATATGTCTTCTGCCAGTTCTGGCGGTGTTTCAGTCATTACCTTGCAGTTCAGTCTGAAAAACAGCCTCGATGTTGCCGTCCAGTCGGTACAGGCGGCCATGAACGCGGCCAGTACCTTTTTGCCTGCGGATTTACCCTCCCCGCCCATCTATAACAAGGTGAACCCGGCCGATGCCCCGGTGCTGACGCTGGCCGTGACTTCGCAGAGCCTGCCATTGCCCAAGTTACGCGACCTGGTGGATACACGCATGGCGCAAAAAATTGCGCAGGTGAGTGGCGTGGGCCTGGTCAGTGTGGATGGCGGGCAAAAACCGGCGATCCGCATTCAGGTGAATCAGCCCGTGCTGGCGGCCTACGGCCTGGGCATGAATACGCTGCGCACCATCATAGACAGCGCCAACTCCAACCAGGCCAAAGGCAATATTGATGGCCCCTTGCTGGCCTATGAACTCGATGCCAACAGCCAGCTACGGTCCGCAGAGGAATACCGTAACCTGATTATTGCCAACACCGGTGACCGGCCCGTGCGCCTGCGGGATGTGGCTGAGGTGAAAGAAGCACAAGAAGACTTGTATATCTCTGCCTGGGCCAATCAAACGCCCGCCATTCTGGTCAATATCCGCCGCCAGCCCGGCGCCAATGTGATTGAGGTGGTCGAGCAGATTCGCGAGCGCCTGCCCGGCCTGACTGCGGGCTTGCCGGCCGATGTCAGCGTCAGCGAACTCACTAACCGCACACATACCATCCGCAGTGCGCTTGAAGATGTGCAGTTTGAGCTCATGCTGGCCATTGCCCTGGTGGTGATGGTGATCTTCCTGTTTTTGCGCACGGCGGCGGGCACCGTCATCCCCAGTTTGACTGTACCGCTGTCGCTGGTGGGCACGTTTAGCATCATGTATGCAACAGGCTTTAGCATCAACAACCTCACCCTGATGGCGCTGACCATTGCCACCGGCTTTGTGGTCGATGATGCCATTGTCATGATCGAAAACATCGCGCGCCATATTGAAGAAGGCGAGACGCCGATGAATGCCGCCATCAAGGGCGCCCGCCAGATCGGCTTTACCATTATCTCGCTGACCTTTTCGCTGATTGCGGTGCTGATCCCCTTGCTGTTTATGGGCGATGTGATTGGCCGCTTGTTCCGCGAGTTTGCCGTCACACTGGCGGTCGCCATCCTCATTTCGGCGGTAGTCTCGCTCACCCTGACGCCCATGCTATGCGCGCGCTTGCTCAAACCAGCCAAAGCCCCTGTCGCAAACCAGACTAACCTCATAGACCGCATCATTGCCTATTACGGCAGAGGACTGCAGGTTGCCTTGCGGCACCAGCCGCTGGTATTGCTGCTTGCCGCCGCATCGCTGGTGCTGACGGTCACGCTGGTGATCAGCATCCCCAAAGGCCTGTTCCCGACCCAGGATACCGGCTTTATCCAGGTGATGACTGAGGCCAACGGTTCGGATGCCTTCAGCGTGATCAGCCACAAGCAGCAAGCCGTGGTAGAAGCCATTTTGCAGGATGCCGATGTAGAAAGTATTTCTTCGGTGGTGGGCGTGGATGGGGTCAACACCACGCATAACAGTGGCCGCATGCTGATCAACCTCAAGCCCTACCCGCAACGCCAGGCCAGCGCCAGCGAGGTCATTACCCGCTTGCAATCTCGCCTGGAGGCCACCGCCCCGCTCAAGCTGTTTATGCAACCGGTGCAAGACCTGACGCTGTCAGACCGTGTCAGCCAGACCCAGTATCAATACCTGCTGACCAGCACCGATCCGCAGGCCTTGCAAAGCGCGCTCCCCGGCTTTATGCAAGCACTGCGCAAGCTGCCGCAACTGACCACCGTCACGCATAACCTGCACAGCGACGGCCTGCGCGCCGCCGTGACCGTGGACCGCGACAGTGCCGGGCGGTTGGGCATTACCATGGCGGATGTGGACAATGCGCTCTATAGCGCCTTTGGCCAGCGCATGATCAGTACCATTTTCACCCAGGCCAATCAGTACCGCGTAATTATTGAGTCGCAACCGTCCTCGGCCTCGGGCTTGCAGGCGCTGGATCAGGTTTATGTCACCAGCAATACCGGGCGCCAGGTGCCGCTGGCCAGCATTGCCCGTATCAGCGAGCAACCGGCGGCGCTGGTGGTGAACCGGGAAGACCAGTTACCCTCGGTCACCATTGGCTTTAACCTTGCCGATGGCTATGCCCTGGGGGATGCCGTGGCAGCAATTGATGCAGTCAAACAGCGCATGCAATTCCCGGCCACCATCATCAGCCGTTTTCAGGGCGCAGCCGCGGCATTTAATGCTGCACTCGGCAACGAGTTGTTTTTAATGCTGGCCGCCATTCTCACCATGTATATCGTGCTGGGGATTTTGTATGAAAGTTATATCCACCCGCTGACCATCCTCTCCACCTTGCCTTCAGCGGGCGTCGGCGCCTTGCTGGCCCTCATGCTGACAGGACACCCGCTCAGCGTGATTGCCATCATCGGCATTATCTTGCTGATCGGCATTGTGCAAAAAAATGCCATCATGATGATTGATTTTGCACTGGAGGCCGAGCGCCATCATGGCAAGTCGCCTGAAGAAGCCATTTATGAAGCCTGCCTGCTCAGGTTCCGGCCTATCCTGATGACCACACTGGCGGCGCTGTTAAGTGCCATGCCGCTGGTCACCGGCGATGGCCCCGGCTCAGAATTGCGTGCGCCGCTCGGCATTGCCATGATAGGCGGCCTGTTAGTGAGCCAGTTGCTCACCTTGTTTACTACGCCAGTCATCTACCTGATGTTTGACCGCCTGGCCCAGCCTGGTCAGCACAAAGCAGTCACACACAGCGAGGCGAACCCATGAGTGGGCTCACGCTGTTTTTGCGCCGCCCCGTGGCCACCACCTTGCTGGCACTGGCCATTGCCTTGCCCGGCATTGCGGCTTATGTGGCGCTGCCGATTGCCTCGCTGCCGCAAGTGGAAATGCCCAGCATCGATGTGTTTGCGCGCCTGCCCGGCGCCAGCGCCGAAACCATGGCTTCCGCCGTTGCCTCGCCGCTGGAGCGTTCGCTGGGCAATATTGCCGGCCTCAACGAAATGACCTCCAGCAGCACCAAAGGCCAGACCCGGGTCAGTTTGCAGTTTGATCTGGACCGCAATGCAGACAGTGCCGCACGCGATGTGCAAGCGGCCATCAATACCGCCATCCCCTTGCTGCCAGCCGGCATGCAAAGCAACCCAACCTGGCGCAAGAGTGGCCCGACCATGATCATGCATATCGCGCTGACCTCGGACCGCTACAGCCAGTCCGAGCTGTACGATGTGGCCTACAGCTTGGTCGGGCAGCGCATCTCGCAAGTGGATGGCGTGGGCCAGGTCAACGTCAATGGCAGCGCCTTGCGGGCGGTCAGGGTAGAAGTGAATCCGCTCACTGCCAATCAATATGGCATTAGCCTGGACCAGATCCGCACGGCCATCGCCAATGCCAACGCCCATTTACCCAAAGGCTTTATCGAGAGTGCCAGCAAACGCTGGCAGCTGGAGGTTAACGACAGTAACCGCCAGGCGGCCGATTTTCGTGATTTGATTGTGGCCTGGCGCAATGCCGCCCCGGTCAGGCTGCGCGACATTGCCGAGGTGAAAGACTCGGTGCAGGAGCTGCGCAGCGCCGGCAGCGTCAAGCAAAAGCCCGGCGTGGTCATCGCGGTGAATAATATCCCGGGCGCCAATATTGTCGCCACGGTTGATGGCATCAAGGCCTTGCTACCCCGGCTGCAGCCCTTGTTGCCGCCTGGCATTGCCATGGAAGTACTCATAGACCGCAGCACCATCGTCCGCAAATCGTTAGAAGAAGTCGAACACAGCCTGCTGATTTCGATTGGATTGGTGATCGTGGTGACTTTTCTGTTTTTAAAAAGCGGGCGCGCGGCGCTGATTCCCAGCATCGCCATTCCGGTGTCCTTGCTGGGGACGCTGGCCGTGATTTACCTGTGCGGTTTCAGCCTCAATAACCTGACCCTGATGGCGCTCATTATTGCCACCGGCTTTGTGGTGGATGATGCGATTGTGGTGGTCGAAAATACGGCCCGGCACATTGAACATGGCCTCAGCCCCTTGCAGGCAGCGCTGCGGGCAGTGCACGAGGTGTCATTTACCATTATCGCCATGAGCCTGGCGCTGATTGCGGCATTTATTCCGCTGCTGTTCATGGACGGTGTGGTCGGGCGCATGTTCCGCGAGTTTTCAATCACGCTGGCCAGTGCGGTGATCATTTCATTGCTGGTGTCGCTGACACTGACACCCGTCCTCTCCTCCAAACTACTGCGGCCGCAGGCAGCAAAGCATGGCGCAAAGGCAGGCGGCGCTGACCATACGCGTCCCGCTCTCGCCACGCAGGACCAGCCTTGGCCTGCGTCGGTGTATCAGCGTGTGCTGCGCTGGAGCCTGCACCACAGGCGCCTGATTCTGCTGCTCTTCACCGTGGCCATCGCCAGCAACCTTTATCTGTATACCCTGGTGCCCAAGGGCTTTTTTCCACTGCAAGATACCGGCCGCTTGCAAGGCAACTTCGAGGGCGACCAGAATCTGTCGTTTTGGGCCATGCGTGAAAAAGTGGCCCAATTCATGCAGATCATCGCCCGCGACCCCGATATCGATACCTATTATGAATACACGGGTGGCTTTGGCGGCGGGCAATCCAATACCGGCATGCTCAATGCGCGGCTGAAACCCCGTGCAGAGCGCCAGGCCTCGGCGCAAGAAGTGGTGGATCGCTTGCGCCCGCAACTGGACCGCGTGGCTGGCGCTTCGTTACGCTTGCGGCCACAACAGGAATTCAATATCGGCTTGCGTCCGGGCTCGGCAGAATACCAATACACCTTGCTCTCCAGCAGCGTAGACGATTTGCGCCAGTTTGCTCCCAAACTCAAAGATGCCATGGCCAAGCTGCCGCAACTGACTGACGTCTCCAGTGATGCACAAGACAAGGGCTTGCAGATTAATCTGGTGGTGGACCGCGATGCGGCCACGCGCCTGGGCATCACCCAGCAGCAAATTGACAGTGCCTTGAATGATGCCTTTGGCCAGCGGCTAGTCTCCACCATTTACGAGCCGCTCAATCAATACTATGTGGTGATGACGGTGGCTGCCCGCTTTGCGCAGGGGCCGGAATCCTTACAGAATATCTACCTGACCAGCCTGAAAAACCAGCGCATTCCGCTGGCCAGTTTTGCCCACTGGCAACCGGTGAATACGCCGCTGGCGGTCAATCACCAGGGGCAGTTTGCCGCCGCCACGGTTTCGTTTAACCTGGCCCAGGGCTATGCGCTGGATGCCGCCAGCCAGGCCATCGAATCGACCTTTTCCGCGCTGGTGCCGCCAGAGAGCATCCATGGCACCTTTGCCGGTAAAGCCAAAGCGTTTCAGGATTCCATGGATAGCCAGCCGTGGCTGATCCTGACCGCCGTGATCGCGATCTACATCGTGCTGGGCATGCTGTACGAAAGCCTGATCCATCCGCTGACCATCCTCTCCACCCTGCCCTCGGCGGGCATAGGCGCCTTGCTGGCCCTGTTATGGTTTGACAGCGAGTTGACCATTATCGCCATGATAGGCATTGTGCTCCTGGTGGGCATTGTCATGAAAAACGCCATTATCATGATTGATGCGGCGATTCATTTGCGGCGTGAACACGCGCTCTCTGCCGAAGCCGCCGTCACCCAGGCCTGCCTGCAACGCTTGCGGCCCATTTTAATGACCACGCTGGCGGCGGTACTGGGGGCGGTGCCCTTGTTGCTGGGTGTCGGCGATGGTGCTGAAATCCGCCAGCCGCTGGGCATCTCCATCGTCGGTGGCCTGCTGGTAGGGCAAGTACTGACGCTGGTCACCACGCCCGTGGTTTATCTGTATCTGGATGATGCGGGACGTTGGCTCAGCCAGCGTTTCGGCCTCTCGTTAAACTCAAATTCTTTGAAGAATCAAACGGTATGAACATAGTCAAAATGTGGGTGCTGGCCATGGCAGGCCTGATGATACAAGGATGCAGTGTCTGGCAAGACTATGTACGCCCGCGCGTCGAGATACCGGCACAATACAAAGAACCGCCGCCTGCAGGCTGGAAAGTGGCCGAGCCCGGTTCACCAGAACTGTCTGCGGCCTGGTGGGAACGCTACAACGATCCCCAACTGACCGCCTTACTCACACAGGCCAATCAAGCCAACTATACCATCCTGATTGCGGAGGCCAATTATCGGCAAGGGCTGGCACTGGCGCGGGCGAGCCACTCGCCGCAATTGCCCGCACTCAACGGGCAGGCAGGCGCCACCCGCGGAGAGACCACCAATACCACTGGCGTGCGCAGTGATTACAGCATTGGCCTCAATGCCAGTTGGGAGATGGACTTGTGGGGCAGAATACGTAACAGCGTGATTGCCGGCGAAACCAATGCCGAAGCCACGGCCGCCGACCTGGCAGCGGCCAAGCTCTCGGTCCAGTCTACGCTGGCACAAACCTATTTTCAGCTCAGGATTCTGGACTCGCAAAAGCTGCTGCTGGATAACACGGCCAAAAGCTTTGATCGCTCACTCAAGCTGACCACCAACCGCTATAACGTGGGCTTGGCCTCGCGCACGGAAATCGCCCAGGCCGAAACGCAATTACGCAATACACTGGCACAGTCGATTGATATCAGCGCCTCACGAGCGCAACTGGAGCATGCGATTGCAGTACTGATCGGCAAGCCGCCAGCAGAGCTGTCCATCCCCGAACAACCATACAAGGACGTGGCCAATTTGTCTCTGCCCGCCGCGAATACAGGCTTGCCTGCCAGCCTGCTGGAACGCAGACCAGACATTGCCGGGGCTGAGCGCAGGGTCGCCTCCGCCAATGCACAGATCGGCGTTGCACGTGCGGCACTCTTCCCCACGCTGACGCTGGGCGCGACCTTTGGCTATAGCGACAACAGCCTGAGCAATCTGCTTTCGCTGCCTAACCGCCTCTGGTCACTGGGCCCCGCGCTGGCCGGGCCGATTTTTGATAACCAGCTGCGTAGATCGAACACCAATGCCGCCATTGCCCGCTACGATGCCAGTGTCGCCACCTATAAACAAACCGTGATTAATGGCTTGCGCGAAGTTGAGGATAATCTGGCCTTGCTGCGTATTCTGGAGGCGGAGGCAAAAGAACAGGAAACCGCCGTCAAATTTGCACGCGAAGCCGTCACCCAAACCGAGAACCGATACCGTGCCGGCATCAGTGAATACCAATACGTGGTCAACGTGCAATCCACCCTGTTGACCGCCGAGCGCAACCTGCTCTCCATCACCGGGCGCAGGCTCAATGCTTCAGTGGCTTTGATGGTGGCACTGGGTGGCGCTTACGTGCTGCCCCAGTCTAACTATTAAGTCTGAACAGGCCACTGGATAGGTGCCACCCCATTGAGCATGGGCTTGGCAAATAAAAACCCTTGAAACAAATCGACGCCGGCAGATTGTAACCAGCACCATTCTTCCACGGTCTCTACCCCTTCGGCCACAATCGTAATGCCCAGCGCATGGGCACACTCAATCAGCGCCCGCACAATCGCCTGCTTGGGGCCATCCTTGTGAATATTTTCGACAATGAGTCTATCCACCTTAAGCTTCTCAGGCTGGAATTTGGACAGCAAGGTCAGGCCGGCAAAGCCGGCACCAAAATCATCAATCGACACGCTAATGCCTGCCAGACGTAACTCCCTGATGGCGCGCTGAAAGTCATCAAAGTTAGCAATAGACTCTTGCTCGGTGATTTCAACGATGATTTGCTGCGGCTTGAAATCAAACTGTGCGATATAACTGAGCAGCTTTTCCACCGCATTGGGCACCCGCACCAAAGACATCGGCAACAGGTTGATGGATAACTTGATCGGTCCCAGTTGCATCTGCGATGCCAGGGCCAACGCGTGCTGCTTGGATTCCAGATCGAATAGATATAACTCCTCGGCTGACAATCCCTCAAAACACTGCTGCGGGGAGCCGCCAGACGGGCTGCGGATCAGCGCTTCAATCGAAGAGATCAGTCCAGTCAGCGGAGAAACAATCGGTTGAAATGCAAACTGGCAAGCCGCCTGCTGAATGCGGGCAGGATTCACGACATCAAAAGGGGATGGTTGGGGCTGAAACTGCCAGTCTTCCGCGTGCAGTGTCCGCTCGCCATCGCTCCAGCGGGAGGTGGCAAAGGCCGTGATCAGTTTAATAACACGGTCATGATCGGGGAGCGACTCGCCGCTATTAAAGGTAGCCCCCTCTGACAACAGGGCATAAATGTCTTCACCATACACCTTTTGCACATCAATGCAGTACATGGACCAGCCGCCAAATCGCCGCGCAGGAGAAAAGTCCTCCATCAGCTTGACCACATTACGATGCCTGTCATCCAAGGTAATCAGATGATAAAGCAGCTTGATGGCAATATCCGGACCTTCCAGATATTGCAGAAAATAGTCGCCATCGTATAAGAGCACGCCTGAAATGGCATTCTTTTGATTCTTTTCAGCAGCAGCGTCAACCAATGCAGCAAGTTCATCCCCCACCAGCTGCTTCACTGAGCGACTTTTATACACCAATACCGTAAACATATTTATTACAAAAACAAATTTATATTAATGTATTATACAAACAAAAATTAATCTAAACATAAAAACATTATCTAAAACAGCAAAAAAGTCAGATGTTTCACCGGAAAACCGTCAACACTGTAGTGGGGAGATGTGACACTGTTATTTTTAAACCCTGTCACCCGCACATTCAGGTGTGACATCGCATGCTGGACGCGTGAATGGAGGCTGGCATTGCGCTAATCGCCCGCTGCTAGCTGAGACTGGAAATCGTCGCCCCCAGGGTGATCAGGCCAATGCCCATGATTTGCGCCGGGCTCAGATGCTCGGCAAACAAATAGACAGAGACCAGTGGCACGGTGGCATAGGCAATGCCAGAGATCAAATGTGCCTTGGAGAGGTCGGTGCGAGACATGAGCAGCATCCAGCAACAAAACGCCACCAGTAGCAGCATCACCCCACCCACCAGCGCAGGCTGCAGCAACAGTGAGCCGGCAAAGGCAAAAAAACTCTGCCAGCTTTCCAATGAGGCCGCGCCAACCTCCAGCGAGGCCATCTTAAATAACACCTGACTAAACGTATCGCAGAAAATCAGCAGTGAAAATAACCAGACGACACTGGCGTTAGATGTTCTGGTCAAAGTTTTCATAAGCAAGCAATTTGGCCAGACAAGCCAGCGGTTGATTCAGGAAGCGGTTGGTATGTTTAAACAGCAAATAAGTGTCTTCAAGCTCGGCGCCCAGTCTTTTCTTCACTTCATACGAAGCCTGGCCACTTTGAAACTGTGTGATGCCATCGCGCAGGCACATCTCGATGTTATAGATCCAGCTTAAGAAGTAAATGTTGTGCTCCGCCGCGACAGGCTGATGCATGCCGATGTATTTGTCCATCAGGGTATGGCCATTGTGCAGCAGCATGTTAAACGCAATCAGCTTACCTTCGAGGTAATACAGCACAAAGCGGGTATTTTCTGGCATCAGGCCCGCCACAAACTCAAAAAAGCTGCTGGTCAATTTTTCAAACTTCAATTCGCTACGCTCATAGGTTTCGAGATACAGCTTGTAGATTTCGTCCAGATTGGACGGCATGCCCTGCACTTCGCGGATTTCAATCTGCGAGCGTTTTTTGAGCTTTCTACGCAGGTCTTTGCGCGTGGCATAACTCAGGCTGGCGAAGTAGGCCTCCATCGAGTCAAATGCGATCTGATTGACGGCGACCGGCATGTTTCTGAGCGTGCTGTAGCCCAGCGCATTGAGCGGGGCACCCACTTTTTGCAGGTCACGTGCCAGCACATCTTTAAAGGCAATCACCGAGGCACCGGCTTTGGCGGCAATTTTTTGCAACTGCGCATTGAGGGCCTGCATCATGGCCGGATCAAACGGATAGTCAGGATGCAAGGTCATTTTGCAGGCATCGGTGATCGGCGAACCGACGCAAAGTAATTTGACCCGCATGAGGAAAGGAATACGCTCGCGGACTTTTTGCAGCAAGGGTTTCAGGCGCCCTTGCACCGTGGTATCCAGGTTGTAATCGGTGATAAAAAACGGCGCCAGGCAAACAATGACCTGATTTTTCTTGACCGCCAGGTAACCGGTTTTAAAACCCTGCACATTGGCGGAGTCAAACGCCAGATGCAAGCGGTAGCCTTCCAGATCATCCTTTAACAGTGTTTTCCAGGTTTCCTCGGGAAACTTGGCGGCACTGTAGCCAACTTCGACGTCAAACACAGGCATTTCGGCACTGAGGTTGGGATCCATATATAAGGCAGTTTGCATGATTAGATCTTTCTCAAAATAAGGACACCGCTGGTGCCGCCAAAGGCAAACGAGTTACTCATGACAGTCTCGAGATGCTGAACGGGTTGCGCCTGGTTGGCCACGTAATTCAAATCACATTCCGGGTCCGGGGTGTGCAAATGCATGGTGGGTGGCAAGGTGTTTTGCTGCAAGGCGACAATGCAGGCGACCAACTCGACCGCGGCCGCAGCGCCCATCAAGTGACCATGCATGGATTTGGTGGAGCTGACTGGAATCTGCGCCGCCGCCTCACCGAACACTTGCTTGATCGCACGGGTCTCGGTTACATCGTTGAGCTGGGTGCCGGTGCCGTGAGCATTGATATAGCTGATCTGCTCAGGGTTGAGGCCGGCATCTTGCAAGGCTTTTTGCATGGCCAGGGCCTGACCTTCGACCGAAGGCTGGGTCATATGGCTAAAGTCATTTGACGTACCAAAACCGACGATTTCCGCCAGAATATGCGCGCCGCGCGCACTGGCATGTTCGTAGGTTTCGAGCACGAACACGGCTGCACCTTCGCCGAGTACCAGGCCCGTTCTATCGGCAGAAAACGGTTTGCAGGAGGCTGCAGCGGCTTGCGGGTCTTCTTTGGCGAGGGTACGCAACGCCTCCCAGGCCTTGATGGTACCAAAGGTGAGCAAGGCTTCACTGCCGCCGGCCAGCGCCGCTTCACAGCGGCCAAAGGCAATCTGTTTGGCGGCTTCACCAATGGCAATCGCGGCAGAAGAACATGCGGTGGAAATGGTTTGATTCGGGCCAGCCAGCTGGTATTTGGTCGCAATTTGCGAGGCAGCGGCACTGTTCATCGCCATCAGTACCGTAAACGGTTTGAGCCGGTTCAGGCCCTGTTTGAACAAGCGCGCATAGCCTTCTTCCGTGGCGGCAGCGCCACCCATGCCGGTGCCGATAAAGCAACCAAGCGCGTCTGGACTGAAGGCAGCCAAATCGATACCAGACTGCTGCAAGGCTTGCTCGGCACTGTGCAAGGCAAACTGGCTGACGCGGTCGAGCAAGGCTAGCTCCTGGCGGCTGAAATGCTGCTCGGGCTCAAACTGACACTGGGCAGCAATCCGCGTTTCGAGTTGCTCGGCAAACTCGGCCTTGAGCGCACCAATGCCTGACACCCCATTCAACAGGCTTTGTTGAAAGGTCGTCACATCGTTGCCTAGCGGCGAAACGATGCCCGCCCCCGTGATCACCACCCGACGCGGCATGCTCATTATGCGCTGGCCTCGGTCTTGAGCAAGTCGTCCAGCATGCGCACCACATCTTCTACGGTGGCAATCTCTTCTGAAGGGTTAGGCACCTTGATGCCATACTGATCTTCAGCCTGGAAGATAATGTCAAAAATATCCAGCGAGTCCAGGCCAAGGTCGACCAGCTTGCTTTGCGGTGTAATCGTCTTCTGGTCTATCTCCAGCTTGCTGGCGATCAGGCCGCTGACGACTTCAAATGTATTCTGTGTATTCTGCATAAGCACTCCTTACTTATCTCACTTCTAGTGATCAGGCGTTAATCACGGACAAACAAAACTCTGCACTGCGTCTGGCGATATCATCCTTGCGCTTGTCCAGTGTCACCACGTGGTAGGTATCGCCGATATAAAAGGTTTCCACATGCTTGCTGGCAATTTCTTTTTCTACCAGATAGGCATTTTTAAGGCTGGCCATGTCATCCTCGGTCGAATGCACAATCAAGACCGGGCAAGTGACTTGTGGCAGCTGCTTGCGCGCTGCGCGGATCAATTTGACACTCTGGTAGATGACGGTCGCCGGGGTCTTGAAATAGCCGATTTTTTCCGAGGTACGGGCATCTTTGTTTTCAAGCACGGCTGCCACCATGGCGCGTGTACGCTCGCACTTGATGCCATAAGGCGCGGTTTCTTCCCACTGCATGACATAGCGCAAGGGCGAATACAGCACCAGGGGCAACAAAAAGCGTTGCTTGAACAGGGGGATATTCCAGCCGTCATAGACAAAGGTCGCCGACAACAGCACCACGCCAGCCACTTCTTTGCCGTGTTTGGCAGCCACCAGCAAGGCAATCAGGGCGCCCATAGAAAGGCCTGAAACAAACACGCTTTTATAATGTTTGCGCATCTCGAGAAAGACGGCTTCAATCGAGGTAAACCACGCTTGCCAGCGGGTGCGACTCAGCTCCTGCACCGAGGCACAATGCCCGGCCAGCACCGGGCACACGACAGACAGGCCTTTGCGGGCGATTTGCTTGCCGTAATGTTTCATTTCTGCAGGCGTGCCGGTCAAACCGTGGACCAGTAATACGGCGTGTTCTGACTGTTGCAGCCAGAAGCCGTTTTCGCCTATCAGTTGTTGCAATGTGTTCATGTGTTGCTCCCTAACAACCCAACGCCGGCCACAATGAGCAAGGCCCCCAGCCAGCGCTTCATGCCAATCTGTTCATTTAACGCCAGTCGTGACACCAGCATGATCAAAACAATGGTGATGCTATACATCGGAAAAGCCTGGCTCAGCGAAGAAGCGGACAAATAGGTAATCCAGATCACGTATTCCACCACGTAGACCAGCAAGCCGGCCGGCACATGCCAGCGGCTTAGGCAAGACCGCAACAGCGCCATCGGCGAAGTTTTTACCGTGGTTTCCGGTTGCATGGCACCCAGCTTAAACAAGGTGGTGCCCAGCGTATCCAGCAGGACGGCTGCGACAAATAATGCGCCGGTATGTATCATCATGCGCCCCCCTTCAGGGCATGCAACAAGCGCAGGTTGGCGGCAGCATTAACCCGGGCGGCAGCCTGCACAGACTCACGCGGATGCACTTTGCGATCTAAATAAGAGGCGATCCATTTGAGTGGTGAACGGAACCGCACCGGCGAAAAGTCGCCCACCGTATCCGCACCTATCACCTGTTTATGCTGGCTGAGCGCCTGAATCACGGTGGTAACGGTGGCTAGGGGCAGACTCCCCTGCTCCCAGTTGGTCTTGGCGTCTGCCGCTTGCAGGCAGTCTTTATCAATGCTGATATAGACCTGCTCAGTGTCTATGTACGACAGCACCTCTTGAATCCCCGTCGTCAGATCTTGCGCCAGCTTGCTGTGCAAAAACAGGGGCTGCGGCGCATTCACCTGCACCTTGCGATAAGGCAACAAAATGATTTTTTGCTGCAGAAAACTTTCTACATCGCCTTTTTTAAACTGATCGTAATCAATATCGCCACTTTCGAGGCCGACGATGATCACGCGCTTGACCTGTGGCAAACGGGCCAGTTGATAGACCCAGGTACCACAGTGATACTGATGCGGCGGCTGCATCCAGTCAGGATGATTGTCAAACAGCACCACCGTCAACGGCGTTTCAAAACGCGCAATTAAGGCCAGTGAGATATGGTGGTAGTCGCCGGAACCAATCAGCGAAAATTGCGGCAGGCTTGTGCGCGGCCGCAACTGGCTGGCCATGGCGGCAAACGCCTTGGCGGAAGCCCACAGGCGCGTCGCCGTTTCATGCTGGCGCATGGCATGCAGCACCGGCTGCACCCCTTGCGCGTTCAGCATGGCCAGCTGCGCCTGAATGCTGCCATCAAAATCGTAGGCCACCACTTCCATCTCAAGCAAGTTACTCTGCGCCGCAACGCTTGAGCAGCATTTCAAACAGCTGGATACCCAAGTCAATTTCTTCCTCGGTAATCATCAGCGAAGGCGCCAGCGTGATCACGTTTTTCTCGTAGCCACCGATATCCAGCACCAAGCCATACTGCTTGTCACCGATCAGCAAATCGCCTTTCAGGCCTTCGTTAAACATGCGGTCAGCCAGGGCACGACTCGCGGTGAAACCGTCGCTCTCGCACAACTCGATTCTGAGCGCCAGGCCCAGACCGCTGACATCGCCCACGCATTTCCAGCGCGACTTCAGTTCATGCAGACGCTTGAGGAAATGCGCACCCCGTTGACGTACATGCGGTTCAAAATCTGACTCTTGCGTCATTTTCAACACTTCGAGCGCCACGGCGGTGCCGAGCGGGTTCGAGGCAAAGGTGGAGTGGGTTGAGCCTGGTGGGAATTTTTCAGGCGAGATCAATTCTTCGCGCGCCCAGATGCCTGACAGCGGATTCAAGCCGTTGGTGATCGCCTTACCAAACACAAAAATATCCGGCACGATGCCAAAGTTTTCCCAGGACCACAATTTACCCGTCCGGTAAACGCCCATCTGAATTTCGTCGGCCACCAGCAACACATTGCGTTTTTTTAGTGAAGCTTGCAGCTTTTGCATATATCCCTCAGGTGGAATAATGTAGCCGCCGGTCCCCTGCATAGGCTCAATATAAAACGCGCCAAATTCACACTGTTTGGATTTTTCATCCCAGAAAGACTGGTATTCGGTTTCAAACAGTTTTTCAAACTCTTTGTGGCAATAGGTATCGCAAGTTTCCACTTTCATGTCATACGGGCAACGGAAGCAGTATGGATACGGCACAAAGTGCGCGCGGTCAGCAAAGTTGCCAAACCGGCGGCGATAACGGTAGCTGGAAGTAATCGCAGAGGCGCCCAGCGTACGGCCGTGGTAACCGCCCATAAACGCAAACTGATGCGTTTTACCGGTATGGTTACGCACCACTTTCAAGGAGTCTTCAACCGCTTGTGCCCCGCCGACGTTGAAGTGGACGCGACCTTTGACCCCATATTTTTCTTCCATGTAGCGGCAGATGATTTCTGCCAGCTCGACTTTTTCCTTGTGCAGGTATTGGCTGGCCAGTTGAGGCAAGGTATCAATCTGCTTCTTCAGTACATTGGCAATGCGCTCGTTTTTGTAGCCGAAATTGACAGCGGAATACCACATTTGCCAATCGAGGTATTTCACCCCTTTTTCGTCATACAAAAAGCTGCCATCACAGCCCTCAAACACTTTCGGGGGATCGGCATAGTTCACCGTGTCACCATGTGAACAGTACTGATTGTTCTTATCAAGAATTTCTATAATTTTTTGGTCCATAATGAAATCGCCTCACTAGGCTGTTTGGTGGGTAAGGGTGGTTGAAATCTGACATTCGGGCCAGTCTTGCAAGACGGCCACCACATCGTCAAAGGTTGAAAACGGAATAAAAGGAATCTGGTTTTTTTCGCAATGCTTGACCAGTGAGCCTTTGGCAAATACCACATCAGCGCGTTTGGCCAGACAGGCGTCTGACTTGCCATCGCCGATCAACACCACTTTTTCGCCAGGATAGGCGCGCTGGGCCGTGGCAATCGCACATTTGCAATTGCCGTTGCCGCCCGCACAATCAGGCTGACGGTTAGGGAAAGTCATGCGGATGCCTTTGGGTTCAAAATTCAGGCGATTGGCAAACACCGGCAGCTCAGGAAAGGCGGAGTGTTGCATGGAAACCTTGATCGCATGATCCAGGCCATCACTGGCAATCACCACACGCGCAAATTGGCGGGCAAAGCTATGAAACTGGCAAAAGCTACGGTCTAGCTCTATGGTGCGGAAAAAACTTTCGAGGGCAATGTGATCGGCTTCAACCAGCGCCAACTGGTTGCTCATGCAGGTGACGGCATCGATCTCGCCCGCCAGCCACGACTGCTCATACTGCTGCCAACGGTCATCGGCAAACTTCTCCAGCAAGGCATCAATCGTGTCCGACTTTGAAATGGTGCCATCAAAATCCACAATAAATAACATCACCCTCTCCTTATTTTTCGACAACAGCAATCTGGTCCGAACCGCAGGCCTCTCCTGTTGCGCCTACCAGTCAATCTTGGTTACGGCGTCATCATGCAGTCAAATTCTTACGAAACACTTACAGTCATTCAGTGGCCAAATTGATGTAAGCAAGCTGTAAGTAGGCATGAGGCAAGCTAGCAGTCATCTTGAAGCAGGACTCAGATGAATGCGTATTTTGTTGGTTGAGGATGATGTGGTACTCGGTGATGCCGTCGTGCAATCACTAGTCAATGCAACCTATGCGGTTGACTGGTTCAGAAATGGCAAGGACGGTGTACTGGCGGCACAAGCACAAACCTATGATCTGGTGTTACTGGATTTGGGATTGCCGTTTTTAACCGGCTTTGAAGTCATTCAGCGCTTGCGCAACAGCAAACAATCCGTCCCTATCATCGTGCTGACCGCGAATGACAACCCGGATGATATCGTCAACGCCTTTGACATGGGCGCGGATGATTACCTGATCAAACCATTCAGACTGCCCGAACTGGCTGCCAGAATCCGCGCCCAGATCCGGCGCGTGAATGCGCACTACTCCTCCAAGATTACGATAGGTCCGCTGGAACTGGACACCAAGGAGCATAGCGTTCACCTCAAGGGCGAGAAACTCAGTGTGTCGCCACGCGAGTTTTCCTTACTGGAAACCCTGGCCAATAAATGCGGCAAGCTGGTAACCAAAGAGGCGCTGATTGAAAGCCTGTGCAACTGGGAACAGGATATCGGCCAGAATGCGATTGAGGTCTATGTGCACCGCTTGCGCAAAAAACTGGGCGACGGCGAGGTCTGCATTTCCAACGTACGCGGTCTGGGCTATATCATGGAACAAAAAAACCCATGAATCGACTGTTTAAATTGAGCCAGGGCCGCACCCTGCGCAAACAGTTATTCTTGTGGGTGACCATCCCCATGTTTATCCTGGTGCCGCTGGACACCACCATTTTGTACAAGGTAGGAAGCCACTTTATTGAGCAATCGTTTGATGAGATGCTGGAGGATATTGCCAATGACGTGATCGCCATGATCAGCGAATCCGGCAAGACCCCGGAAAATTTCAGAATGAGCACGGAATCACAAACAGTGCTGTTTTCTGACAAGGATGATAAAACCTATTTTGCGATTTACGACGCGCAAGGCCATTATTTAAGTGGCGACCCGACACTGCCCTTTAACCACAAGGACAGCTTGAATCATCGTCATTTACGCTATGCCAGAGCGCATGGCGAGGTCGTGCGATTGCTTAATCAGAAAAGCACGATCGTCGATCGTCAGAACCAGCCGCTCATGTACTCTGTGTTGATTGCCGAAACCGTGCACAAACGTAATGACTTGCGCAGCCGGATTCTATTTGCCATCGTCCTGCCACAGTTGCTCCTGCTGCTGGTCTGCAGTGTCATGCTGTTAGCCGGGGTGACCAAGGGTCTACGGCCACTGCACGAGCTCAACGAAGAGATCGCCAAACGCTCCAGCACGCAACTGGACCCGGTCATGCTCAACAACGTGCCCGAAGAGGCCATGGTGTTGATCAACTCGATCAACCTGCTCATGGGCAGGCTCAATAACGCCATCCTGGCGCAGAACCAGTTTATTGCCGATGCCGCCCATCAATTGCGTACCCCATTGGCGGGCATACAGGCGCAACTGGAGCTGGCATTGCGCCATGAGCAGGCCAAGGACCAGTCTCAACACCAGCTGGGCATGATTAGCGAAAGCGTGAGCAAGCTCACACATATCGTCAACCAGTTGTTGCGGCTGTCAAATAACCAGCCTGAAGCCGCCAACGTGATTGCGCTCAAACCTGTCAATCTGCTGGCCCTGGCCCAAGATGCCTGCGTGGAAGTGATTCATTTTGCACTGAAAAAAAATATAGATCTGGGACTGGAATCCAGTGGTGCCGGACCTTTGCCAGACTTCACCATCCATGCCGACAAGCAACGCCTGAAGATTCTGCTGGTCAACCTGCTGGACAATGCGGTGCGCTATACGCCGGAAGGGGGCAAGGTGACGCTGTCTGTGATTGCCCAGGAAAAATGGACGGAAATCCAGGTGGAAGACAACGGTATCGGCATCCCGGAAGAAGAGCATGCCATGGTGTTTGAACGCTTTCACCGCGTGCTCAACCACTCACAGGAAGGCAGCGGCTTGGGCCTATCCATCGTCAAGGAAATTGTGGCGCTGCATAGTGCCAGCATCACCGTCAGCGCTGGCGAACAGGGCATAGGCACGCTGATGACGGTGCGGTTTCAACGGCCAGACGCTGGCGGCCCGACCAAGCTGAGCTAAGGTGTGATGCACTTCGCTAGGTCTGATGCACTATGCTGGGAACAGTATGGGCTGAAAGCGAGCGGTTGCTGGCCATCCAACCCACCCTGGCATCATGCTCCATCTTGATAGGGAGAACGATCTTACGATTTGATTTTACGTGCTGGCCGACTCGGCGGATTCAGCGTGGCATATAAATTAATCAGGCTGCGTTGCTGACCATCAGAACACAGCTGAAAATGAATCAGGTACTGCTTGCCGACGCGGATAAACTGGTGGGCGGCCTGAATCTCTTCTAGCGTCAATACCGGGTTTTCACCGACATTGGTGGCCACATCCAGCGCATTGCCTTGCCAGTCAAACTTGATTTTCTCAGGCGTCATGCCACTTTCACTATAGGCCACGGTTTTGATTCTGGCCATGGTGACTTGCTGCTGGCAGTCAGGCGACACTTCATCCAGATTCACCAGCGCAATGACGGCAGGCTTGCTTGTGGATTTGCTACCGTGCTTATCCTCAGCCACTGTCATGGCACTGATCACTTTGGCACTATCGCTGGAAGCCAGCGCAAAAGAAACTGGCCACCAAAGACTTAACAGGCAACTTCCTGTGACCAGCCAGGCTGCTCGACACTGTTTGATCCCGCCCATGACTGCGCCCTCCTGCAGGTTAACTCATTTGCACTCCGCCATTCACACTGGCGGACTTGCCTATCCTTGATTTGAAATAATATACGCGCATTTTGACGCTCGCCAAGCACTTTTATACTTGTCAATCACGCATGATCCGACTGCGCGCTGCGTCAGTCTTTTCTGACTGGCAGTCACGACAGAGGCTGATAGTGCGCATACCAGGCTTTTTTTTATCATGAGCATGTATTTAACCAATTGGGAAAGGTCGAACATGCTTTATTACGCACTCTTGTTTCTGGTCATTTCATTTATCGCCGGGCTCTTGGGGTTTAGAGGCGTTGAGTCGGGCGCGGCCACCATCTCCAAGGTATTTTTCTTTATTTTCCTGCTGCTGGCCATCGGCATTGCGCTGGCAGCGGTGCTTGGCATTAGTATGATCGCTTAATATCCATTCAACCCTGGCAGCGGACACCACCTTCCGCTGCGGGTACGCGTCCTGATCCATGCGTCAGGACGCGTTTTATCTTTACGCTGCCTGGGGATAGCGGCGATAATAGGGTATGGTTTCTGGTCACCGCTCTACTCACACGCCCACTGTACTTGATCCACAGGCACTCAGTTTGTGGATGGATTCCTTAGCGCAACGGTTTACGGCTGATGAATTGACACAAATACGGCAGGCGGCTGAGCTGGCAGCGTCTCTGTATGCGCAACACCATGCCATCAACCGTTATCCCCTATTGCAACATGCCTTAGAAACGGCCTCTACCCTCTCGGATATCAACATGGATGCAGACAGCCTGACTGCCTGCATTCTATATGCCGCGCCAGACTTTCTTGATGACTGGTCCGTCCACTTATCTGCCCGCTTCAATCCGTGCGTTGTCAGTCTGATAGAGGGTATTTCGCGCATGTCACAGATCCATGCCTTGAGTGAAATGGATGGCTTGCACCATGCGGACGCCAAAGCGGACCACAAACAGAATGACCGCGCGCAACAATTGGAAGCGCTGCGCAAAATGCTATTGGCCATGGTGCAGGATATCCGGGTCGTGTTGATCAAGCTGGCAGAGCGTACCCAATTATTACGGCATTTGTCTGGCGCCAGCCCTGAACAACAAGTGCAGATTGCCCGCGAGAACCAGAGTATCTTTGCCCCGCTGGCCAACCGCCTGGGCGTGTGGCAACTCAAATGGGAACTCGAAGACTTATCCTTACGCTATCTCGAACCGCAGCTGTATAAAGAAGTGGCGAAAATGCTGGACGAACGGCGCGTGGATCGTGAACAGTATATTGCAGAGGTCGTGCAGCAGCTGCAGCATGAACTGACCCAAGCGGGCATCCAGGGGGAAGTGAGCGGGCGGCCAAAACACATCTACAGCATCGTGAAAAAAATGCGTAGCAAGCATCTGCAATTTAACCAGCTCTATGATGTGCGTGCGGTACGCATCATGGTGCAAGATGTGAAAGACTGCTATACCGCACTTGGCCTGGTGCATCACTTGTGGCAACCGATTCCCGGTGAGTTTGATGACTATATTGCCCGCCCCAAAAGCAACAACTACCGTTCCCTGCACACGGCTGTCAGCGGCCCTCGTGGCCTTGCAGTAGAGGTGCAGATCCGCACATTTGAAATGCACCAGTATTCCGAGTTGGGCGTTGCCGCACATTGGCGCTATAAGGAAGGTGGAAAATCCGACGCGAAATTCGACGAAAAAATTGCCTGGTTGCGCCAGATCCTGTCCTGGAAGGATGAAGTCGCTGAACACGGTGATTTGCTGGAGCAATTCAACAATGCGTTATTGCAGGACAAAGTATACGTGTTGACACCACAAGGCAAAGTCATGGACTTGCCCAAAGGCGCCACCCCGATAGACTTTGCTTACGCTTTACACACAGACCTGGGTCATCGCACCCGCGGCGCGAAAATCGACGGCCAGATCGTCCCCTTGCATACCAAACTGGAAAACGGTCAGCGGGTGGAAATCCTGACCGCCAAACATGGCGCCCCCAGCCGAGACTGGCTGAACCCTGCGCTCGGCTTTTTGCAAAGTGCCAGTGCGCGCGCCAAGGTTCGCCACTGGTTTAAATACCAGCATTTTGAAGAAAACGTCGCCCAGGGCCGGGCTAAATTGGACAAAGAGTTACACCGGGCCGGAGCCAGCAGCCTGCCGCTTGAAAAAGTCGCACAAAAACTGCAGTTCCAGAAACTGGAAGATTGCCTGGCAGCGATTGGCCGCGGCGATATCAGCGAACACCAGATTGCCATCACCATTCAGGGGGAATTGACACCGGTTGCGCAAGGCAATGCGCCAGCCATCATCAAGCGCCCCAGCGCCTCTCAGGTGAACCATGCGGGCATTATGATTGAAGGCATAGGCAATGTACAAACCACCATGGCCAAATGCTGCAAGCCGGTGTCGCCAGAACCGATAGTCGCGTATCTGACGCGCAACCACAGTGTGACCATCCACCGCCAGGCGTGCTCGTTTATTACGCGGCTCGACCAGACACGCCACAACCGTCTGCTCAATGCGCAATGGGGCAATAAACAATCTGGCGTATACGAAGTGGATATTGTGCTGGAAGCGAATGACCGTCAGGGATTGTTGCGTGACATCAGCGAGCTGTTTGCGCGTGAAAAAATCAATACCACAAAAGCGAACACGCTCAGCCGCAACCATGTGGCGCTCATGCACTTTACGGTGGAACTGGTTGACCTCGACCAGCTAGAGCACTTGCTGGCAAGGCTCAAGCAAGTGCCAGGCGTGATCATGGCCCAGCGACAGACCTAAGCCACGTTGAATGATGACATCATGAAACAGGAGAATCCAGCACATGTCTTACCTCGATGACCCACGGGTTTATTTTGCGGCAGAACGGACATTGCTGGCCTGGCAACGTTCAGCCATTGCCCTGATGGGGCTGGGCTTTGTGATTGAGCGTTTTGGCTTGTTTATGCAGCTCATGGCACAGGGGCAGCCAGTGTCGCCCTCCCAAAGCATGTTATCGCTCTATCTCGGGGTTGGATTTATTCTGCTGGGGGCCTGTACGGCAATCTTGTCTGCCATCCAATTTCTGCTGTTTTACCAATCGCTCAGCACACAGGAAAAACCACGTGGTCACGTTTACTGGCTGCCACCGGCAGTCAACTTGTTCCTGGCGGTCTCTGCTGCGGCATTAAGCGGCTGGTTAGTGTTTACTCGCTAGCCTTTCCAGGCTCAGATAAACTGGATTGGCAGATTTACGCCATCATCATTTTTCTGCTGCGGCCCTCATGGCAATATTGACCTGATCCCCATCGTTGAGACCATCTGGCGGGTTTTCTACCACCATATCCGTGCTCGTCAGGCCGGACTGCACTTCCAGTTGCTTACCCAGGTCACGCGCAATGGTAATCGTTTTTAAAGTCACCTTGCGATCTTTACCAACGGTAGCCACCTTGAGGCCATTCTGGTCAAAAATCAGTGCACTGGCAGGAATGCTCAGGCGCGCGACGGCATCATTGAATAGCAGATTGACATTGGCAAAGCCCCCAGGCAAAAAACGGCCCGCCGCATTATCCACCAGTAACTGTACCAGCGTTGTACCAGAGGACGCATTGATCGCACCTGAAGTCGACTGTATCGTGGCCTCGAACGCTTCACCCGCAGCTTCCGGTACGGTAAACCTGGCTTTGTCACCGGTTCGGATCTGACCGACATAATTTTGTGGCACATTGATATAGAGGCGCAACTTGCGTGTGTTGGACACTTCAAAGAGCGGCAACACCGTCGCACTGCTACTGCCCGCATTAATCAGCGCGCCAGTGTCGGTATTGCGCGCTGTCACTGAGCCGTCAAACGGCGCCACGATACGGGCAAAACTTTTGAGGGCAAGCAAGCGGTTGACATTGGCTTCGGCCGCCTTCACGATCGCCTGCTTGCTTTGCAAGTCTCCCACTTTTTCATCCACCGCCTGACGGGCAATCGACTGCGTTTTTAGCATTTCCTGCCAGCGCTTGGCCGTGGTTTCTGCCAGTGCCACATTGGCTTGCGCACTGGCGAGATCGGCTTTGGCTTGCAACAATTCCTGATCCAGATCCGGCGTCTCGATCTCGGCCAGCAATTGCCCGCTTTTCACCCGCGTGCCAATATCGGCTTTCCAGGATTTGAGATAGCCACTGACGCGCGCATAAATCGGTGCTCGTGCGTAGGCCTCAAATCGCCCTGGCAAGATCAGGCTGCCCCCTTGGTCAGACTGTGCAGGCGGGTGGATACTGACCGTCGGAATCGCCTGCTGGTCGGTCCAGGCCTTGACGCTGGCGTCATGGCTGTGACGGCTGCTGATGCCCGCAATCACAATGCCACTGGCGATCAGGGCCAAGATCAGGCCCGCCAGCTTGAGGCCCCGGCTGGCCGTGGGTGGATTACTCATGGATAGGGTCTCCTGAATCACTGACTGGCCCTGAAACACTTGCCTCAGGGGAAGCCTGTCGTTTTTGATGAATCGCACTAAAGACAACGGGCACAAACAGCAGGGTGGCGACGGTGGCAAACAGCAAGCCACCGATCACAGCCCGGCCCAACGGCGCATTCTGCTCGCCGCCCTCGCCCAGGCCCAAAGCCATGGGGGTCATGCCGATGACCATGGCCAGCGCGGTCATGAGTACCGGCCTAAAGCGGACGAAGCCCGCCTCCAGCGCCGCAGCAGTCGCATCTTGCAAGACGGCCAGCCGTTCGCGGGCAAAACTGATCACCAGCACACTATTGGCCGTCGCCACCCCCATACACATGATGGCGCCGGTCAGGGCGGGCACCGACAAAGGCGTGAAGGTCACAAACAACATCCAGACGATACCGGCCAGCGCCGCTGGTAAAGCTGAAATAATCACAAACGGGTCACTCCAGGATTGCAGGTTGACCACAATCAGCAGGTAAATCAGCACAATGGCGCCCAGCAACCCAAAGAACAGACCGGTAAATGCGCTTTGCATGGTCTGCACCTGGCCCAGCATCACCACGCTGGCGGCTTTAGGCACTTGCGCTTGCGTGTCCTCCAGAATCTTGCGGATATCGGCGGCCACCGCCCCCAGGTCGCGGTCTTGCGTGCTGGCATGAATCTGCACCATGGGCTGGATATCATATTGGCTGATGACGGCATTGCCGACACTGCGTTTAAATGTTGCCAACCCACCCAATGTCTGCAGCGGCGCATCCGCGCCACCTATCGGCAGGTTGGCCAGCGTGTTGAGGCTATCGAGCTGGTATTGCGGGGTTTGCAGCACAATCGGGTAAGTCACGCCATTGGCAGGGTTCAACCAATAAGTCGGGGAGACTTGCGAACTGCCCGCCAGGTTCACCACCAGGCTATTGGTGACGTCGCGCGTACTGATGCCCAGCTCCTGCGCACGGGTTTTATCGACGGTAATGTCAAAACCGGGACGCCGACGCGACTGCTGGATACGCGCATCGACCACACCCGGCACTGCGCGGATGCGTGCCAGCAACTGGTTGGCATAGACAAAATCTTCGGCCAGCTTGCCGCCGCGAATCTGGATGTCAATCGGGGCTGGTGAGCCAAAATTAAGTATCTGACTGACAATATCCGCTGGCGGGAATGAAAAGGTCGTATCCGGAAACTGCCTGGGCAGCACTTCGCGTAGGGTACGGATGTAATCCGCCGTCGGCGCGTGCTCGGGTTTAAGCGCAATCTGGATATCACCATCATGCGCGCCGGTCAGGCCGGTATTGTTATAGGCCATGTTAATACTGCTGATCGGCATGCCGATATTATCAACAATGGTGAGGATTTCCTCCGGCGGGATCACCTGTTTGATGGCTGCCTGTATCCGGGCAAAACGGTTGGCGGTGTCTTCAATACGGGTGCCGACCGGTACGCGGGCATGCATGAGGATTTGGCCGCTATCCACCGCCGGAAAAAAGTTACGCCCCAGCCCGGGCAATAATAAAAATGACAGCATGACCAGCAACATAAAGCCGATCATAAACAGTCGGCGGTGGGCAATCGCCAGGCTCAGCAAGCCATGATAGCCATGCCGGAGCTGCTCAAAGCGGGTTTCAAAGTGTTGCTGGAACCTGACCAGCGGATTGCGGCTGGCTGGGCGGTGTTCACCTGCGACATGTGGTTTGAGCAAGTAATTGGCCATGGTCGGGACCAGGGTCCGTGACAAAATAAACGAGCTGACCATGGCAAACATGACGGCTTCGGCCATGGGCACGAATAAAAAGCGCGACACGCCCTCAAGAAAAAACATGGGCACAAACACGATACAAATACACAGCAGCGACACAAATGCAGGCGTCACAATCTGTGCGGCACCATCGAGAATGGACTGCTCGACCGGCTTGCCTTGCTCCAGGTGCCAGTTAATATTTTCAATGGTCACGGTGGCCTCATCGACCAGCAAACCTACTGCCAGGGCGAGGCCGCCCAGGGTCATGATATTGAGCGTCTCGCCTATGGCCGACAGCCCCATCACCGCCCCCAGAATAGACAAGGGGATGGAGGTGGCAATGATCAGTGACGAGCGCCAGCTGCCCAAAAAAAGCAGGATCATGAGGCTAGTGAGCACCGCCGCCAGCACGCCTTCAAACACCACGCCTTCAATCGCCGCGCGCACAAACAGCGACTGATCGTTGATCGGGGTTGCCACCAGCGTCTCAGGTAGGGCCGGCTTGATTTCTTCCAGTTTGGCCTTGATACCATCGACAATATCCAGCGTCGAGATGGCACCGTTTTTGAGTATGGTCATCAGCACCGAACGGTTGCCATCCACATGCACGATATTGGTTTGTGGCGGGTTGCCATCACGTACCTGACCGATATCACGCATGTACACGGTGGCGCCATTGACCACCTTGACCGGGATATTGGACAGCTCGTCAATTTGAGTGACGGCATTATTCAGGTTCAGCGTGTATTCAATGCTGCCAATTTTTTGTGTCCCCACCGGTACGATCATATTGTGCGCAGCCAGCGCATTGGCAATATCCTGTGCCGACAAGCCACGGGCCTGCAACGCGGCCGGATTCAGGTCAATCTGGATCTGCCGGCTTTTGCCGCCATAGGGAAATGGCACGCCCGCACCGGGCACCGTGACCAACCGGATACGCACGGCATTCAGGCCCAGGTCAGCCAGGTTCTGCTCGGTCAGCCCTTTACCAGACAAGGCAATCTGCAAGATGGGCACCGTGGAGGCGTTATAGTTAAGAATCAACGGCGGCGTGGTGCCGGCGGGCATCTGCCGCGTCACTGTTTGCGAAATCGCCGCCACCTGCGCATTGGCGGTGGCGATATTGACGCCCATATGGAAAAAGATTTTGACGATGGCAAACCCATTATATGAATTGGCCTCGATATGCTCGATATCGTTGACGGTGGTGGTCAGGCTGCGCTGATATAGCGTACTGATGCGGCCCGCCATGTCATCTGGCGGCAAGCCATTGTATTGCCAGGCCACCGCTACCACCGGGATACGGATATCCGGAAAAATATCCACCGGGCTGCGCAGGGCAGACAAAGTACCAAAAATCAGAATCAGCAGCGCCATCACCACAAAGGTGTAGGGCCGTTTGAGGGCAATCCCTACCACATTAAACATGCGCGTCCTTTGCTGCGGTGATGGCAAAACCGGCATCCCGCCAGGCATCAATGCCGCCGCTTAACGGCCGGATATTGCGATAGCCGAGACGAATCAGTTTTTTTGCCACTTTGGCTGCGGTGACCTCATTCGGGCAGGAGCAGTACAAAATGACGGGCGCATCTTCATCAATATCCAGCGTCAATTGGTCCACGTCTTCCAGCGTGACAAACTGTGCCCCCGGAATCCAGCCGTCTTCTATCAAGTGCGGGGCACGCGTATCCAGAATCACTGGCGCCGCATCACTGGCGATCAGTGTATGCAATTCTTCGACACTGATCCGAGCCATGCGCAGGCTTTTGAGAAAGCGTTGCCGGTCCCACCATTTGACCGCGATAAACGCGGTTAACAGCAGTAAAACCAGCCCGGTGCCCCATTTACCCATTTCGACCAGCGTCAGCATCAGCTCGTCAATGGCAGAACTGAACAGATTGCCCAACCACAATGCGGAGCCTGACCATAGCAGCGCACCCAAGCCATCCATGAGCGCAAACAGCCAATAAGGCGTGCCGGATGATCCGGCCAGCGCACTCGAAATAGAGGCAAAGCCCGGAATAAACTTGCAGACCAGCAACGCGGGCGGGCCGAATTTAAGGTAGAGCGCCTCGGTTTGTCGCACACAGGTGTCTGGCGACAAGGAGATTTTGCATAACTTGCCCATGACGCGCTTGCCATATTTGCGCCCGGCGCGGTACCAGATGGAGTCTGCCAGCAAGGCTGCCACCAGCGCCACCAGCAACATGGCCGCCCAGGAATACTGGCCATTACCGATCAAGACCCCGGCCAGCAGCAAGGTAGGATAGGCCGGTAAAGGCAAGCCCATCTGCTCCAGAAATACACTGGCAAACACTATCAGCAAGCCATATTGCTGAATCAGCTCAAGCACGACATTCATAACAGTTCTTTTTTAACGGGAAATCACACACAGACCATCACATGCTCATCATCACATGCCTAGGGATGCCAGCATGGCAAACGCCATAAACAAGACAAAATGCGTCATGCCTTCAATCGCATTGGTTTCACCATCATGCAGATTAATGGTGGCCACAATCAAAGTCAAAAACGTCATCACCATCTGCGTGGGCGACAAGCCGACAATGAGCTGCCTGTCTTCAATCAGCGCAATCGCTTCAATCACCGGCACCGTCAAAATCACGGTAGACAAGGTGGCCCCGAGCGCAATATTGACCACGGTTTGCATGCGGTCATTAACGGCGGCCTTTAAGGCGGTGAGCACTTCCGGGCTGGCCGCAATAATCGCAACCACAATCGCCGCCACAATCGGGGGTACGCCGCTGCCAGTCAGGCCCGCATCCATATGCAGGCTCATTTCTTCAGACAGAAAGCCGATGGTAACGATGCCAGCCAGGATGTAAAGAATAGAAAATTTGACATTGGTACTGATCACCGGCACAGGCTGGCCCTGTTCCAGCAGGGCCTGGTGCTGATCACGGTAGCTGAAGTAATTGCGGTGCCGCCCGGTTTGCATCTTGAGAAACAGGGCATAAAACACACTCATGGTCACGATGGTGAACATGGAATACACGCGCCAGTGCTCAGGCGGCAAAAAAGCGGGCAAGGCCATCGAGATGCCCAGCGCGGTCATGATCATGACGATATAGGTATTGCCCGAGTTGACGTTGTACTCGACCTCGCCGTACTTGATTCCGCCGACAATGGCACACAAGCCGAGAATGCCGTTGATATCCAGCATCACCGCGGAGTAAATCGCATCTCTGGCCAAGGTGGTCGAGGAGGTATGGCTGAGCATCATGACAATAATCACCACTTCGATGATGACAGCGCTGATGGTAAGGATCATGGTGCCATAAGGCTCTTTGAGCCGTTCGGCGACATATTCCACCTGAAACGATAACTGAAAAGCCAGGTTTATAATCAGCAAGACAAACAGGACCGCAATGATGAGCGACTCAGGCTGCCCGAGCGTGATGACTTTATCGGCTTGCGCCAGCGCCAGATAAGCGAGGATGGAAATGAGCAGGGACCACAGTCCCTGAGGCGGTTTTTCTTTAAGCATGCGCTTAGATTGTCATCAATGAGTTCTCATCTTAACAGAGCCGCGCCCTTCTGTTGCATGTTGCGCAATGCACTAGGGGTTGATGACCACCGAACACGTCATGCCTGCGACCAGCGTCAGGCCTGCCGGAATCTGGTCCAGCCGGATACGCACCGGGATGCGTTGTGCCAGCCGCACCCAGTTAAAGGTCGGGTTGACATTGGCCAGCAGGCGCACGTCGGTAGGGTTGTCGCGGTCGGTAATGCCGTGGGCAATGCTTTCCACGTGCCCCTTGAGCGTGGTGTGGCTGCCCAGCAACTGCACGTCGGCTGCGTCACCCGGCTTGATCATGCTCAGTTTGTGTTCCTCAAAATATCCATAGACCCAGAACGAGTGCTGGTCGATGACTGCCAGCTTGGCCGCCCCGACCTGGGCAAAATCGCCGGGCCGAACCAGCAAGTTCGACACCCAGCCATCCACGGGGGAGCGCACCACGGTACGTTCCAGGTCGAGCTTTATTTTTTCAACCTGTGCGACGGCCGCCTCAAAATCGGCTTTCGCCGCCAGCGCCCCCAAATCGGTATCTTCACGGTTCTCGCGAGAAATGACTTCATCATCCAGATGGGCCCGGCGTAAGGCTTGTTGCTGCTTCATCTCCCATAGCGATTTGCGCTGCTGGGCCACGGCCTTGGCTTCGGCCAGGGCATGTGCATAATGCAGGGGGTCTATGCGAAACAGCACGTCGCCTTGATGCACATACTGGTTATCGTGCACTGGCACCGCCGTCACCAGCCCTGCCACATCCGGGGCAATATTCACCACATCGGCACGCACACGGCCATCCCGTGTCCATGGGTAGTCGGTATAGCGCACCCACAACGTGTAAGCCAACCAGCCAGCTGCCACGGCAATGCCTAGCGTGATCCCTGCGCGCAGTACACCTGTGGTGACCTTCATCCAGATACGTTGCGTTTGCATGTGTCTCCCTTTCAATACACCATCAAGCCAAACAGCGAAAACAAGCCAAAAAACAGCGCCACCCGAAACAGCGCCGGGTACCAGAGCCGCTCGTAAATCACCCATGCCGCCAGCCATTGATCTAGCTGCCAGACCACCACGGCGGCGAGCAAAAAGGCGACGAACAGCGTCGGCACATGTGCATCCAGAAATGTCAGTTCACGCGGAATCCATGCATGCCACATGTGTCGTCTCCTTCATAAGGACCTAGGGCTGAGCGCAGGCATTTCGGTGTCGATCACCAGCCGGACAAAATGTAACTGCGTTACCAGCTTTTGCACTTGCGTCGGCGACAAGCTCTGCGCATATTCACCGCCTTGCAACCAGACCAAAAAGTGATCCAGCCATTGCAAGACCTGTTGCTGATGTTTGCGGCTGGGCTGTTTGTAGTCGTGTGCGACCAGCAACAGCGTATGTTGCACTAATCGCTGCGGCTGCGCCGGCAACGCCACCGCCGCCGTGCGCAAGGCCAGTACGGCATGGCCCATCTCCAGCGCCGCACACAATGCCTCTGCGACGTGGACGCTGTCTGCCGCTTGTGGTCTATGCAAGTCGCCCGAGCGCTGGATCAGGTCGCGTGCCCGCATTTCAAACGCCGCCGCGGTCATGGTGGTATTCAGGCAAGCCTCCACCACTAGCCCGCGCAACTGGGCCAGCAAGCGGCGCCTGGCCCATGGGCTGGCGGCATAGTCAGTCAGGCTGAACAGGATGGCGGACACCGCCAGCGCAATCATGAGCGCAATCGAATCATTGAAATATTTGACCGGCAGATCACCCAGCGCCAGGTTAAAGCCAACCATTAAAAAGTAGGCAATGCCCAGCCCAGCCCCGACAAGTGCGGTGGCAGGCCGGGCACTAAGCCAGGCCGTCAGCAAAATGGCCGGGGCAATCACGATGCACAACATGACGTAGTCGTGTGCCGCCGTCAGCCAGAACACATTGCTCAGGTAAACCAGCACAATGCCCAGTACCACGCCAAGCGTAAACTGGCGCAAGGTAGCCATCGGCGTCGGGCTGCCCGCAAACAAGGTGCTGGTAATCACCCCCAGGGTCATGGCCAGGATGCCGGAGGGCCAGTCTATGGTCATCCAGAGCACGGCCAGTACCAGCAAGGTGAGTGCGCCACGTGTCGCGGCAATTGCCACCGGCAACCAGTCAATATGCCTCTGCAACTGCGCGGCTGCAAACTCGCGGCTGGCCACTTGCCGCTTGCGCGGATTGGCCACCAGCAACACATAGGTGTCCAGATAAGCCGCTAATTCGGCGGCCAGACGTTGCAACAACGCTACCCCACTCTCGAATGTCAGCAGCTGTCCCTCAGGCAGAATCGACAAGGCCTGCCTCTGCCGCTGAAACGCGGTAGCAAACGCTTGCTGATACGCAGCAACGGCCTGTTGCAATTGCGTCAGCTCTGGCGCACTTATGGCGGGTTGTCCTTTACTCAACACCGCCGTCGCCAGGGGTTGCATCAACTCCTGCAAAGCCTCGGCTTCATGCTTGCATCCACTGCGCTGCAGCCGCTGTTGCAGGCGCTGAAAGACGATGTAGGTGGTTGAAACCGCCATAAACTGCAGATTAAGCTGGTTAATCGTGGTGCTATGCACGCGCGCATCATCGGTTTCAAATTGCGCCGAAGCCCGGAAAGACTCCAGTTGATACAGGTCTTGCATAAACTTGAGCACGGGCTGATTCAGGCCAGCAGCTTCGCCCTGCCCAAGCAACAGACTGAAATCACGGAACTTGCCACGCACCACGGCCTGAATGGTTTCCCACAGGCGCTGCGGCAGCACCAGCTCGCTCACCAGGCTGGCACTAAGCAAGCCCACCCCGATTTCTGACATGCGCGTTGAGGCAATTTGAAAGGTGTGCCAGGGCGTCAGCGTGGCCGGCAAGCCGACAATACACAGTGTGTAACCGGCCAGCACAAAGCCATACGATTGAAAGTTGCGGTAAACCAGCGATCCCGCCGTGCACAAGCCTATCCAAAGCGCAGCCGCGATAAAAAACGGGAACCGGTCCTGCACAAACCAGGCCACTAGCAGTAGCGAAAACAGAATGCCGATCCCGGTCCCGATCAACCGGTAATAACTCTTGGTAATCACCATGCCTGAACGGAAATGCATGACGATCACCACCGTCAACAGCGCCGTCGCCGGCTGGTCCATTTCCATTTTCAAAGCCAGCCATAAGGCCAGCCAAGAGGCGAGCAAATACTTGAACAAATAACCAATGCGCGGGAAATCCTGCCGGTACCAGTCCAGTCCGGCCTGTTGCGCACAGATGGCCAGCCACCGCCCCCCGTGGCCAAGTATTGCAATGCCAGCCGCCAGCGCGTGCCAACCTTGCCTAAGGGCGTGCCTGCGTTGCATGCGCCTCCTCCATCACGCCGCCACCCAAGGCCAGCATCAGTGCCGCATACGCCTCCAGGCGCGCGGCCTCCTGTTCGACCAGCACGTTTTTTTGCTGCAAGACCAGCAGATTGGTTTGCAGGCTCTCCACCCGGTTACTGAGTCCGGCGCGGTAGTTTTTCAGCGCCAGCCGATGGGTCTGCTCGCTCTTGTCCAGGGCTTGCCGGGTATTTGTCATTTCAGCCTCTACCGTTTGCATGACCGACAACTGGCTGGAGATGCGCTCAAGTGCCTTCAGCAGCGTGGCGTTGTAGTCCTCCACTGCCATGTCATATAAGGCCGTTTCGGCGGACAGATTGGCGCGTCGACGGCCGCCATCAAACAGCGGCAATGTCATGGCTGGGCCCAGATTACCCACCAGACCGGCACTGGAAAACAGACTCGCAAACGCAAGTCCCTGAAAGCCGACATAGCCCAGCAAATTGATATTCGGGTAAAACGCGGCTTTGGCACTCTGTATATGCTTCTGTGCCGCCTCCACCCGCCATCTGGCCGCCACCATATCCGGGCGACGGCCAACCAGGTTGGCGGGCAAGCGGTCGGGCAGGCCAGCGCTGGCGGACAAATGCAAGGCTGGTCGGGTAATGCTTTCGCCAGCGCCAGGCCCCTCGCCGCTCAGTGCCGCCATCTGGTTTTTGAGCAAGGTCAGGTGCAAGTCTATCAATACCAGTTTGTTCTGCGCCGCTGGTAGCCTCGCCTCCAGACGACTCAGGGCGAGTTGGGTATTGAGTCCGGCCGCCAGGGCTTTTTGGGCAATGGCAATCTCGTGACGCAAATCGTCCAGCTCGTCTTGTGCCAGGTCGCGCCATTGATATTCGGCCGCAAGCTGGATCTCATTTTTGACTATCGCCGCCGTGAGCTCAATCTTGACCTGCTGCATTTCAGCATCCGCCACCCGCGCTTCATCCAGTGCCGCCAGCCACGCCGATTTCTGCTGTTTCCACAGGTCCAGGTTGTAGGACATGTCTACGGTCGCCTGGTTGTTCCAGTTAAAGCGACCTGCCCACGGCTTGGGGATAAAGCTCAACTCGGTAAACCGCTCGCGGGAGGAACTGACTTTGCCACCGATATTGGGCAAGGTAGCCGCATGTGACTGCTCCGCCATGGCAGTGGCTAAAGCAATGCGGGCAGTCGCTTTTTTCAGGTCAGGATGGTCATGCAGACTTTTCTCAATCAGACGGTTGAGCTGTGCATCCCCATAGACATGCCACCAGTGCTCGGTCGGCCACGCCATAACAGGCGCCTCCGAAATGGTTTTACCCAGCGCTAACTGATCCTGTAGCAGTGGCTGCGACACGGGCGCAATGCCTTGACTGCTGAGACACCCATTGAGCAACAGCGCCAAGAGCCAGACCGCACTGCGCGCAACCTGCCTGGGCTGACGCGGCGACAAAACAGTCAGTGTTGAGGTGAAAGGCAGAGACATAAAGTATGGTTATTAATAGTACGGGATCAAACTAAATAATTAAAAAAATGCTGCCGCCGTTTATTTAATCAAATCGACGCGGCTGGCCAATGTCGCCAAATCCGCAATCAGGGTGTCTCTTTGTGCCTTGGCCAGGACGTTCATAAACTGGGTGACGCATTGCACATAGTCCGGCATCACTTCATCGAGTTTTTGTTGCCCGGCCACCGACAAACGGATGAGGAATTTGCGCCTGTCGCTGGTATCCATAAAGCGCGACACCAGGCCCTCACGCTCCAGCCCGTCAATGAAGCCAGTCATGGTGGCCTTGGTCACGCCGGCTTTGTCGGCCAGGTCTGAAGGCGAAGAAGTCAGGTCATCCTGCCGCATCAGCAAGACCAGCACCCACCAGCGGCCTTGCAGCAACCCATGCCTGGCCAGTAACGCATCCAGCGCCGTCGAAATATCCGACGCGGCGCGCAAAATACTGACAAAGTCAGAAATCGCTGTGATGTCTGTGCCAGGATAGCGGGTCACAAACTTTTCCAGGCTTTTGGAGGTGGGTAATTCTTTGAGCAGCAACATAGTACGGATCAGTATAGTATGGCATCAAACAAAATGCAAGTACTGCTGTTAAGAGTCCTTGTTGTTTGATGTAGGCTCAGCAACATCACAAAAAATTTAATTGACCCAACGCAGGCTCAATCAATCAATATCAAATATTCATAATTGATTGAGCATAAATGATTGTTTCCGCAATCACTTCTATCTCAACTCGCTTACTCTTGGCTTGGTCACGAAGTATTGCATAAGCCTCTTCTTCTGAGATTTTTTTCGAAGCCATTAGAATTCGCTTCGCCTCATACACTGTTGCCACCCCCGCAACTTTCCTTTCAAGTCGCTGAATACGCTTACGCCCTTCGGCAATATCTTTGAAACACTGCCTGGTAATCACCATGGACGTAAGCAAGCCAAATTCGCGAATAGGGCAAGCGACAACGCCTTTTACGCCTATTTTTAATGCCAGGTTTACGATGGTTGGGTTTTCATAGGCCACAACGGCAATAATGGGTGGGCAATTCTCTGAGTTAAACCAAGCATACTCTGCCACATTAAATTCAGGATTGATGGATAGAAAAATTAAATCTGTTAATTCAGATAACTCTGGTCGTGGCGGCCAGAATTGCGACGTCTTGCAGCCAATCCGCTCTAATTGTTGAAGTAGCATTTCCCCATCTTTATCCTGAGGGTGAAATACCACCACATTCAAAGATCGCAGATCTCTTAATAACTCCGAAGTTAGTCTCAAAGCCTGAGTGGGCTGGCCGTTGGTCAAATTACATCCCCAATCGTCCTGAAACCAGACGGACATCTTCAAATGTATGTGTCACTAAATAGGGATCCGCATACACTTGATTTGACGATTCACGCACAATCGTAAATTGGCCATCAGCGTTTGCTCGTCCAATTCTAGGATTTAGATTTGTATGATGACTGAGTGGATCAATACTGATCAGGCCTTGTGGGGCATTAAACGCTGAATCCAATAGGTAGGGTAAGAGTGCTTCAATATCATCATCGTTGGATTGAGCCATCGCGTTGGCAAACAAGTGAACCTGAAAATACGCTGCTTCCCAATTCATATTTGGGATTGCGCCATGCCCGAATTTTTTTCTAAAGTTAGTTAGACACTCCCGATTGACTTGAGAGTCTACAGATTGAAAATAGGGTGAGGATGTAAAGTGGCCTACCGCAGCCTCAGCGCCCATTTGTGCAATTTCAGCCTCTGAGGTAGACAAACTTGCTATCGGCATTTGCTGAGGATTTAGTCCAGCCTGAGCATAGTGTTTATACAAATATGCAGTCGTCTCTCCAACCACAGTCGAAAAAATAAAGTCAGGTTTTTTTTCTTTGATATCTTCAATAATGGGAAGAAACTCGTCTTCACTGGCATTCAACTTCAAATAAACCTCACCAAGGACTTCACCATCTTCATACTGGGTCAGTAATTCTTTCATGATGCGATTCGACTCATAGGGGAAGATATAGTCAGAGCCAACCAGATAAACCCTTGTACCATAATTGGATGTCATATACTCGACTAATTGCACGATATTCTGGTTTGGCGTTGCGCCTGTATAAATGACGTTATTAGAGAACTCAAACCCCTCATACATGGTTGGATAAAAAAGTAGCCTGTTCCATTTTTCTACCACGGGCAAAATAGCTCTACGACTGATGGAGGTGTACCCTCCGAAAATCACCTTTACCTTATCTTCCAAGATTAACTTTTCAGCAAAAGCAGCATCGAGATCAGGATTTGACTGGGTGTCATATGAAATCGGAACGATCATTCTGCCATTGACACCGCCAGCGGCATTGACCTCATCTATCGCAAGGAGAGTACCTTGTAGTTGCGAGTTTCCGATGGCCGAGACGACGCCAGTTTGGGAGTACAGAACGCCCACTTTGATTGAATGATCTTGCATTAATTTAAACCCCTACAACGTACCAAGGCAATCGGCCTTCAAGCATTTTATTGTATTTATACAACCAGAAGCGACAACCCAACCACTGCAGTTGCAGCGCCAAGATAGGCAACTATCTTCTCACGCCCTTTGAGTGAAGTGAGCATGCCCGCCAACAGAAGTAATGAAGAACCTGCCACTAAACCCACCCCGTATTCAAAACCTTTTGCATTAAACGGCATTTCAAGACCATGCGCATAGCCATGAAAAAGAGAGAACATCCCTACCAAAGGTAATAACAATGGCAGGGACAATTTGACCCTGCATGCTAACAGCACGCCACTGACGACCAAGGTTAAAAGGATACCCATTTCACTGAAGGAAATAACCAACCCAGAAATGGCTGCAACACATGCTAGCGCCATTGCCGAAAGGCATACCACCGGCGCCAACATGATTGATTTGCCATCTCTTTGACCAGCGAGCAGTCCTATTGCAAACATAGAAAGTAAATGATCAACCCCGCTAAAAGGGTGACTGAAGCCTGCAAAAAAACCTATCATATCGTCGAAATGCCCAGGGTGCGCGTAGGTGCTTCCGGCCCACATCATCAAAAACACCGTCACTAGATATTTAGTATCACTTCTCATATTTTCCTCATTTCCATTTAAATTGATCATTCCTACGCATCTGCCCTAATCAAGCGCAGCTAATTGCAAAGCGTCAACCATAAACTCTCGAACCAATATCCATGCTAAATCCAGCCCTTGCTTGAGGGATGCACCATCTTCCCCCAGCATCCTTACCCACACCCCGGCGTTGGATGGCAAGGTTGACACGCCCACATATAACTCATCCATCGCAACCAATCCTGCCCGCAGATGGGTCACCAGAGCGTCTGCAGACACCTGCTGGGCGATCACCATGAGTGTTGCCTGCGCCTTATATTTGCCTGTAATGCCCAGGGTCTTATTTTCGTAGGTCTCCCCAGTCACCAATGCGCGATCCCTCACCAGTACTTCTCCTTGGAGATTACGGACACAGACGTCTGTCCGTAATCTCGTAAACGTCTCGCCATTGTGATTGGGGTTGTGCGCGATAAAAGAGTCGCAAAATATCACAGTGGCTGATGGATCCACTTTCAACTCTAGACTCGATCTCAAATTGGCCATCGGAAACATAATCAGAGGCCCAGGCGCATATTCACAAAATGAGCCCGGCCCCGCTTCAATAAAGACTTTTTGTTGCGCGATGTCTTTCTCCATCCTGTGCACAACCGTCGCGGCCGCAGTGGTAACGCGTGCGTGGCTATTCTCTTCAAGGATGATCGAAACACTGGTTCTATCACTCTCAAAAATACCGCCGCTAGTTGATTGCAAGCATAAAGTAGCCATACTGGGCGGATCATTTGGTTTGTAATACGCACGGCATACATGAAAGGGATAAGTGACAAATTGCTCATTAATATAAGTGCGCTTACCAGGCCCAGGAGACACAAATACCAATCTGACTTGATTACCGCCTGTTGAACTAAGCTTCATTAAAGACAAAGGCAGGGCTTCCCCAGCCCCTATTGTCTCGACGATGGGCGCTACAACCTGTAAATGGTTAGCCCTCAAAAAGAACCTCCCTGGCAATTTTCTCGACCACCTCATCAATGCCATGACCTTTGGCGCAATTGGTGAGCAGTATTGGCTTGCCACCTCGAACCTCTTCACCTTCCATCAACATCCGTTCGATATTTACACCCACATAGGGTGCTAAATCCGTTTTATTGATGATCAACAAATCGCACTGCATGACACCTAGCCCGCGTTTGCGTGGAATATCATCGCCGCCTGCGACATCAATGACGAATAACCAATAATCAACGAGATCAAGTGAAAAAGAAGAAGCCAAATTATCACCGCCACTTTCAATCAGGATGAGATCCAGATTTCCATATTTCTCATCCAGAAAATCAGCCGCCTGGATGTTCATCGTTGGATCTTCACGGATAGCGGTATGAGGACAGGCACCAGTTTCGACTGCCATCACCCGGTCAGGTGAAATCAGTCCGCTGCGTTGAATCCTGATTGCGTCCTCTTTAGTCACTAAATCATTGGTGATGACAGCGAGTTGGGTGCCTCTTGCAATAAATCGTGGAATAAGTTGCTCAAGTAAGGCTGTTTTACCCGACCCAACGGGACCGCCAATGCCGACCCTGGCGGCCCCCTTATGTGGTTTGACAGTTTCTGTATTCATCTGAACATATACCTTTGCGCCAATGGGAGTTTCGTTGAAGGCTCACAAGTGATTGGAACGCCATCAATTGAGACCTGAAAGGTTTGAGAGTTGACACTGATATTAGGCAAGGTCTTGTTGTGAAGCATATTGGACTTATTGATTTTTCTGGTGCCATACGATGGAAGCAGGCCTTTTTTGAGCCCTAACTTGTCGGACAGACCAGCCTCTATTGCCAAAGGATTGACAAAGTTAAAGCTCAACTGACTTGGCGCGCCACCAAAAGCGCCCCATTGTGGACGCATAATGACTGGTTCACAGGTCATTAGTGATGCAGCACTATCCCCCATGGGAGACCAGACTATGAAACCGCCTTTCACGACTAACTCAGGTTTGATGCCAAAAAATGCAGGGCGCCATAAAACGATATCCGCAATTTTTCCACTTTCTAATGAGCCAACATGTTCATCGATCCCAAACGCGCGTGCTGCGTTAATCGTATATTTAGCGATGTACCTTTTGATCCGCTCGTTATCCCCAATTCGGGAGGTTTCCTCGGCTAAACGGCCGCGCTGGTCTTTCATCTTGCTTGCCAACTGCCAGGTTCTACAAACTACTTCGTTGATACGCCCCATGCCTTGACTGTCAGAGCCCAGCATAGAGATGGCGCCCATATCATGTAAAACATCCTCAGCCGCGATTGTTTGAGCTCGAATGCGGCTCTCAGCAAAGGCCACATCTTCTGGAATGGATGGGTTCAGATGATGGCAAACCATAATCATATCCAGGTGCTCATCGAAGGTATTGATGGTGTAAGGATTGGTGGGGTTAGTAGAAGAAGGTAAGCAGTTCAGCTCCCCGACGACTTTGATGATGTCAGGTGCATGCCCACCACCAGCGCCTTCCGTATGGTACATGTGTATTGTTCTACCCTTGACCGCTGCCAATGAGTCTTCAAGAAAACCACTTTCATTTAAAGTGTCTGAATGAAGGCAAACTTGGAAGTCGAGTTCATCCGCAACAGAGAGGCAAGTGTCGATGACAGCGGGCATCGCGCCCCAGTCTTCATGAATTTTCAGCCCAAAACAACCGCCTGAAAGTTGATCGTATATTGATTGAGGGTTGGAAGAGCTTCTCCCCAAGAATCCAAAGTTGATTGGCCAATGCTCACTGGATTGATGCATTTTGCCAACATTCCACTCCCCGGCACTGTCAATACCGACTGTAATCGGCCCTAGTGACCCACCTATGAGGGTTGTCAGGCCAGAACTAAGGGCGTGCTCGCAAAGTTGTGCGCTGTCAAAATGAACGTGAACATCAATGCCTCCAGGCGTGGCAATGAGCCCTTCACCATCCCGCACCGTGGTCGCTGCGCCAATCACCAAGTCATTATCTACGCCATCCATAATGGCGGGGTTACCGGCCTTGCCAATCTTGACTATTTTCCCGGCTTTAATCCCAATGTCCCCTTTAACGATGCCGAGTACTGGATCAATAATCACCACATTTGAGATCAACATATCTAATGATCCGGATGCGCTATCAAACCCCGGCGCCATTCCAAGTCCATCACGGAGCGTTTTGCCGCCGCCATGCAAACACTCATCCCCTGGGAATCCAAAATCTTTTTCGATTTCAGCGAGCAGTGAGGTATCTCCAAGTCGAACAGCATCGCCAACAGTTGGGCCGTACATTGCTGCATATTCTTTACGCGTGATCTTTGCCATCTCTTACGCACCTTTAAAGTTTGATTGACGTGCACGCTCTAAAGCGACCTCTAGTAGTTCTTCATTTTTTGTAGAACCATTGGTCAAGTTGTTTAAACCATATACTTCTGCTTTACCGCCAAAAGCGACAAGGGTCACCACTTTGCTTTCACCGGGCTCAAAACGCACTGCGGTACCAGCTGGGATGTCGAGATGCATTCCAAAAGATAATCTACGCTCAAAATCCAGGGCTCGATTAGCCTCGAAAAAGTGATAATGGCTGCCAATTTGGATAGGCCTATCTCCAGTATTCACAGCTTTCAATGAAACCTGTTTTCTACCGGCGTTAATTTCAATGTCTCCATCGGCTGCAATGATTTCACCAGGAACAATTTCATCCTCTGGCGCTCGCTTGAGTTTTCCTGGCCGGATTGGATCGTGCACGGTAACGAGTTTTGTCCCATCAGGGAAAACAGGCTCCACCTGAATCATCGTGACCATGGCTTCCACGCCTGGCATGACATCGTCAGTCGTCAGAATCTGTGAGCCATAACTAATGAGCTCGGCCACGGAACGTCCGTCTCTTGCCCCTTCCATAATTTCGTCAGCAATAATGGCAATCGCCTCAGGGTGGTTCAACTTTAGGCCTCGCTCCCTTCTTCTACGCGCCAACTGAGCTGCATTGAATATTGCAAAGCGCTCCATTTCTACGGGTGTTAGTAACATTCATTTTCTCCCTCAATGTATGCCATCAATTAAAAAACAATCTTGAATCTGCTGTTTCATGCCGCATCACAGCAATGTCTGTTTCAGGTATATACGAATGAAGTTCTTCAAGCTGGACCAAGGGTTGCGAGAGCAAATGAGAGGAAATCTCATGCATGTTCTTGATGATGATCTGGCTATCAACATAGCCAATCAGACCCAGCCTGATGGCTGCACTGACGAAGGCTGAACAAAAACTATATCCAGACAACACGGCTGCCTGATGCTCGGTTAAACCGACCCCAAACCACAGCAAACCTTGAACTGCCGAGAGTTGCCCAGGCGCTTTTAGGCTTTTGACGAGTTTCTTGTATTCTTCTGCATGCGGCGTGCCTAATTTTGCATGCGTGGTTAACAAGCCAGAACCAGCACGTTCAGCCCCTGTTCTAAACTCCTTAGTAAGCGATAAAACATGTAGCTCTTTATCCACGCGAGCAACAGCTTCTAAATCCCCTCTAGCCCGGTATGCAGCGATGAGGCCTGGCAATTCACAGGTGATCCAACGACCTCTTAACTGACCCTCGATATAGGTATTTAAATCAAACGAAGATTGAATTGTTTTTTCATTGCAGAGCGTCTCCAATCCCCAGGAAAAGGAAGTTGCTCCTGAAGGAAAGAAGCTGTCTGCATGCTGCAGAGTGATGAATAGGGAATCACTACTCATACACCAACTCAATTTTCACATCCGAAATAAAATGAAAAATGCGCTCGATGTATCTTTCCTTTGGACCATTCAACATGATTCTCAAAATATCGCCCTCAAAATCCACTTTCCAGTGCATATTCCCGCAGAAATAGCCAACCTCAAGGGCAGCCGCTACGCTAGTTGGGCGCAAGCAAAGATATTCAACTTTAGCCATTTGAACGACGATCGCTTTTTTGTCTTCAAGGAGAAGTACAGCCCCGTTGGACAACATCTCATTTCTGGAAAGCTGAATCGCACACTCCGTGCCTTTATCCGTCTTCATCCGCAGTCGGTGCCTCAGAACATCGTCCTTATTCAGTACCAAGTGTTCAACAACGCCATGGTGATTTAAATCGTGTAACTGCTCAGCGACTCCCTGATCAGTCGAGTTAGCAATGATTTTATTTAGTACGAGCATTCATCTGTTCCCTTAAGCTTGATAAGTACAGCTATGTAAATTTTGAGCAAAAAAAAGCCCTGTTCAGTCAATAAACTGACTGAACAGGGCTTTCCTAGCCATACACTAAACCGGCAACATTGGCGATTTGTGTAGAATTAACAAACTATATTCAAACTATTCTCAAATACTTTCATTGTCAACATTTTTGTGTTTTGCTTTGAATAATTTCCATAAAACCCGTCATCGTCGGCTTGGTCACACCGACTTTTCTACTAGGTCAGTCGTCAATGAACTGAGATCATCCTGCCGTATCAATAACCTCATTACCCACCAGCGCAGTCTAAATATCGGAGGCTATACGCAAAATACTGACAAAACAAAATACCAGCCAGATTTTTCAGCGAATATGGTTTCAAAACCAAGGCATGCCTGGTCAAACATTCAGCGCTTTTCTCAAGTTTGGCTGACTTGTGTCGTAATTCAATTGTAGACAATACTTTTATGAGCATGCCATGTCCATTTCTATTTCGATGTCCGCTGTGAGCACTCAAATGACCAGTACAGCCAGCACGAGCGGCAGCAGCCAGTCGGCCATAGAAGCACTGCAGAAAAAGCTGACCTCCCTGCAAAAAGACCTGAAGGAAGCGATGAATACGCAATCGAAAGAAGGGCAGGCCAAAGCCAAGCTCATCCAATTGCAAATCGAGGCAACGCAAGCACAACTGGACCAACTTATCCGGCAAAAACAGGAAACGGCAGAAAAGCAGAAGCAGACAGAAGGCTCTTCAACGCTCAACCAGAACAACCAGGCGCCTGCCAAGCAGAAACTCTCAATGATAGACGAATATGTTTAAACTGTTTTCGGCCCTCAGCTTTGGTGGTCGGGCCTGGCATTACCTATAAAAAAGCCCTGTTCATTTCAACAGGGCTTTTTTATCGCCAGAAGGCAAGTACTCACCACTTACGTGTCATCACCGCTTAAGCTTTCATGGAATTGATATCAATCACAAAACGATATTTCACATCACTCTTGAGCATGCGCTCGTAAGCATCATTGATATAGTTGGCATCGATCATCTCGACATCACTGACGATATTATGTTTGCCACAGAAATCCAGCATTTCCTGGGTTTCCGCAATGCCGCCTATTAGTGACCCGGCGACATGACGGCGTTGCGTGATCAGGTTGGCGCCATGGACGTCAACCGGGTCCAGCGGACCGACCAGCACGATAGTTTTATCCCGCTTGAGCAAGCCAATATAAGGGTTCAGGTCATGCGCAACCGGCACCGTGTCAATAATCAAATCAAAACTGGAAGCATGCTTGGCCAGGTCTTCGGCTTGTGTGGAGATCAGCACCTCATGCGCCCCCAGCTTGGTCGCATCAGCGGCCTTGCTGGCCGAAGTGGTGATCATCACCACATGCGCGCCCATCGCGGCCGCCAGCTTGACGCCCATGTGCCCCAAGCCGCCCAGGCCGATAATGCCGACTTTCTGGCCGGGCTGCACCTGCCAGTGTTTCAATGGCGAATACAAGGTAATGCCGGCACAGAGCAAGGGAGCCACGGCCTTGGTATCCAGGTTTTCCGGCACGCTGACCACAAAGTGTTCATCAACGGTAATCCGCTCGGCATAGCCACCAAAGGTCAGGCCGCCATGCTTGGGATCTTTGGCGTTGTAAGTGAATACCGTGTGGTCACAGTATTGCTCTTCGCCTTCATCGCAGGCCTCACAGTGACGGCACGAATCCACCATGCAACCGACCCCCACCAATTGCCCAGGCTTGAACTTGCTCACTTGCGTGCCGACCTGCCGCACGCGGCCGACAATTTCATGTCCTGGCACCATGGGATACAGTGAACCGCCACCCCATTCATTGCGCGCCTGGTGAATATCCGAATGGCAAATCCCGCAGTACTCGATATCGATGAGCACATCGTTAGGACCGGGTTCCCGGCGATCTATACTCATAGGGGCAACGGGCGAGGTTGCATTTTGTACGCCGTAGGCTGCAGTTTTCATCGCATCTCCATGTCTTTTTGTTCAACTAAATGTTCCGCGGCCAAAGTCGTCCGCAGTCTGATCAACAGTCTAAACAAGCGTACGTCATCCGGCTTGCCTGCTTTTCTCAAATCGTTGCCTATTCCTCTCGGATGTTCTGACAGGCCGCATAGACGCTATTGCTGAACGGTCACATAAGCATAGTCCCGTTGATTGCCAATAAATTCCCCTGGTGAAGTGATCAAGGCACTACGGACTGCACTCACCTCTTCCATCGGGCTGCGGCCAAACATGCGCTTGAATTCACGGCTAAACTGCGAAGCGCTCTCATACCCCACCTTGGTCGCCGCCAGCGTGGCATTCATACCGTCTTGCACCATCAACAACCTGGCTTTGTGCAGCCGCGTTTTTTTCAAATACTGGATAGGCGAAGTGGCCGTGACATCGCGAAAGGCGGCATGAAACGACGGCACACTCATGGCAGAGACCGCCGCCAGAGTGTCCACATTGAGGGCGTTGGCATATTCGGCATGAATCAGGCGCAAGGCTTTGCTGATGCGGCCCAAATTGCTGTGCGTGCTATGCGCGGCCAGGATGGCAGAAGATTGCGCCGAGGTGAGCAGCCGGTAATGAATCTCGCGGATAATCGCCTGGCCAAGCACGGCAGCCTCCGTTTTGGATTGCAGGCACTCCAGTAATCGCACCACTGCATTGGAGAGTTGTTTGTCCAGCGCGGTAGAAATAATGCCGCTTTTGCCATTCACCTGCATCGGCGTTGTGTGCTCCAGGCTCATTAATAACTCTGAGATCACCGATAAGTTAATCCGGATAGAAATGGCCAGTAGTGGCTCGTCTGGGGAGGCGATGGTTTCGCTTTCAAACGGCAACGGCACTGACAGAATCAGAAACTGCTGCGGGTTATACTGGTAGACCTCACCGCCTAGGTAACCCACTTTTCTGCCCTGGCAGACAAACACAATACTGGGTTCGTAAAACACTGGGCTGCGTGCAATCGACCGGTTCCAGCGCATGAGTTTGACGCCATCGAGTGCGGTCAGGGTAAATCCCTCTTTGGGCGTCAGTGCCGAGAGTAGAGAAATAGTCCGTTCCTTGTCGTGCGCATGCCAGCATTCATTATTCATAATATCCCCGGTTGATTGAATAATCAGGCATTGATATTACTACCAAATAGCAATAAGCAGCATATCCAAAATAGGAATAGGCAATCATTTCATATTTTTAAACTTTGCAGGGCTTGCGCAAGTGCTTACACTGGCTGAGCTAGGTATATTGGTTTAAATATTTGTAGAGAAGAGGATATCCGTGATGAAAAAAAGATTAATCACCTGCCTGTTGGGCGCTGTGCTTGCGACAGCGGCGAATGCATCCTGGGCAGATATCAATGATGTACGTGCCAATTTAAACAAACTGCATCTGCCGGATGGCTTTCAGATTGATGTGTATGCCGAGGTGCCGGGGGCCCGCCAGATGGCGCTGGGCACCAATGGCAATGTGTATGTCGGTACGCGTGGCAACCATGTGTATGCCATCGTCGATAAAAACAAGGATCACAAGGCTGACCAGGTGGTCAGCATTCTGGACGATCTCAAGGTTGGCAATGGCGTAGCCATGGTGGATGGCCATTTATATGTGGCCGAGCAGCATCGCATCACACGCTATGCCGCCCCAGACTTTGACCTCACGCTGCCGTTTAAGGCCATGCGTGAAGTCGTGTATGAACAACTGCCGGACAAGGCGCATCACGGTTGGCGCTATCTGGCGGTGGGGCCGGACAAGAAGCTATATGTGACCATAGGCGCGCCATGCAATATCTGTGACCCGACAGGTCACGAGGCCTCAATTATCCGCATCAATGCCGATGGCAGTCAGGTGGAAACGTTTGCCAAAGGCGTGCGTAACTCGGTCGGCATGGATTTTCAGCCAGGCACCCAAACCCTGTTCTTCACTGACAATGGCGTCGATCTGCTCGGACCTGATATCCCGCATGACGAACTTAATGCAGCGCCTAAAGCCGGGCTGCATTTTGGTTTTCCCTATTTTGCAGGCGGCGATACACGCGATCCCAACTGGAAAAACAAAACGCCGCCCGCTGAGGTGACCAAGCCTGTTGCAGAATTCCAGGCGCACAGCGCCAATCTGGGCTTCAAGTTTTACACAGGCAAGCAATTCCCTGCCGAGTATCAGGGCAATGCGGTGATTGCCCAGCATGGCTCGTGGAACCGCAAGGTGCCGGTTGGCTACCAGTTGGTGCGCGTGACTTTTGATGCTCAGCACCAGGTCAAGGAAACCAAGCCATTTATTGATGGCTGGCTCACTGCGGATGGCGAAGTCTGGGGCCGCCCGACGGATGTTCTACAGCTTGCGGATGGTTCGTTGCTGGTCTCGGACGATTACAATGGCGTGATTTACCGGGTCAGCTACACCGGTAAAGTAAGTGCGTCAGGCGTGAACGCCAACACCGCCAACACACTGAGCGGATTCGCCATGCCTGAATCCGTCTTTGCCAGCCCGGACGGCACCCTGTATGTGTCTGAAATCGGTGAATTTGGTAAAGCAGGCGATGGCAAAATCACGCGCATTGCGGCAGACGGCACGCGTACCACACTGGCAGAAGGCCTGAATGACCCCAAAGGGCTGGATCTGTTTAACGGCCAACTTTATGTGGCGGATAATGATCGCGTGGTGCGGATTGACACCAGCAACGGCAAGCAGACCGTAGTCGCTGCACCCAGTGCCTTCCCACAAAAACCAGTGTTCCTGAACGATATCGAGATTGACGGCTTAGGCAATGTCTACATCTCTGACAGTGGCGATGACAACGGCAAGGGCGCGGGGATTTTCAAGCTCACGCCTGAGGGTAAGGTCACGCAAGTGCTCAAGGCCAATGCCGGGATCAAACGCCCCAATGGTTTGCTCATGGATGGTCCTAACCGTTTGCTGGTCGCAGACTTTGGCACAGGCAAATTGTTCAGTGTTCAACTGGGTGGCAGCAAGCCGGTAGTGACGCTACTGAACCAGGGCTTTGGTGGTGCAGATGGCCTGATCCGCGACGCCTACGGCATGCTGTATGTTAGTGACTGGGCGGGCGGCAACGTCTGGCAACTCAGTGACCCCAAAGCGACGCCGCAACGCATCATCCAGGGCTATCAGTCAGCAGCCGATATCAGCCTCTCCGCGGATGGCAAATCGCTACTGATCCCTGACATGAAAGCCGGCTTGCTCTATCGTATGCCCATTCATTAAATAGACGTCTCAGCGTTAGGCATAAAAGCCCGGGATCTCCCGGGCTTTTTTTATTCCACAAGCCATGCGCTCTATGTCAAAATGCAACACACAGGCCCGCCGCTGGCAGCCTCAAACTCGAAAAATTTATTTTGTTTGGAGACGTCGATGAATAAACTGGTGATTGCTATGTTGCTGTCTTGTGTCTGTTTTTCTGTTCAGGCTGGCACGCAACAAGAAAAAATGAAAACCTGTAACGCCGATGCAAAAGCCAAGGCCTTGGCCGGCGATGAACGCAAAGCATTCATGAAACAATGCCTGTCCGCAGAGGGCGCCAGCTCAGGGTTGACCGCGCAACAGGAAAAAATGAAAACCTGTAACGCCGACGCTAAAACCAAAGCGCTCAAAGGCGATGAGCGTAAAGCATTTATGAAATCCTGCCTGTCCGCCAGTTAAGCGGCCACTTGCAAAAAAAGCCTGTGTTTTACACAGGCTTTTTTGTTGCTTCTGCGATGCGCTAAACGTCGGCGCATGCCACTGCTTGGCAAAATTCTGCCGCTGTAAGGCTTAAGTAAGTGATCCGCTGCATGATACGAGATTATTTTATCCGTGGATCATTGCTGAGGTTTGGCCCGTGCGCGTCAAAAAATCTCCTTACCTGTTCGCTTATAGCGCCTGGGATATCATCCCTGTCCTTGCCGGTTGCCTGCATTTTCTGTTTTTTGCATGGATGATTTCCAGCTTTCATAGTTTGGCGCTGTGGCAAAAATGCGTGGTGGGACTGATCTATGCCTTTAGTATTTCGTGGAATGTGAATAGTGTTTCCCACAATTTTATTCACAATGCCTACTTCAAATCTGCCCTGCTCAACCGACTGTTCAGCTTGATGGAATCAGTCACCATGGGCTTCTCGCAAACCATGTATGACTATGTCCACCGGCAACATCACATCGGCAACAATGACCGCAAAGGTGCCGATGGCGAGACCATAGACTGGATCTCCATTTATCGGCATGGCGAGCATGGTCAAGCCGAGCATCCACTCAAATACTCGCTGCTGAGTTATTTCCGTGATGATCCCAAACGCATCTACGGTTTGATTAAAAAACATAGCCAGGCATTGGCTTATTTTGCGGTGTTTGAAGTCGTCGTGGTCACCTTGATGATCGTGGGCTTTTTGCTGTGGGATTGGCAATTCGGGCTGTTCTTCGTGTTCTTTTATTACCTGGGCCATTCGCTGACGGCCATGAATGGCTACTATGAGCACGCCGGCGCCAACCCGGACTTGCCAATTGCCTGGGGTGTCAGCTGCTATAACAAACTCTATAACTGGTTGTGGTTAAACAATGGCTATCACGCCGAACATCACTACCGGCCCAAGCATCACTGGACACAGATGCATGCCTTGCACACAGAAATTGCCGAGAAACAAAAACAAGCCGGGGTCAAGGTGATCCCTTGGCCACACCCGATTGGATTTATGATGGAATGGATGAAGGAACAATAAATGGCCGCCAAAAACAAGCCAGGCTTTCTATTTGCCTACTCTTACTGGGATGTGATCCCCGTTGTGTTCGGAATACTGCATTTTGCCTATTTGATTGGCATGTTTCTATGGTTTGACCGCCTGCCCTGGTACGCCAATGTGCTACTGGGGCTGGTCTATGCCATCAGCATTTCATGGAACATCAATGGCATCTCGCATAACTTCATCCACAACCCCTACTTCGAGTCTGAGTTCCTGAACCGGATATTCAGCCTGCTGGAGTCTGTGACCATGGTCTTCTCGCAAACCTTTTATGATGCCGTGCATAAACGCCATCATATCGGTAACAGCGACCGGCCGGATGCCAATGGCGACACCATAGACTGGCTCTCAATTTACCGCTATGGCAGCAACGGTGAGCCTGAGAATGTCTGGGCGTATACCTTCAAAAGTTATTTCAGGGACGACCCGGCGGAAATCTACCGGGAAATTAAAAAACGTAATCCTGGCCTGGCGCGCTTTGGTGTGTTTGAAATCCTCTGCTCCATCCTGCTGGTGCTGGTCGGTTTTGTGCTGAACTGGAAATTCATGCTGTTTATGGTGCCGTTTTATTACCTTGGTCACTGCCTGTCTTCGCTCAACGGCTGGTATGAGCACTGGCGCGGCAATCCTGACCTGCCGATTGCCTGGGGGGTCAGCAGCTACAGCAAGCTTTACAACCTGATCTGGTTTAACAATGGCTATCATGCCGAGCACCATTACCGTCCCAAGCACCACTGGACCAAAATGCATGAACTGCATTTGCAAATTGCTGACAAACAGAAAGAGGCCGGCGTGCATGTGATTACCTGGTCGCATGGTCTGGGCTTCTTGCAACCCAAGTAGTCGGATCACCCAGGCATCGTGGCATGGTGCCAGTGATCGTCATGGAAACTTTTAAAGCCCGGTGCCTGCTTTAAGGGTCTATGCCCGACTTTGCGACACCTGCCCTCGCCTGGTGACAGTAATCTCTCGCTCAATGATTCATACCAAGGAGTATTTCATGCAAACCCTATCCCGCTTGCTGCTCAGCCTCTCGCCTTTTTTATTGGCCTCCTGCAGTCAAATACCTTTCATGCAGCAGACTTCTGCGCACGCCACGCTGGAAGCCAAATCCGACTCAAAGGTCACCGGCGATGTAGACCTGATTCAACAGGGCACGAAAGTACTGTTGATTGCCCGTGTGGCGGGCTTGACGCCCAACTCCATACACGGCTTTCATATTCATGAGAAAGGCGATTGCTCTGCGGCGGATGCTTCGAGTGCAGGCGGGCACTTCAATCCCGATGCACATCCACATGCCTCGCAAGCAACGCCTAGCCATCATTTTGGCGACCTTCCTAACCTGAAAGCAGACAACACTGGCCATGCCATTTACCGCGCTACGCTGGAGAATGCCAGCCTGGCTGAAGGGGCACATGCACTGATTGGACATGCGATGATTCTTCATCGCGATGCTGACGATTATGTGACTCAGCCAGCGGGCAATGCGGGGCCAAGAATCGCGTGTGGCGTGATTAAATAACGGGCTAAAAGCACAGTGCCGATACGGGAGCTATCCGCATCGGCACTGTGGCTTTGATTTTAAACGCTGTTAGTTTTTAGATGAGGTAATGATCCAGTAACAGCGCGGCAAAAATCAAGCTCAGGTAGAGGATGGAATACTTGAAGGTGGTTTTAGCCAGCGCATCTGAATACTGTCGGTAGAGGCTGACCACATAATACATAAACACTGCATTGAGCAGCACGGCGGACAACAGGTAGAGCCAGCCACTCATGCCGAGGCCGTAAGGCATCAGCGACACCACCACCAGAATCACGGTATACAAGACAATATGCAACAGTGTGAACCGCTCACCATGGGTGACCGGTAACATGGGCATGCCGACTTTGGCGTATTCTTCGCGGCGATACAAAGCCAGCGCCCAAAAGTGCGGAGGCGTCCAGGCAAAAATAATCAAAAACATCACCAGCGACTCTGGCGAGACGGTATTGTTGACTGCTGCCCAACCCAGAATCGGCGGCATGGCGCCAGAAGCGCCGCCAATCACAATATTCATCGGGGTAGCGGGTTTGAGAAACACCGTGTAAATCACCGCATAGCCGACAAATGTAGCTAAGGTCAGCCACATGGTGAGCGGGTTTACCCAGTAATAGAGGATGCTCAACCCTACCCCGCCCAGCACGCTGGCAAACAGCAAGGTCTCCATTTGCGATAACTGGCCGGTAGGCAATGGGCGTGCGCGCGTACGCGCCATCATGGCATCAATCTTATACTCGATCAGGCAATTGAATGCCGCGGCAGCCCCAGATGCGAAAGCAATGCCCACCGTGGCGGCCACCAGCACAGTGACCGGCACCATACCCGGCGTGGCCATAAACATGCCTATCATGGCGGTAAAGACGATCAGCGCAGTGACGCGCGGTTTACATAAGGCATAAAAGTGCCGCAAGCCCATTTTTGCAGCGGCCATGTGTGTGATCCATGCTGTTTGCATCGCATACTCCCCCTTGTTTTAATCTAATGAATGCTTCAATCTGGCATTAATGGCGACCAGGCATATTCCGAGCAGCGCAGCCCCGGCGTTATGCATGACCGCCAGCACTAACGGTAACTGCAAAATCAGGTTGGCAATCCCCAATGCAATCTGACCCAACACGAGCATCAGCAAGCAGGCAGGCAACCAACGCGGCATGGCTGATTGCCACAACAGCTTGACGCTGACCATGAGCCATACAAACACCAGCAGTGCCCCTAACCGATGCACCCATTGGATGGCCGTTAATGCATTCAGGTGCAGCTGTCCGCCCTCCCGGCTTTCACCCAAGGCCCGAGTCAAATGAAACGCCTCGCCCACATCCATGTCTGGCCACCAGGCGCCATGACAGGTGGGAAAGTCCGTACAGGCCAGGGCCGCATAATTACTGCTGGTCCAGCCCCCCAGTAGCACCTGCAGTATCCAGACCAGCAAAGCCAGTTGCAACCAGCGCAATTGCCACGGCCTGATCGCGATGCGCTGGCTGACAACATGCCGGCATGCGATCCAGCTTAAGACAGCCAAGGTCGTCATGCCGCCCAGCAAATGTAAAGTCACTATCATGGGTTTCAGCAACAAAGTCACCGTCCACATACCTAGCAACGCTTGCAACACAATCAAGCCGATCAATCCCACCGAGAGCTGCCATGTGGTGTGCAAGAATTGCCTTTGCCTGTAAGCCAATACACCAAGCAGCAATACCAACAGGCCCAAGCTGCCAGCCAGATAGCGATGTGCCATTTCCTTCCAGGCTTTGGCATGTTGCAGTGGTTTATCCGGATAGGCCTGTTGCGCAGACGCGATCGCCGCCTCACTTTGCGGCACGGTGAGCGCACCATAACAACCCGGCCAGTCTGGGCAGCCCAAGCCGGCATCAGAGAGCCGGACATAAGCCCCTAGCACCACCACACAAAAGGCCACCATCGCCGCCAGCACACTTAAGCGTTTAAACATCGACTATCCAGCCCAAGAAGCTTTTAACAATTTGACCAAGTCCTTGCGTATCCACTTGGCTTCCATCTCTGGCCCGTACTGCATCATGATATTGCCGAGCGGGTCAATAAAATACACGCGGTGGGCATCCAGCGTATTCTGTCCACCACCGCTTAATAGCCCACCCAATTCTGCAACTTGCTGCGTTTCTCCATTAATAATCAGCAAATCAGGATAACGTGCACGGATCTCTGTGGTATCGGCCTGTTGCGTGATGAGCACCCGTTGCACGCGGATCATGTCTTTATACAAGGAGACATAAATCTGCCTGAGGTCGTACAGCCGCTGCATACAAGCGCTGTCGCACTCCCGTGCGATAAACACCATGTTCCATTTGTCTTGCCAGAAGGTGGGCAGTGCTTGCTGCCTGTCGCTGACCCAGTGCGTCGCATGTGCAATCGAGACCGGCGGATGAATGAGCTGACCATGACTTTTACCGCTGGGTCGCCAGTCAAACTTGAACATCGCGACCACGACGAGCAGCGGCACTGTAAAAAATACCGCCAGCAGAAAAAATACCCTGCGGCCTTTGCGCTGCTGGACCGGGTCCAAAACCACCTCTGTCAACTGTTCCTGCATGATCAAGACCGCTTTTCTATCATTTGATAAAGACCAATCATAAAACTCGCCAAGGCAAACCCAAACCACTGATAGGCATAACTCATATGCTTTTCAATTTGCCCGCCAGGCACTTCCCATACTCTAACGAATCCGGCAGGCATTGCTGGATCTAGTTTGAGGATGACATTTGCAAACGAAAAAGGCACATGCTGCCGTAAGTAGGAAAAATCGATTACAGGTTGCACCGGCTGCCAGCTTGAGCCCGCTTTATCCAACCGGAATCCGGTTTTGCTTTGTTGCCAGAACATCCCCCGGATGACTTGCTCTGCTTCAGGGGTCTGAATCTCGGGGATTTTTTGATGATCTGCAAAACCGGGCACCCAACCACGATTCACCCAAATAAGATGCTTCTGGTCATGCAGTAAAAACGGTGTGATGACAGCAAATCCGGCCTGCCCTTCAACCACCTGGTTATCCAGAAAAAAACTGTATTGTGGTAGATAGCGGCCGCTAATCATCACTGTCTGCAAGTGCAGGGCCTCAACATGACTGGGAATATCCAGCGCTTGTGCGCGCAGCTCCACGGCATCGCCATGCGGTTTCAATGCCAGCATAATCGCCTGTTTTTGCTCAGCCTTATGCCACTGCCACAGGCCCAAGCGCAGACAACTCCAGATTGCCACCACCATCACAGCCACCACCATCCAGCGCAGACGAAAAACATAATTTCCCAAGGGTATTTGCATTTTTTTGCTTACAGCCCATAATGCCATCACGTTACCGAGAGATCACATCATGTTAATTAAAATTGCCACCATTTTGATACTGATCGTCATTATTGGCAGCCTGTTTTCTGCCCTGCTTTTTTTACTCAAAGACAAACGCGGATCAGACCGTACGGTTAAAGCACTTACCCTGCGTATTGGTCTGTCTATCTTCCTGTTTCTGGCACTGGTCATCGCCGCACATTTTGGCTACGTGGGCCATACGCTTTAATCCAGAACGATGGAATCACCAGACTAAAAAGGGCGCTGTTTGCGCCCTTTTTAACCATCAGAGCATGTAAACAAAGATATACAAACCGAGCCAAACCACATCCACAAAGTGCCAATACCAAGCCACGCCTTCAAACCCGAAGTGGTGCTCGGGAGTAAAGTGACCGCGAATGCTGCGTAACCAGATCACAATCAGCATGAGGGTGCCAATGGTAACGTGAAAGCCATGGAAACCGGTTAACATGAAGAAGGTCGCACCATAGGCGCCTGACTTCAGCGTCAGTCCCATTTCGGTATAAGCATGGTGATACTCGGCTGCCTGGCAGCACAAGAAGGTCACCCCCAGTGCAATCGTCAGGAACAGCCCTACAATCAGTTGTTTGCGGTTATTTTTGATCAAGCCCCAGTGTGCCCAGGTAATGGTCGCACCAGAACTCAACAACAACAAGGTATTGATCAGTGGCAGGCCACTCCAAGTCATGGGGTGAAAGGCGGTGTTTGGTTGATAGGTCTCCCCCAGAACCGTTCCGCCAGGCCCCTGTGATGGCCAAGTACTTAAAAAGTCCTTGTAAGGCGTAATGTCTGGCGCGTAAGAAGCCAGATCAGGCACCGACAACACGCGCATATAAAACAATGCTCCGAAGAACGCCGCAAAAAAAGCCACCTCAGAGCAAATGAACACGATCATGCCAATACGGAAAGATTTGTCTTCCCATTTTTTATACTGGCCGGTGACACTTTCAGTGACAACTGTACTTAACCATTTGAACATCATGGCCAGCACAATCGCCAGGCCCAGATACATCATGTACTTGCCCGGGGTAGCGAGGTAGGACAAGGCCGGATTTTTCATAGACCCATCCAGCCGCGTGTCCGAGCCGGTAACATTAAAGACAAAGCCACTCGCCATCGACAGCAACCCGACTGAAATCAATGCCGGGTAGATACTGCCGTGCGGGACAAAATAGTGATTTTCTGAATGACTAGCCATGCATTAACTCCCTATCCTTTGATCGTGTTACTCATATTATTTATTGCTGACTTGCCGGAAAAAACGAATACGACAAGGTCATTTCTTGTACATCTTTGGGCAGTTCGGCACTGACGAAGAATCGCAGTGGCAATGCCTTCACCTCACCCGGTTTTAACGATTGCCTGACAAAGCAGAAACACTCTATTTTTTTCAAGTGGGCCGATGCTTTGCCTGGGGTCACACTGGGAATGGCCTGCCCGACCACCTCCTCATTGGTAATGTTTTTTGCCTCAAACATGACCGTAGTGACTTGGCCAGGATGCACGACCACACTGTTTTGCTTGGGATAAAAATTCCACCCCAATCCAGGCATCACCGATGACACAAACTGCACGGTGACTTCCCGCTTTAAATCTACAACTGCTTTTGTGGCTGTTTCCGCCGTATTTTTGGTTTTGCCATTGAGCCCGGTCACAGAACAAATGACGTCATACAATGGCACCAAGGCAAAGGCAAACAACAGCGCACCGACGATGATCCACACCAATTTAAAAGCCAATTTTCGATTGGCTTCTACCTGATCTTGTTTTAATGCCATAACTGTTTCAACAACTGGTTTACTTCCAGATCGTAAACATCGAAATCAGGTACCAGAGAATTGCTACCGCAGCGAGCAGCCATGCAATTTTCCTGTTATTAGACTGCTTGGGATCACTCAAAATACGTCAACCTTAAAACAAAGCCAATCAACCAAAAAACTGGATTGACTGGCTTTTTTAGCATTTATTTAACCACCGGCTGTTCAGTAAAGCTGTGATATGGCGGAGGAGATGGCAACGTCCACTCCAGGCCTTGCGCCCCTTCCCAGACACGGTCTGTTGCCTTTTTGCCACCTTTGACACAGCTGATAATGATGTAGACAAACAGCAACTGTGACAGACCCAAGGCAAATGCACCGATACTCGAAATCATATTGAATTCGGCAAACTGCAAGGCATAGTCTGGAATACGGCGCGGCATCCCGGCCAAGCCGACAAAGAACTGTGGAATAAAGGTCACATTGAATGAAATGGCTGTTAACCAGAAATGTAATTTACCCAGTTTCTCGTTATACATATGGCCTGTCATTTTTGGCAGCCAGTAGTACACGCCCGCCATAATCCCCATGATGCCACCCGCAAACAGGGTGTAATGGAAATGTGCGACCACAAAGTAACTGTTGTGATATTGCGCATCGGCAGCCACGTCTGCGAGCACCAGACCAGTCAGACCACCCACGCCAAACAGAATAATCCAGCCGACCGTGAACAGCATTGGGGTTTCAAAGCTCATGGAGCCTTTCCACATGGTGCGGATCCAGCAATAGAACAGTACCGCCAACGGTAAGGAAATTGCCATGGTGCTATACATAAAGTACAGCAATGCAGGCACAGGCATACCGGCTGTAAAGAAGTGGTGCGCCCAAACAACGACCGCCAAAGCGCCAATCGCCCACAATGAATACACTTGCGCTTTATAGCCATACATAGGCTTGCGGCTGAAGGTTTGCAGAATCTGGGGGATAAAGCCCCAGACGGGCAATAGCAGAATGTAGACTTCCGGGTGACCAAAGAACCAGAACAAATGCTGGAACATAATCGGGTCACCGCCACCGGCCGCGTCAAAGAAGTGTGTACCAAAGTGACGGTCCGTCAGCAACATGGTCACTGCGCCGGCCAGTACAGGAATGGTGGCAATCAGCAAGAAAGCGGTGATCAGCCAACCCCAGGCAAACATCGGCATTTTCATCAAGGTCATGCCAGGCGCACGCATGTTGTAAATCGTCACAATAATGTTGATTGAACCTAACACAGACGAAATACCCAGCAAGTGCACCGCAAAAATGGCAAAGTCCACACCAATGCCGCCTTGCACAGACAGCGGCGGGTAAAAGGTCCAACCGGTGGCCAGCGCGCCATCACCCACACCAAACAATGCCAGAGTGAATGGCAACGTCAGCAAGATGGCGGAAGGGGGCAAAATCCAGAAGCCCCAGTTATTCAAGCGCGGTAAAGCCATGTCTGGCGCACCAATCTGCAACGGCAACATCCAGTTGGCAAATCCGGTTGCAGCCGGCATCAACGCTGCAAAAATCATGATCAGCGCATGCACGCCAATTAACTGATTAAAGAACTCGGGGTTCATCAATTGCAGTCCGGGCTTGAACAACTCGGCACGGATACCAAGAATCATGCTGCCACCAACCAGGAACATAATCAGTGAAAACGTCAGGTACATGGTCCCGATATCTTTGTGGTTTGTCGTCGTCAGCCAACGCATGATCCCGGTTGGGTGATCCTGATGCTCGTCATGATGTGCTACTGAAGTAGTACTCATAGTGCTCTCCTAAATCAATCGCTTAAATATTTATTCACGGGCTGCTTTAACTTGCGCCGGCTGCAACACGGCATCCACTGCCGCCGCGTTACCCAAGGCATTACGCTCATAGGTGATCACCGCTGCAATTTCCGTATCGTTCAAAGTTGCCTTCCAGGCGGGCATCACACCCTTGCCATTCAGCACGCGGTCAAGGTGGCTATCTTTCTGATATTTGCCATCAGAGCCAAAAATAGCGCCCGTCGCAATTTTGCTGCCGGTCAAGGCCGGGAATGCAGGCGGCAAGCCAGCCCCGGTCACCTGATGGCAGACGGCACAGTTTTTCTCGTAAACCACTTTCCCCTGCGCCACCAACTCATCCTTGGTCATTTCTTTCACATCATTCGCGGCTTTTTGCTCATCCTGTTTTTTGTTTGCCCACTGCGCAAACTCTTCTTTGGAAACCGCATTCACAACCACCGGCATATAGCCATGCCCCTTGCCACAGAGTTCTTTGCATTGGCCGCGGTAGACGCCTGGCTTCTCGACTTGCACCCAGGTTTCACGGATAAACCCAGGCACGGCCACACGTGACGAGCCAAACTGTGGCACCCACCAGTTATGCAACACATCAGAGGCCGTCATCAAAATGCGCACCTTCTCGCCGACAGGCAACACTAGCGGATTATCGACTTCAAGCAGGTAGTGCTCGCCTTTATCTTCCTCGTTATGCATTTGGCCGTTAGTCGTCGCCAGGTTGCTGACGAACTTGATGCCCTTGGCATCGCCATCAAGATACTCATATTGCCAGCGCCACTGTGACCCGGTAATTTTGATCACCATGGTCGATTGGTCTCGCGTGTCTTCCATCATCACTACGCTGTGATAGGCCGGGATACCCATGATGACAAAGTCAATCAACAGCAGGATCGCAAACGGGATCAAGGTCCAGAAAATTTCTACGGCAGTAGAGGGGGGGTTATCGGCGACAGGTTTGTAGCCTTTGCTGTGACGGTGGGTCACAATCGAGTAAATCATGATTGCCAGCACCACCACAAAAATCACGGCAGTAATCAGCATGAATTTATTATGTACGTGGAGGGTATCCAAAGCCATTGGCGTGACTGGCTCCGGAAAATTCCAGGTGTAGTCAGCATGCGCACTTAAAGACAAAAACCATGCAACCGCACCAACCCCGAGTTTCTTCATCCCTTGCATCTAATCGCTCCAAAATCCAGTTATCTAGTTTTTAGAAGTGTTCGTTTGAGATGAGAGGCCAGGGCTTCGCGTTGCGCATCATCCATGGTATCTCGACCAAACTCGACTTCTTGATTATGGGACCCTATCCACAGTGACGTCTTGCCGTTCTCACCTTCCCTGAGCGTTATACGGGTCCAGTAGCGCTGAAACCGAACGTGTTTTATTTTCCCCAACACACTTTGTTCGATTTCAATATGATCCTCAACGAAAGTGATTTTTTCGTAGTCACCGCTATGACGCAGCACCACCACAAACGCCAGAACCACCAACACCAATTCCAAGCCAGCAAATGGCAACACCATCCAGGCACCGATATGCAAAAAAGCCATGGCAATCAGCCCCGAAAACACGCCCAAACTCAGCAACAACTTCAACACACTTTCCGATGAAGCCGAGGCATTTGGCCTGGTAACGCATTGTGTTTCGCAAATAGATAACATGTTTGCCAACCCAGAATTCAGCTTGTATCAACCAAATTACGTTTAGTTACAAATTTGTTACATGTTGTAAATTAGCACAAGATAATCGCAGTGACAAGACAAAAAATGGCCGGTGCCAATGTCATCAATGTAAATTTATGAATAGCCACGCTTAACAAAAAAACACTCTCACTCTACCAATCTCACAATTGCAATCCCCCTCACAGCCCCTTAAAAACGCGGCAAAGCAATTCAAAACCTTGGTTCGGCCATCAAGATAGTTGTGCTCACCCGCACCGCAAAATGTCACTTAAAAGCACAATCAAGAAAATATTCCGGTGGGTGTTGTCACATTTTTGTTGTTGCTTAAGCCACCATTCATGATTAAGCTAAACAACTCTCGGAACAGAAATGCGCTCCGGGTGACGTGCGCAAAGCCTCAAACCTTGGCGCATTCAAAGCAGTTTTTTGTGTTGATTGATTAGAAATGCCAGTAGCGGGACCGCCGTCCACGAAAGTGTATTTTTAGTTTTAAGACCGGCCCCACTGCCAGCAGCAATGAATGATAGCCATCATTTTTGACGGGGGCCAAACACATGGGCATACAGCATATTTCAGCCAACAAAATACACGCTGACGATGAATTTTTAATTCGAAAAGTCCCAATCCAAATCATTCCAGACTGGCTACACTCCGGCGTCACTGACATTCATCTCGGTGGCCGTGCCAGCCTGTTTTATGGCATTTTTTTTGCGGCAACAGGCATTCTGTTACACACCATCTTCGCTGAAAATTACTGGCTGCTAGCCGGGCTCACTACCGGGTTTTTCCTGCTAGGACCATTTCTGGCCATGGGGCTATACGATCTGAGCAGACGCATGGAAGCTGGTGAGCCCCCCGCCCTCGCCCCCACGCTCATGGCCTGGCTACCCAACCTCATCAACATCACTCTGTTTACCGTGTTGCTGGTATGTTTGTTCTTAAGCTGGGTGCGGCTCTCCATGACCATTTTCTCGCATTACTTTCACGGTGCGCTGCCCACCTTTACCGATGTCGTCATCAATGTATTCACATTCAAACAACCGGTTTTCCTGTTAGTTTACTTTGGCACTGGCGCCTTGTTTGCCGCTGCCATTTTCAGCATCAGCGTAATTGCCATGCCCCTCATGCTAGATAGAAACACCAGCGCCTGGACCGCCGCCATTACTAGCCTGCGCACCTGCGCCCGCAACCCTATCCCCATGCTGTTCTGGGCTTTTTGTATTGTCGTGCTCATCGGATTTGGCCTGGCGACCAACTTTTTAGGTTTAATGCTGACCATGCCCGTGGTTGGGCACGCAAGTTGGCATGTCTATCGGGATTTGATTGAGGTAAAAAATTAATCCGTGAATCGCCCCGGCTGCATTAGATACTTTTTAGCCTCATACTTGAGGTTAATAGGAGTATTAAATGAGCAA